>JAHIMW010000169.1 GCA_018896355.1 Pseudomonadota bacterium
ATCTCCAGCTCTTTCCCGACGACGACCGAGGCTTTGCTCCCCTCGACCCCGAGACGCCGGATCCGGCTGGAGGGGCCGCGTTCGAGGGGTGTGATGTTCTGTAAAACGCCGAAGTCGATCCCCGATTTTTCGCGCAGGATTCCTTCCAGCTCCTCCCGCGCATAGCCCACCTGCCAGCGGAAGAAATCGGCCGTCTCCCGGTCGAACGCAGGGAGGATTTTCTTCAACAGATCCGGATCGTTGGTGTGGCAGTAGACATCCGGACAGCCGAGGATCCAGCGCTCCGCATCCGCCTCCGTCCGGACCGGCGCGTGGGGCGCCGCGGCGTCGGAGATATGGGAGAGGTAGGGTACCGTCTTCTCCTCCCAGCAGGTCGCGTAATCCTCGGTCAGACCGCCGCACGCCTTGTGGTAGCGGGCATCGCAGATCTCCCCGTCCCGGAGCAGAAAGACGCCCCGCGTCGCCCGGACAGCCTCCGCTGCCTGCCCGGCCGCCAGGCCGGTGATTCCCTGATAGCGCTGGCAATGGTCGTCGGCGCAGACGTCGAAGAGGTCATGATCCTCGCGGTCGTACCAGCGGATGATCTCCCCCTCGCGCCGGAGCGTGCGTTCTGCCGCGCGGTCCTCCCCGGCTTCCCGCTCCTTGCGCCGGAGCATCGAGACGAGCCAGCTCCGAGAGGCGATGGCGTGCGCCTTCAGGAATTCGGACGGCGCCTCGCTGCCCATCTCCGACGAGACGACGCTCGCAAGGTACGCCTCCACGGGGAGCTCATTGACGGCGGTGACCTTTCCGCCGCCCGCCGCCAGAAGCGCCAGCTCTCCGGGAAAGGTCTGCTCCTCCCGGCGTTCCCAGTGGAACCGGACGCCGATCGTCACCTCATGGAGGGTGAATGTGGCACCGTTTGCGGGGCTCAGCCGGATCTCCTGCCCCCGGAGGATCTCCCTGCCGAAGGCGTCGTGCATGGCGACGGCGTCTTCGGCCGGATGGGCGGAAAAATCGCCCTCCAGCGACACCTCCCCCGACCGGTAACGGCCGTTGAACCGCCCCCGGATTTCGGGATAGCCGTCGCAGATCCCGACCTTGATTCTCGGTTCTTCCATCAAAATGCGCCCCTTTAAAATAGGGGGACAGCTCCCCTATTTTTTCCGCAGGAAATAGGGGAGCTGTCCCCCTATTTCCCTACTTCTCGAAATGGTGGTAATCCCGCACGTGGTCGAAATCGCCCCCCCAGCGCCAGCCCCGCTCGATGAATGCGCAAACCGCCGGATGCTCGTCCGTGAAGGTCCCCGGACTGCCGGGACGATAGACCGCCCCTGCAGGGGCAATCCGGCCGTCCGGGTAAACGGCCGGGTTTTCCCGCGGGTTGATATCCACCGCCCGACCCAGCGCGTGGCGGGAAAGGCGGTCCGTCCCCGCGATCGTCCGGTAATTGAAAGCCGAGCTGTTGTCCGCGGCCATCGACCCTCTCTCCTCCGCACCGGCGGTTCCCCCGTCGGCGACGCTACTATAACGCGATTTCCTTTCACACCGCAGTTGCGTTTTGCCCCCTTCTATCGCGATTTCCCCATTTGATCAACCGGGAAAAACTTCACCCCGCATCATCTTGACACCCACCAACCATTCCCGTATAGTGGCGCCGTTCAGGCACAGAACCTGAGCGGAGGCACCCTCTGCCCGCCGCGTACTGGCACAGCAGCGGATGAAAACGGCCCGCGGGTGTGAAACCACTGTCCCTTGACCGGAAGGCGGGGTCGACGCCATGTCCCTGAAAATCCTATGCCTGTTTCTCCTGGTCCTTTCCCCCCCCCTCTCCCTGGCCCTTGCGGAGGAATCCAGGGAGCGTCACATCACCGTTTACGGCGCCGTCATGACGGACGGGGCGCTGGCCGAAACGGCAGTTTTCACGGCAGACCTCGATCGTGAATACCGGTTCGCCACCGTCGCGGTCGGGCAAAAAATCGGGAACCTGTGGCAAAAAATCGACTTCGAACTGGAAGGGCAGATCGCCAAGCACCTTTCGGGCCAGCATCACTGGGAATTCAACGCGGTATTGGTCGCGCGCTGGCTCTCTTTCCCCTGGAACGACACGCTCAAAACCAGTTTCGCCATCGGCGAAGGGCTCTCTTTGGCTACGGAAACGCCGGCGTTCGAAGAAAAGTACGACGACGAAAAGACGAATCCCCTGCTGAACTACCTGATGCTGGAATTCACCTTCGCGCTTCCCCGCCATCCCCGCTGGAGCCTTGTCACCCGCATTCACCACCGTTCCGGGATATACGGTCTCATCAATGACGCCCAGGGGGCGTCGAATGCCATCGGTCTGGGAATCCGCTATCATTTCTGATGGATCCTTTTTCTGTTGAAACATGTTGCGAGTTTGATCAGAAGGGCGGAGGTTTTGCGGCCCGGATCACGCCGGATCACCGACCACAGAAACGGAGCATCGATTGAACACAGCATATCAGATGGCAACACAAATCGCATATGAAGCCCGCTCCCATTCCCTTTTAGGCAGCGGGATCCGGGGAGGGGTCGTCCGGTAACAGGCCGCATCGCCGGATTGTAAAATAGGGAGCGGTTTCATCTTACTTTGTTGTAATTCCGCTTTTCGATCTGATGGATCAGGTCGGTGAAAATGAAATGGTGGAACGGAAGCATCAGGTACCAGTAGAGGCGGCCGAACAGACTTCGGGTGTCGTAGTGGGCGGTCACCGACAGCACGTTGCCGTTCCCCTGCTGTTGGATCATGAATTCGAGCCAGGCCTTGCCGGGCAGCTTCATCTCCGCCCGCAACAGAAGTCTTCGGTCGGGTTGGAGATCCTCAACCCGCCAGAAGTCGATGACGTCGTGAACCGCCAGTTTTGAAGGGCTTCTCCGCCCGCGGGAGATCCCGACCCCCAAGAGAAGCCGGTCGATGCCGCCCCGCATGCGCCACATCCAGCTGTGATAGAACCACCCCTCCTCGCCCCCGATCTCGCAAACGGACCGGAAGAGGGCCGCGGCGCTCTTGTCGCTGAAAAGCGAGTAGGAGGCGGTGTATGCCGGCGATCCGCCCAGTTCATGCAGCTTTACGGCCAGCTCGTGGGCGGGCGGATAGGCGTCCGACCATCGGGAGCGAACCTGGTCCTGCTCCTCCCGGGAGAGGGCCTTGACGATGCTCTGCCTGTACGTCAACGGTTCAAAGGGGATCAACTCCCTGGCCTTTTGGTCCTGACAGACGACCTCATTGGCCAGCCCGCTCATCAGGCAGACGGTGATCGCCGCCGGAACCGGCGTAATCAGGCTGGCCACATAGGAGAGGAATCCGATGCCCGAGAACGGGGAGGGCAGAAAAATCCTTTTTACCCCAAGGATCTCCGCCATTCCTTTCAGCATCTCTTCATAGGTCAAGATATCGACGCCGCCGATGTCCAGGTGCATTCCCGTCGTTTCGGGCGTCTCCAGCGAGCCGACCAGGTATTTAATCACGTCGCGGATCGCGGCCGGCTGACATTTGTTCTTGGCCCAGCGGGGAATCAGGATGACGAAGAGGTTTTTCACCAGATGTTTGATGATCTCATAGGAGGCGCTGCCGGACCCCACAATGATCGCCGCCCGCAGGACGGTGACCGGTACATTGCCGCCGGCCAGCTCCTCGGCAACCTTCATCCTGCTGCGCAGGTGATCCGAAAGCTTGCTGCGCGTATCGCCCAGGCCGCCAAGATAGATGATGCGCGAAACCCGGGCCCGTTCGGCGGCTCTGCGGAAATTGGCGGCGGCCTCAATCTCGGCCTCCTCAAACTTATCGGGTCCGAGAAGCAGCGAGTGAATCAGGTAATAGGCCGTGTGGACATCCTGCATGGCCGCGTGCAGGCTCTCCGGATGGAGGGTATCCGCCACGACGATTTCCGCGCCGGGCCATAGCGCCTCATACGCGGGGGAGGCAAGCCGCACCATCGCCCTGACCTGGTATCCGCGGGCCAGCAGTTCCGGCACCAGCCTGCCGCCGATGTATCCGGAGGCGCCGGTGACCAGGATCTTTCCGATTTCGGGCCGGGGGCGGGTCAGCAATTCATCGCAGAAGAAATCTTCCCGCGGGTTTTCCAGAACCGGATGATCGTTATCCAAAATGTCGGACATCGCGTTTCCCTGCCTTCAAGCGCCGATGCGGTTTCATGCGTCCTTTTTACGCCGCCGTTTGCGTGCGGTGAAAAAATGCTATCGAATCCCGGATGAGATGGATAGAATCGTCACATATTCAGAGATTCCGCGCAACAGGAATCTCTCTTTTTTCGGTTGTATTTATGGTAAACTGTGTTAGATAGCATGCACGCGTAAAAATCCACACCAAATTTGAAGAGGGAGTCACCCATGTCCGATCGCATTCGTGAAGAGCTGGAGCGCTGGGAGAAAACCACGCTGAACAAGGCCGTCTCGAAATCACCCGAACGGCAACCCTCTTTCCAAACCACCTCCCATATCGCGTTGAAAAATCTCTCCACCCCGCTCGACGTCGAAGGCGCCGATTACTGCCGGGAGCTGGGGTTTCCCGGGGAATTTCCGTTTACGCGCGGGGTTCAGCCCACCATGTACCGGGGGCGTTTCTGGACCATGCGCCAGTACGCTGGATTTGCGACGGCGGAGGAGACCAACAACCGCTACAAATATCTGTTGAACCAGGGACAGACCGGCCTGAGCGTCGCCTTCGACCTTCCGACGCAGATCGGCTACGATTCCGACCACCCCCTCTCCGACGGAGAGGTCGGGAAGGTCGGCGTGGCGATCGATACGCTGCAAGACATGGAGATCCTGTTCGACGGCATCCCGATGGACAAGGTCTCCACGTCGATGACGATCAATTCGACGGCCGCGATCCTGATGGCGATGTACATTGCGGTTGCCGAAAAACAGGGGGTGAAGAGCGACCTTCTGCAGGGGACCATCCAGAACGACGTCCTGAAGGAATATGCGGCCCGGGGGACCTATATCTTTCCGCCCCACGAATCGATGCGGATCGTCACCAACATCTTTGCCTTCTGCAAGAACCGCGTTCCCCGGTGGAATTCGATCAGCGTCAGCGGCTACCACATGCGCGAGGCCGGTTGCACCGCCGTCCAGGAAGTGGCGTTCACGCTGGCCGACGGCATCGCCTATCTGGAGGCCGCCATTCAGGCGGGGCTGGATGTCGATACCGTCGCCTCCCGGATCGCGTTCTTTTTCTGCTGCCACAACAATTTCATCGAAGAGGTCGCAAAATTCCGGGCCGCCCGAAGGCTCTGGGCGACCATCATGAAAGAGCGCTTCAAGGCCAAAAAAGAGGAGTCCTGCATGCTGCGGTTTCATACGCAGACGGCAGGCTGTTCGCTGACCGCGCAGCAGCCCGACAACAATGTGGTCCGTGTTGCCTTTCAGGCGATGGCCGCGGTGCTCGGCGGAACCCAATCCCTCCATACCAACTCCAGGGACGAGGCCTATGCGCTGCCGACCGAGGATTCGGTGAGGCTCGCACTCCGAACCCAGCAGATCATCGCCTACGAAAGCGGGGTTGCCGACATGGTCGACCCGCTGGGAGGCTCCTATGTTGTGGAGGCGCTTACCAACGAAATCGAGGGTAAGGCGGTCGAGTATATCAAAAAGATCGAGGCGATGGGAGGTGCGATCCAGGCCATCGAATCGGGCTATATCCAGAAGGAGATTGGGGAGAGCGCCTATCAGTATCAGAAGGAGATCGAGGCGAATAAGCGGATCGTCGTCGGGATCAACCGGTTTCAGATGGAGGAAAAACCGCTGACGGACATCCTCCGCATCCGGCCGGAGGTGGAGGAGTATCAAAAGGAAAAACTCTCCAGGGTCAAAAAAGAGCGGGACAACGCAAAAGTTAAGGAGACCCTCGCGCTGCTGAAAAAGGCGGCCCAGGGAACGGACAATGTCGTTCCGCCCATCCTGGAGGCGGTCAAGGCCTATGCCTCTCTGGGCGAGATTTCGGACGCGCTCCGGGAGATCTTCGGAGAATACCGTCAATCTAATTAGGGACAGAGCCCTATTAATTCGGAATTAATAGGGCTCTGTCCCTAATTAAAGGAGAGGGAGGCAAGCGATGGCGCGGAAGATTCGAGTACTCATTGCGAAACCGGGACTGGATGGCCACGACCGGGGCGCCAAGGTAATCGCCCGGGCGCTCAGAGACGCCGGCATGGAGGTGATCTACACCGGGATCCGGCAGACGCCCGAACAGATTGCAAGCGCCGCGATTCAGGAGGGGGTCGATATCGTCGGGCTCTCCAGCCTCTCCGGTGCGCACAACAAGCTCTTTCCGAAGGTGGTTCAGATCCTCCGGGAGAGAGGCGCCGCGGACATCCTTGTTTTCGGAGGGGGGATCATCCCCGTAAACGACATTCCCGCGCTGAAGGAGTCCGGCGTATTGGAGATCTTTCTCCCCGGCGCCTCCACGGAAGATATCATTCAATACATCCGGGACAACGTCCAGGAGTGACGACGGCATAAGAAGTACAAAAACTCCGCCCCTTTGACGAAGATCAATAATCCCCCTCCCCCTTGACGGGGGAGGGCAGGGTGGGGGTGAATAAGGGTCTGCATTCCCGAGAGCTTTGGGAATCGTGATTCCGGAAGCGCGCATTGTTTAATTAGGGACAGAGCCCTATTATTTCGCGAAATAATAGGGCTCTGTCCCTAATTAAAGCGTGAAGCGCCAGGCGCAGAACCAGTCGTCGGGGTGTGCGTCGGGCGGGCAGGCGATGCAGGCGGTCCGGATCCTTGGATCGATCTGCTCGGCGAAGGTTCGGTACTCGACGAGGCCGCCGGATTTGCAGGGATAATCATCGAGCCCCTTCTTCTTCCGCGCCGCCTGGACGCGGCAGTTGTCCATCCTAAAGAGGAGGCTCCCCGGCCCCTCTTCGACGATCGACTGGACGTTGATCCCGGCGTAGAGGCGGAAACCGAGCGCCTTCTTCAGGCCGGGAAGCCCCGGATTCTCCGGCAGGCCGAGGAACCGCCGGATCGACCATGCCTCGAACGGGGAGAAGCGGGCCCAGCAGGAGTCGTTGCAGCGCTTGGCGTCCCAGATTCCGTAGCCCGCCTCGACCGCCTGGAACCAGACGCCGTCGCCGACGAGCCAGTTCTTCCCCAGATCGCCGAGCAGCAGCAGCAGCTTCTCCTTCGGCATCGCGGCGAGCGCCTTCGGGACGCCGTTTTCCATCTCGAAGCCGAACGCCTCGGAGAGCCGCTTCATCTGGATGGCGCTGCTCTTCTCCCAGACCGCCCCCAAGAGCTCCAGCGCCTTGGCCATCCCCATCTGATGCTCCACCTCGGCAAACCAGAGGGTGTGGTGGACCATCGTTCGGTGGAAGAAATCGACCACCAGCCGGACCAGCTCCTCCTGACTCAGCCCCTCCGCCCTTTCAATATCCTGTGCCATCGGCCTTTCCCCCTTTCGGAATATACAAAAACCCGGAGGCGCAACTCTAAACGGTGCGGCCGGAGATTTCAAGCGGAATTCACGCGCACCGGCTTGACCCGGCCCATCCCCGGGGCGGGTGAAATTTCTTGACAATGAACGGGGGTTTGGGATAGGGATATTCCGCTTCATCACGCCTCGGGATTTTGCATTATCACGATAGAGAGCGATTGCGATCCGTGAACTTATACCGCGCTTTGCAGGCTGTTCAAAAATGTCCGGATGCAAGGCCCCCGAAATCCTGAGTCGTGAGGCGTACTTTATGGTACGTTGAACGGCGAAGGATGAGGAAAACTTGAGCAGACGGGCGTTTTTCAACAGCCTGTTGGAAGGTGGTGACTGGGTGACCGTCTATTTCACCAAAAATACACTGAATCAATCGAGAGAACTCTCCGACAGGTGGGAAGAGGAGGTGCGGCGAACCGTTGCGCAGATTCCCGATCGGAAGGCCCGCTGCTCCACCGTTTCCGACCTTGAGATCAAACGTCTCTATACACCCGAAGACCTTGAAAAAACGGATTTCGCCCGGGAGATCGGCGTGCCCGGCGAGTTTCCCTTCCTCCGCGGCAACCAGGCGACCGGCTACCGCGGCCGCTACTGGACCTTCCGGATGTTTTCCGGCATGGGGAGCGCGAAGGACACCAACGCCCGCTGGCACATGCTCCTCAAGGAGGGCAATGCGGGCCTCAGCACCGCCTTCGATTTCCCGACGCTGATGGGCTACGACAGCGACTCCCCGAAGGCGCGCGGCGAATGCGGCCGCTGCGGCGTCGCAATCGACACCCTCGACGATTTTCGGACCCTGATGGAGGGGATCCCGATGGATCGGGTGACCACCTCCATGACGATCAACCCTCCCGCGACCGCCCTCTGGGCGATGTACTGCGCGGCGGCGGAGAGCAAGGGGGTATCCCTCGCCCAGATCGGCGGGACGATCCAGAACGACATGCTCAAGGAGTTCATCGCCCAGAAGACCTTCATGTGCCCGCCGGAGCCGTCGGTCCGGCTGATCAGCGACACCGTCGAATTCGGCGCGAAGTACGTCCCGAACTGGAACACGATCAGCATCAGCGGCTACCACATCCGGGAGGCGGGTTCGACGGCGATCCAGGAGCTGGCCTTCACGCTGCGCGACGGGATCGAGTACGTCGAGGACGTCATCCGCCGCAAGGGGCTCGACGTGGATGAATTCGCCCCGCGGCTCTCCTTCTTCTTCAACGCCCACATCGATTTCTTCGAGGAGATCTGCAAGATGCGCGCGGCCAGGCGGATCTGGGCGCGGGTGATGCGCGAGAGGTTCCACGCGAAGAACCCCCGCTCCTGGTGGATGCGCTTCCACACACAGACGGCCGGCTGCTCGCTCACCGCACAGCAGCCGTACAACAACGTCGTCCGGACGGCTATCGAGGCGCTCGCGGCCGTTCTCGGCGGGACGCAGTCGCTCCACACGAACTCCCTCGACGAGGTGCTCTGCCTCCCCTCCGATCACGCGGTCGAGATCGCGCTGCGCACGCAGCAGATTCTTGCCGAGGAGACCGGCGTCGCAAACACGATCGACCCGCTTGCCGGCTCCTATTTCGTCGAGTCCCTGACGAACCAGATGGAGGGGGAGGCATGGGCCTACATCGAGAAGATCGACGCGATGGGCGGGATGGTTGCGGCGATCGAAAAGGGGTTCCCGCAGCTGGAGATCGCCGACGCCGCCTATCGATTCCAGCAGCAGATCGATGCGGGCGAAAAGACCATGGTCGGCGTGAACAAATACGCGCACAGCGGGAAGCAGGAGATTCCCGTCCAGGACATCGACGAACGGGTCGAGGAGGAGCAGATCGCCCGCCTAACCGCCGTGAAGCGGAGGCGCGACTCCCGGGCCGTCCGGCGGGAGCTCGACGACTTGAAACAGGCCTGCAAAACGGGGAAGAACGTGATGCCCTTCTGCATCCGGGCGGTGAAGGAACTCGCCACGGTGCAGGAGATCTGCGACGTCTATCGGGAGGCCTTCGGCGAATACCGCGACCCGGGCTTGTATTGAAGAAAGGGAATCAATCACTCCCCCCTCACCCCGACCCTCTCCCGCAAGGGGAGAGGGAGCAGAGCGGTGGGAAAAATTGCCCCGATCATCGCCCCTCCCCGGGCAGGAGAATGATTCAATTTTCCCCTCCCCGGGCAGGAGAATGATTCAATTGTTCCCCTCCCTTGGCGGGAGAATGATTCAATTTTCCCCTCCCCGGGCAGGAGAATGATTCAATTGTTCCCCTCCCTTGGCGGGAGAATGATTCAATTGTTCCCCTCCCCTGGCGGGAGAATGATTCAATTGTTCCCCTCCCCTGGCGGGAGGGGATGAAGGGGAGGGGGAATATTACGAGGGAACGATATGGCGGAGAAAAAGATACGGATCATGGTGGCCAAACCGGGCCTGGACGGCCACGACCGGGGCGCGCGGATCCTCGCCCGCTGTTTCCGGGATGCGGGCTTCGAGGTGATCTACACGGGCTGCCACCAGACCCCGGAACAGATCGCCGCCGCGGCCATCCAGGAGGATGTGGACATCGTGGGCTTAAGCTGCCTTTCCGGCGCCCACCGCTACCTCTTTCCCCGTGTGGTCGAGCTCCTGAAGGAGAGGGGGGCGGCGGACATCACCGTGATCGGCGGCGGGATCATCCCCGATCAGGACTTCCCGCTGCTCTACGAAGCCGGCATCAAGGCGATCTTCACCCCCGGCGCCCCGCTCGACACGATCGTCGATTGGGTCCGGGCGAACGTCCAACCGCGGGAATCATAACGTAGAGAGGTAATTACAAAAGTACCAATAAGTCCCCTCCCCCCTGGCGGGGGAGGGTTAGGGTGGGGGGGGGAGGTTGGCATGAAAGCGAAGCTTAATGTTCACAAATCAGCGTGTTGCAATTTCACCCACCCCCTGACCCCCTCCCGTCAAGGGAGGGGGAACATAAAAAGGGGGACAGCTCCCGATTATTTTCGGTTTGTATGAAGAGGGACCATGGTATATCTGCCCTCCCTGTCATTGCGAGGGCTTCAGCCCGAAGCAATCTCATCCGTGCAGCAAGTCGTGGGCTTGCTTTGTTGGCCGTTGGTCTCCTGGCAATGACCAGGGACGCGTTAATAAAAATAGGGGAGCTGTCCCCACTTTTTAAGGGTTGTCTATGACGGAGGAATTCGAAGGGATGGAACAGCTTCGCAAGATACAGGCGGGCGACGTCCGGACCGCGTCCCGCCTGATCCGGAACCTGGAAGACGAACTCCCCGGGGCGAAGAACGCAATCCGGCGGATCTTCCCCCACACCGGCCGCGCCCACGTCGTCGGGATTACCGGGTCCCCCGGCGCCGGGAAGAGCACCCTCGTCGACGCGCTGATCGCCTCCTTCCGGAAGCAGGAAAAGACCGTCGGCGTCCTTGCCGTCGATCCAACCTCCCCCTTCACCGGCGGCGCCATCCTCGGCGACCGGATCCGGATGCAGCGGCACGCGGAGGATCCGGGCGTCTTCGTCCGCAGCCTCGCCACCCGCGGCGCACTGGGCGGCCTATCGAAGGCCGTCGGCGACGCCGTCCACGTGATGGACGTCATGGGGAAAGACCTTGTTCTGGTGGAGACCGTGGGGACCGGGCAGCAGGAAGTGGAGATCATCAACCACTCCCACACGGTGATCGTCGTCCTCGTCCCCGGGATGGGCGACGAGATCCAGGCGATCAAGGCGGGGATCATGGAGATCGCCGACATCTTCGTGATCAACAAGGCGGACCGCGACGGCTCTCACCAGCTTGAAAGCGAGATCATGTCCATGCTGAACATGGTCTCGGAGTTCCAGGGCGGCTGGCGTCCGCCGATCGTCCGGATCGGCAACTGCTTCGAACCCGGCCCCTTCGGGGAGAGCCTGGAGGAGCTCGCCGCCGTGATCGGCGATCATTACCGGCGGCTCGTCGAGACCGATCTGTTGGGCGACCGGATGAAGCGCAAGACGATGGTCGAGATCCACGAGGCGCTCCGCGACGCGATCCTGGCCCCGATCCTGAAGGAGATGACCGAGAGCGGGGAGATGGGGGAGATCGCCGGGCGGCTGCTGCGGAAAGAGACCGACCCCTACACGATCGCCGAGGAGGTCGCCCGCCGCCGCCTGAAATAATAAATAGGGGGACGTAATTGCAAAGCTCTTCAAAATATGTCCCCCCTCCCTTGACGGGAGGCCCCTGCTGCTCTTCCCCCTCCCTTGACGGGAGGGGGTTAGGGGGTGGGTGAAGCGGAACATGCAGATTTTACGGCAAGCCCCCCCCACCCTGACCCCCCCCCGCCAGGGGGGAGGGGATTTATTGGTACTTTTGCAATTACCTCGGGGGACAATAAATAGGGGGACAGCTCCCCTATTTATTTCAGGCGTAAGGGAAAAATGAGGGACTGCGCCCTTTTTTCCCGCAGGGAAAATGGGGCGCTGTCCCGGTTTTTTCCCGAGGAGTCGGGAAAAAGTGCGAAAAAAATAATAGGGGAGCTGTCCCCCTATTTTGAGGATGCCGGAGTTGGAACCAACCGCGGATGCGAGAGAAACGCTACTGGAGAAGTACCGCAGGGGCCTTGTCCAGGTCTATACCGGAAACGGCAAGGGGAAAACGACGGCCGCCTTCGGCCAGGCTTTGCGCGCCGTCGGCCAGGGGTTCCGGGTCTGCATCATCCAGTTCATGAAGGGGCGCAAATACGGCGAATTCCTCGCTGCCGAACGCTGCCTCCCGAACCTGACCGTCCGCCTCTCCGGTCTCGACAGCTTTGTCATGCGGGACAACCCCGCGCCGCTCGACATCGAGCTTGCGAAACAGGGGCTCGCCCTCGCCAGCGAGGCGGTCGCCTCGGGGGACTACGAGATGGTCATCCTCGACGAGATCAACGTCGCGGTCGATTTCAAGCTGATCCCCGTTGCCGACGTGATCGACCTCATCCGGGCCCGCCCGCCGGCGGTCGACCTGATCCTCACTGGCCGCTACGCCCCGCCGGAGATCATCGCCCTTGCCGACACGGTCAGCGAGATCCGCGAGATCAAACACCACTACAACGCTGGAATCAAGGACCGCGCCGGCATCGAATACTGAAGGTGGGGAAATAAGGGGACATAACACTTAATTCTTCAGGAATTAAGTGTTATGTCCCCTTATTTCCCCGTCGCTGCGTTCCTCGCAATGACCGGCAGGACAGAAATTCAAGGTCTCTACCAATGGAATTATCGATCATCGCATCCGGGAGCAATGGAAATTGCTATCATTTACAATCCGGCGGGGTCTCCGTCCTGTTCGACGCCGGGAAGGGTTTCTCTGAAACGGCCGGCCGGATGGCCCTCATGGGGAAAGAGATCCGGGAGGTCGACGGCATCGTCCTCTCCCACGCGCATGGGGACCATTACCAGGGGATCGGGCCGATCGCGAGGCGGCTTGCGATTCCCGTCTATGTTCGCAAGGAGGTTTATGAGTCCTGCCGGAGGAAACTGGGACCGCTCGATATCCGCCATTTCGAAGGTGAATTCCGGATCAAGGATCTGGCGATCACGCCGATCGAAACCTCCCACGACGTCACCTCCTGCGGTTTTGTCGTCGGCTGTTTCGGGATGTTTACGGACACCGGCTGCGTGACCTCCCAGATGAAAGAGGCGATCCGGGATCTGGACGCGGTGCTATTGGAGTCGAATTACGATGAAGAGATGCTGATGAACGGGCCCTATCCGCGCCTTCTGAAGGAGCGGATTTTGTCCGCCCGCGGCCACCTGAGCAATGACGATGCAAGTGATTTCATAAGCCGGCACGGGAGCCATCTCTCGATGGTCTTTCTGGCGCACCTTTCAGGGCAGAACAACACCGCCGAAAAGGTGAGGGAAGCCTTTGAATCGCTGAATGGGGATCGGCCGTACGTGGTCTGCTCCAGATCCCGGCAGACGGGGACGTATCTGCTCGGAAATACGGAAATACGCGAAATCTGAAATACGGAATACGGGAACATAACACTTAATTCCGTATTTCCCAGAATTAAGTGTTATGTCCCCGTATTTCAAAAGGGGCTGTATTTCAATCAGTTTTTCCCCCTCCCCTTAATCCCCTCCCGCCAGGGGAGGGGAAGGATTCAGCGGCAGCTGGTGCAGGTCGCGAGATTTTCCATCGGCACATCGGCCGTCTTACTGATGTACTTCAACTGATCTTCAAATACGGCAAATACGGGGACATAACACTTAATTCCGTATTTCTCAGAATTAAGTGTTATGTCCCCGTATTTCAAAAGGGGCTGTATTTCAATCAGTTTTTCCCCCTCCCCTTAATCCCCTCCCGCCAGGGGAGGGGAAGGATTCAGCGGCAGCTTACGCAGACCGCCAGATTTTCCATCGGCACATCGGCCGTCTTACTGATGTACTTCAACTGATCTTCGGGCGCGAAATAGCGGCCGCAGACCGTACAGGTCGCCATCTTGAACGTCCGGCCCCAGATCGTCCGGCTGTCGCCGCTCTGGGTGGTCTCCATCTCGATATGCCCGGTCGGGCAGATGTAGGCGCACGCGCCGCAGCCGATGCAGGTTACCGACTCCTCCTCAAACGGCGTGCAGACCTTCTTGTCCGTACCCCGGTACGAGAATCCGATCGCGCTGACCCCGACCACCTTTTCGCAGGTCCGCACGCACATCCGGCAGAGGATGCACTTCACGTTGTCCTTGTCCGGCGTGAACCTTGGCTCGGCCAAGACACCCATCTCGGATGCCATCTCCTTGAGCTGTTCCGATTCGGGGCAGCGCGCCAGCAGCAACTGGAGCACCAGGCGGCGTACATTCATCACCCGCTCGCTCTTCGTGTCGACGATCAGCCCCTCGGCCACCGGGTAGAGGCAGGATGTCACCACCCGCGTCCTTTTCCCGTGCTTGATCTCGACTACGCAGAGCCGGCATGACCCGGACGGTTCGATGGACTCGTGGGAGCACAGGGTCGGAATGACGACGCCGTTCTCCCGGGCGACCTCCAGGATGGTCTGCCCCGCCTCCGCTTCGATCTTCTTGTTGTCTATCGTCAGATTGATCATGTTTTCTACCTTTACCTTACGATGATTGCATCAAATTTACAGCTCTCCCTGCACGCGCCACACTTGGTACACTTTGCCGGATCGATCGTGTGGGCCTCCTTCTTTACGCCGGTGGCCGCCTTCGTCGGGCAGACCTTCGCGCAGAGGGTGCAGCCGGTGCACTTCTCGGGATCGACGCTGTAGGTGATCAGCGCCCTGCAGACGCCGGCCGGACAGCGCTTTTCCTTGATGTGGGCCTCGTACTCATCCCGGAAATACCGGATCGTGCTCATCACGGGATTCGGGGCGCTGTTGCCGAGCGCGCAGAGGGCGCCGTCTTGGATGCCCTGCGCCATACTCTGCAGGAGCTCCACGTCGCCTTCCCGGCCTTTTCCGTCCGCGATGTCCGCCAGGATGTCCCGCATCCGCCGGATCCCCTCGCGGCAGGGGACACACTTGCCGCACGATTCGCTGACCAGGAAGTTCGTGAAGTACTTGGCCACGTCGACCATGCAGTTGTTCTCGTCCATCACGATCATGCCGCCGGAGCCCATCATCGAGCCAATCTTCGTCAGTTCGTCGAAATCGACGGGCAGATCGAGGTGCGCCTCGGGGATGCAGCCGCCGGACGGGCCGCCCGTCTGGATCGCCTTGAACTTCTTCCCGCCGGGGATGCCGCCGCCGATCTCGAAGACGATCGTCCGGATGGTCGTCCCCATCGGGACCTCGACGAGGCCGGTGTTGTTGATCTTGCCGACCAGCGAAAAGATCTTCGTCCCCTTGCTCCCTTCGGTGCCGATCCCGGCGAACCAGTCGGCGCCCCGGTTGATGATGAACGGGATGTTCGCCCAGGTTTCGACGTTGTTCAAGTTCGTCGGTTTGTCATAGAGCCCCTTGTCGGTCGCGTGGATGTACTTCGCGCGGGGTTCGCCGGCCCGCCCCTCGAGCGAGGCAAAGAGCGCCGAGGACTCGCCGCAGACGAATGCGCCGCCGCCGCGGTTGATCTTCAGGTCGAACGAGAAACCGCTCCCCATGATGTTCTTGCCGAGGAGACCCGCTTCCCTCGCCTGCCGGATCGCGATGTTGATGTTCTTCACGGCGAGGGGGTATTCGTTCCGGACGTAGATGTAGCCCTGGCTGGAGCCGATCGCGTAAGCGCCGATGATCATCCCCTCGAGGACCAGGTGGGGGTTACCCTCCAGGAGGCTGCGGTCCATGTACGCGCCGGGATCGCCTTCGTCGGCGTTACAGATGATGTACTTTGGTTCGCCTTTGGCCTTTCGGGTTTCATCCCACTTCCAGCCGGCGGGGAAGCCTCCGCCGCCGCGGCCCCTCAGGTTCGCCTTGATCACCTCCTGGATGATCTCCTCCGGCTTCATCCCCGTCAGCGCCTTTCCGAGTGCGCCGTAGCCGCCGATCGCCAGGTAGTCGTCCATGCTCTCCGGATCGACCTTGCTGTTCTGGCCGAAGACGAGCCGGGTCTGTTTCTTGTAGAACGGGACGTCGTCCTCGTGGACGTACTTCTCGCCGGTCTGCGGATCGACGTAGAGCAGCCGGTCGATGATCTCCCCCGTGAGAACGGTCTTGTCGATGATCTCCCCGGCGTCGTCGAGTCCGACGCGCTGGTAGAAGATCTTCTCCGGGGAGATGACGACCATCGGCCCGCGTTCGCAGAAGCCGTGACAGCCGCTCGTCCTAAAGTCGATCTTCCCGGTGAGATCCCGCTTCGCAAGCTCCTCGCGGAAGTTGTCCACCAGTTTCCGGGTTCCATAGGCCAGGCAGCCGGTCCCGACACATATCGTGATACAGGGCTTCTTCGGGTCGCGGCCTGCCTTGAGCCTCTCCTGTACGCTTTTCAATTCATCGAAGGATTTAATCTTGCTCATCATTAGTCGCACCCTTCTTCCCTAATTTCTTGAGAATCTTTGTCGATTTGGCGATGTTCATATGGCCGTGATACTCCCCGTTCACCACGAGAACGGGCCCCAGGGCGCAGGCCCCGAGACAGCCGACCGTCTCGAAGGAGTATTCGAGGTCGGCCGTCGTGTCGCCTTCCTTGATGCCCAGGATATCCGAGACGTTGCTCGCGATCAGCTCGGCGCCGCGGACGTGGCACGCCGTCCCCATGCAGAGGCTGAGCTGGTTGCGCCCCTTGGGCTTCAGGCTGAACGCCTTGTAGAACGTCACCACCTCGTAGACGCGGCTGATCGGCACGCTGAGATGGGCGCTCACCGAAAACAGGGCGTCCTTCGGCAGATAGTTGAACTCCTTCTGGACATCCTGAAGGATGGGGACGATGAAACTCTTATCGGAACCGTACTTCTTGATAATATTTTTGACCTTGTCTTCCATCGAGTGCTACCCCTTTTCGATAGTCTGTTGTAACCGTTCCCTGAAGCGCTTAGAGGGCCTTCAACTCGTCCCAGGACTTCGAGTGGTTCACCTTGTTCATCAGTTTATTGTACTCCATGAGCACGCGCTCCTGGATCCCCCGGATCTGATCCGGCGTGAGGTGGCGGAACCGCCCCTGCGGTTTGATGTAGTCGGCCACAGGGCGAAGCTTTTCCGGCGGATCCACCGTGATCTTGTATTTTCCATATTCGACTTCGTACAAGGGGAAGATCCCCGCCTCCAACGCCAACCGGCCCAGCTTGATGCAGGTCTCGGAGGTGGAGCGCCAACCCGTGGGGCACACGGCCAGGCAGTGGATGTACGAGGGGCCCTTGATGCTGCGGGCCTTCTTCACCTTGTTCATGAAATCGATGGGGTAGCTGTGGCAGGCGGTCGCGACATAGGGCAGGCCATGCTCCACCATGATCTCGGCAACGTTCTTTTTCCAGGTCTTGTTTCCGATGCTTGCCTTGCCGGCGGGGGCTGTCGTCGTTGACGAACCGAAAGGCGTAGCGCCCGAGCGCTGGATGCCGGTGTTCATATACGCCTCGTTGTCGAAGCAGACATACAGCATGTCGTGGCCTCGCTCCATCGCCCCCGACAGGGCCTGGAAGCCGATGTCCACCGTCCCGCCGTCGCCGCCGATGGAGACCGTCTTGACGTAGCGATCGGGAATTCGCCCCTTGCGGCGCAGGACCTTGAGGCCCGCCGAGACGCCGGAGCCGACCGAGGCGGAATTCGGGAACGCCACGTGGATCCAGGGCAGGTTCCAGGCGGTCGTGGGATAGAGGCTCGAGATGACCTCCATGCAGCCGGTCGCGTTGGTGATGACCGTATCCTTCCCGAGCGCCTTGCACATCAGCCGGATCGCCAGTGCCTCGCCGCACCCCTGGCAGGCGCGGTGCCCCGGGCTGAAGTACTCCATTTTCTCGATCAGCTTCGGGACATAAAGCTCGAAATTTTCAAACAGTTTCTTGGGATTCAAATTTGCAGTGCTCATTCCCTTACTCCATAAATTTCATAGGCATCTTCCGGCTTCAACTTCTTGGTCAAGGCCGTCTTCTTTGCCATCTTGATGAAATCCTCCACCATCACGTCGCGTCCGCCCAAGCCGATGATGAAGTTCAGCGTCTTGGGTTTCTTCGGCTCGTCGTACAGGGCAGACCGGATCTCGGCGAATACGGGACCGCCCGGACCGCCGAACGACACCGCTCGATCCATGACGGCCAGGACTTTCGCCCCCTTCACCGCTTTCCGGAGTTCCTCGAAGGGGAAGGGTCGCCACAGCTTGATCTTCAGGAGACCCGCCTTCACGCCCTGCTTGCGCAGCTCATCGATGGCGATCTCCGCCGTTTCGCCCATGGAACCCATCGTCAGCAGCAGGGTTTCCGCGCCTTCTGTCTTGTAGGATTCGATGGGCTCGTACTTGCGGCCGAACTGTTTTTCCCATTCTTTCCAGACATCGAGGACGACCTTTTTGGATTGGAGGATCGCTTCATCCTTGGCGCGCATCGCCTCGTTGAAGATCTCGGGAAGTCCCAGCGCCCCCATGGTCATCGGTTTGTCCGGATGCAACTGGGCGAACGGTTTGTACGGCGGCAGGAAGCGGTCCACTTCCTCCTGGTCGGGCATGATGATCGGCTCCACGACGTGGGTAAGCTGGAACCCGTCGATGTTGATGTTGACGGGAAGCATGACGTCGCGGTGCTCGCCGATTTTGAAGGCCTGGATCACCATGTCCACCGTCTCCTGTCCGTTGGCGGCAAAGAGCGAAACCCAGCCGGTGTCACGCTGGTACATAATGTCGCTGTGGTCGTTCCAGATGTTGATGGGACCGGACACCGCGCGATTCCCGATCACCATGATCACCGGCAGTCTCAACGAAGAAACGATGGGGAGGACCTCCTGCATGAACAAGAGGCCCTGCGAACTCGTGGCGGTAAACGTCCGTGCGCCGGTGCCGGAGGCGCCGCAGCAGGCGCTGATGGCGGAGTGTTCGGATTCCACGCAGATGTACTCCGCATCGAGTCTTCCCTCGGCCACGATGTCCGACAGGTGTTCCGGAATGTGCGTGTTGGGAGTAATGGGATAGGCCGCAATCACGTCCGGTCTGCACAACGCCGCCACCTCGGCAGCGGCAAGAGCGATTTCCATACCGATTCGTTTACCCATTCTCAATCCTCCTCATTGACCATGACGATTGCCTTCGGCCAGCATTCATAAGCGCAGATTCCGCAGCCCTTGCAGTAGTCCATGTTCGCCTCAAAAAAACCGTCCGCATTCTCGGTGATGCATCCCTCGGGGCAGTAGATGTAGCAGACGCCGCACTTGATGCATTTTGCATTATCCCAGATCGGGCGTTTCGCACGCCAGCTTCCCGTGTGATACTCCGAGGCGCTTCCCGGCCGGAAGACCATGCATCCGGGATTGACCTCTTGCCAGGTTTCTGGCCATTTCTTCTCTGTCATCGCGATACCTCAAGAGTTATTTTGATTCTTGGCTGAGCCCCCTGAATTTCTGCAGTTCCTGTCATTGTGAGAAGCCCTGTTTGTCATTGCGAGGGCTTTAGCCCGAAGCAATCTCACGGATTATCGACTGGTTATGGGATTGCTTCGTCGGCCTTGGGCCTCCTCGCAATGACCAATGGCGCATTTTTCAACGGTCTCCGCTGATGATCCTCACCTCTTCGTAAGCCCGCTTTGCGGCAGCCTGGTTCTTCTGCGCAATCCGGCCGAACCTCTCCTTGATCGGGCCGTCGAGGGCTTCGAGCTTCACGGCGCCCGTCAGCTTGACCAGGGCGCCCAGCATGGTGGTGTTCGTGATCGGCACGCCCAGCTCCTTCCAGGCGATCCCCGTCGCGTCGCAGGTTGCGATCCTGCCCTTGAAACGGATATTCTTATTCAGTTCCGCCAGCGTTTTTGTGGTGTTGATCAGCAGGGTCCCCGTCGGTTTCAACCCCTCGGCCACGTCGACCAACCCAACGAGGCTCTGGTCGAGGACGACGACCACGTCGGGATGGTAGATGCCCGAGCGGATCTTGATCTGCTTGTCGTCGACCCGGTTGAACGCGGTCACCGGCGCCCCGCGGCGCTCCGGCCCGAAGCTCGGGAAACCCTGCGCGTACTTCCCCTCTTCAATGGCGGACAGGGCCAGCAGTTCCACCGACGTGACCGCCCCCTGACCGCCCCTCCCATGCCATCTGATTTCTAACATTCGTCAAATCTCCCGTAGTGATAAGCTCGTCAAAAAACGCCGTTTCTCTATCTCACTTGAAATGGGCTGTCAATGTGTTTAATTAGGGACAGAGCCCTATTAATTCGGAATTAATAGGGCTCTGTCCCTAATTAAACACCGCGGCGGAATTCGAGGCACTTGGCGAGCGTCATCCGGTCCATGTACTTGAGGTCGCCGCCCATCGGGACGCCGAGCGCGATCCGCGTTACCTTCACACATCGTTCCTTCAGCAGCTTCGAGAGCAGCAGCGCCGTCGTCTCCCCCGGCACGCTCGGGTTTGTCGCCACGATCACCTCCTCGACGGGGTGGGCGGCGAGCCGTTCGAGCAGTTCGCGGATCCGGAGCCGTTCCGGACCGATCCCGTCCAGCGGGGAGAGCGCCCCGTGGAGGACGTGGTAAACCCCGCGGTATCCGCCGCTCGCCTCCAGCGCGATCAGCGAATCGGGCTCCTCGACGACGCAGATAAGCGCACGGTCCCGAGCCGGGTCGGCGCAGACTTCGCAGAGATTCCCCTCGGCCAGGTTGAAGCAGACGGAGCAGAAGCGGATCTTCCGTTTCACGTCGAGCAGGCTCACGGCGAAGCGGCGCACCTCCTCTTCCGAGGCGCGGAGGATGTGGTTCGCCAGACGCGCCGCGGTCTTCTCTCCGATGCCGGGAAACCTGGAGAACTCCTTGATCAGGCGCTGGATGGGCAGGGCGTAGCCGGACATGGCGCCCCCTACATCAGGCCGGGGATCTGCATCCCCCCGGTGATCTTCCCCATCTCGGAGGCGGCCATCTCCTGGGCCTTCCGGATCCCCTCGTTCAGAGCCGCGACGATCAGGTCCTGCAGCATCTCTACGTCGTCGGGATTGACGACCTCCTTTTCGATCTTCAGCGAGAGAATCTCAAACTTGCCGTTGACTCTGACCGAGACCATCCCGCCGCCGGCGGTCGCCTCGACGCTCTTCGTCGCCAGCTCTTCCTGGAGCTCCACCATCCTCTCCTGCATCTTTTTCGCCTGCTTCATGATGTTTCCGAAATTCTGCACCGCTGCTACCTCCTTCATTTGGGGGTCAGGTCTTGAAATTTAGCGTTTTTCGTGCGCTTTATGAACGAAACGCTAAATTTCAAGACCTGATAATCATATAAAAGGCACCTCCGGCATAGCGGAAAGTAGGAACTTTCTGCTATGCTTTGGAAAAGCTACCAAACTTTACCAAGGAGGTGCGACATGAGATTGTACACGGCTTTTGATTTACATGCAAACAA
>JAHIMW010000170.1 GCA_018896355.1 Pseudomonadota bacterium
AACACCCGCCAGTTGACCGGTAATCTCAACCGGGTCGTCACCCAGAATGACGAAAAGGTTGGGCAGGTGCTGGACACCCTGAAATCCGCCTCGATCGAGATGGAGAAGACCTTCGCCGCTCTGAATGAGATCACCGGCGGCATCAACCGGGGCGAAGGGACCCTTGGGCAGCTTGTCAAGGACAAAGGGGCCGCCGAAAAACTGAACCAGACGCTGGCGTCTCTCCAGGAAGTGACCCAGAAGATCAACGAGGGACGGGGGAGCATCGGCAAGCTCGTGAACGACGACGAGACGGTCCGAAACCTCAACGAGGGACTGACCGGACTGAACCGGTACGTGAACAAGGCGGAACAGTTCCGGACCTTTCTCAGTTACCGGGGCGAATACCTCTTTGACAAGAGCGCCGCGAAGAGCTACCTCGACCTCCGAATCCAGCCCAAGGAGGATAAGTTTTACATCCTCGGCGTCGTCAGCGACCCGAAGGGGCGGAGAACCACCAAGGATGTGACGGTTGGCGCCGGTGCGCCAACGAGGACGGAAGAGTGGGACCGCGACGGCCTCCTCTTCAACGCCCAGATCGGCAAGCGATACAAGGATCTCGTGCTCCGGGGCGGTCTTCTGGAATCGACCGGCGGCATCGGCATCGACTACCTGACGTTGAACGACAAACTCAAGCTCTCCTTTGAGGCCTTCGGCTTCGGAAATGACCGCCGCGCCCACCTCAAGGCCGGCGCGGAATACCGGCTCTTCCGACACCTCTACCTCTCCGCCGGCTGGGATGATTTTGTCAGCGACCAGGACAACCGGTCCATTTACGGCGGCTTTGCCATCCGTTTCGAGGATGACGACCTCAAGTACATGCTGACCACGACGCCCATTCCCAAATAGCTACCGGCCGCCGTCTGGCGCCCCGCGGAACGGCAACAACATGACCCCTTCCCGGTGGGGACACCTTGCTGCAAGGTGTCCCCATACGGCGACACAAACCCTCAGCAAAGGAGGCACGTGATGATGGTTTCTTCCTTTTTTCGTCGGTACATCGTTGCGCTTGTTATCGGGATCTGTTTCATTTTTTCACCCACGACCGCCGTCTTCGCCGCGTCGGCGCCCGCTGCCGCGCCCCCGCCGGACACGGAAACTCGTTCGCTGATCCTGGGCATCAACACCGGGACGGAGCCCGCGGCCGCAAACACCGACCGGAAGAAGACCCTGGCCGGACTCCTGAACCGGGGCAGACAGACCGCCCTGGAAAAGACCCGGAATCGGCTGCTTGGACTGGGAAAGTTCGGTCTCGACTTCGATCTCGTCCGGACGCCCGTCGGTTTTGTCCAGATCCTGCAACAGCAGGAAACCCTCCCCGGCAAGGGGGAACCGCCCCATATCTGGATTGAAGCGGAGACCGTCTTCGTCCTCAAAGATAAAAAAACCGGAAAGCGGCCGGATGCCGCTCTTCTCGACCGGGCCGATCTCCTCGATGTCCGAATCTGGACGGATCGAAAGGAGTACAAAGAGGAAGAGTCGGTTACTCTCTACCTGCAGGGAAACCGGGACTTCTACGGAAAGGTGATTCAGATCGACGCGAAGGGAACTGTCCTCCAGCTTCTCCCCAACAATTACCGCCAAATTTCCTCCTTTGAAAAAGAGAAAAGCTACAGAATCCCCGATGAGGGAGATCGTTACCAGCTCACGGTCCAGCCTCCTCTCGGCACGATCCGCTTTATTGTCTATGCAACGCGTCTCCCTATGAGTCAGGTAAACCTCCAGTCGACTACCGGCGGTATTTTCAAATACCGCGCCTCCGCGAAGGCTTTCGGCCGGAGCGTTCGCCGCGTCATCCCGGCGGGAGAGGAACAGGGCGTAGAATTTTGCGAAGCTACATGGGTCATCAAGACCGTCCCGCGCAAATAATGACGGATTCAGAAAAAGTCCGGATGCTGCAATCCTGTTTTGCCTATAATCGGGCTTGACAGAAGGCGGTCGGTGCATATATTAGCCCCGTTTGAGGTGGAGAAATTCCATGGAGCGGTATTTCAATACAGAACAGCTATCGCTTGCCGGCAGAACCTTTTCGCAGGCCGAGAAGATGGCGGGACGATACTTCCGCATCGGCCCGGCGGAGTGGAAAGAGCGCCGGTACGACGTGAAAACGCTTGCCTTTCTGGAGACGCACGAGGTCCGCGAGGGGGCCTTCGCACACCTCTGCAAGTACCAGTTCAGAAAAAACACGGACGGAGCGGAGGGAAATTTGCACTTCTACCGGATCTGCCTCCAGGACGATCGGATCCTTGATGCCGTAGAGCGTGCCCATTCATTCATTCGGCTTTCGCCTTTGCTGCTCTACATCGCCGCGCACGAACTGGTGCATGTGATCCGTTTCGACCGGGGCGAGGGGAACTTCGACGCCCCGGAAGAGGAAAAATCGGATGAGGAGGAGAAGGTCCACCGGATCACCCGGAACCTGCTCAAACCGGCCACCGATCCCGATCTGAATCTGGTCCTGGATTGTTTCAGCAACCTTTACCGGATCGGAGATCTTGTTCATTAAGCTATCCTGTTGGAGGTTTTTTTGTTATGCCGATTTACGAGTACAAATGTCAGAAATGCGGTGAGGAATTTGAGGTTTTTCAAGGAATCGCCGACCCCGCCGTGAAATCCTGCAAATTCTGCAAGGGCTCCGTGCAGAAACTGATGTCCCTTTCCACCTTCCACCTGAAGGGGAACGGTTGGTATGCTACGGACTACGGCGGGAAGAAGGCCCCGGCGGCAGAGAAGACAGCGACCGATAAGAAGGAGGCTAAAACCTCCGAAACGGAGAAAAGCCAGCCCCCGTCCAAGACAACATCGGAAGAGTAATCGATCCTATCCTGCCGTTCTCGCCGGCGCCGTTTTTTTCCGCCGGAGGCGCTGGACGAGGAAGCGGTCCACGGACTCCTGGGAGAGATCATCTTCCAGGGCCGCCCTGAGCGTCTCCATTGGGATCTCCACCCGCGCCGCACTCCGGTGACCACCCGCACTACCGATATTCCCGAACGATTTCATGGCAATAGAACCGCAGTCTTGACGGTAGCCGTCCCCCCGAAAGATGATGATCAGCCGGTCCTTTACGATTCCGGCAACGATCACGTGGAAGACGTTGATGATTCGAAGGTGGAAATCGGCCACCTGCACGCAGACGTCCGCGCTTTCCACGGCGCCCAGAAAGCAGATCATCCTTTCGCGGTAACGGCGTTTGTGGTGGTAGGCATAATCGTAGTATTTCAGGAACCGGTCCGGAATCTGGTTCATCTCGATGCGGCGGATGAGCTGTCGGTTGGCGCGCGAAAAAGTGAGGTAATAGGCGCCGATGTCCTCGAGGCTGGCGTCCCGCTCGAAATTGAGCGTGTCGCTTCGGATCCCGTAGAGGAGGGCCGTGTAGAGCCGCTTGGGAATCTTCACCCGCGCGGCCAGTAGATATTCCGTCATGATCGTTGCGAGCGCCCCGTAGTTCGGCCGGATGTCGGCAAGAGAGGCGTGCCAGACCGTTTTGCAGGGGTGATGGTCAAGGACAATCTGGGGGGTGATCCCGCCGAGGGCCTCGCCGAAAAAGGTAGGCTGGGCGTCTACGACGGCAATCAGCCGGAACTCTTGGAGATCGGTCTTGTCGAGCATCTTGATCTCGACCTTCATCTCCCGGATGAACTCCGCGTTCTGATGACGGATGACGTGTTCGGTGGCCACGAAAACGCACTTCGCCAGGGGCTTCGTCTGGTTGAGGATCTCCCGAAGCGCCATTGCGGAGGCGACGGCGTCCGGATCGGGGCTGCCGTAAATGAGGACCGCGAGCGAATCGTTCTCTTGGACCATCGATTTGAGCTTGAAAACGTTGAGGACCGTTTCCTCTTTTCGGGCCAGAAGCCATTCGATGCGTTTCATGACGGTTCACGCTCAATAATCGTGGCCACGCCCTGGCCTCCGCCCACACAGGCGTTCGCCAAACCGTAGCGGCCGCCGTAACTCCACTGTTCATTCACGCCCATCGCCGATCCCACAATGAAATCGTCGATTTCCTCCGCCTTGACCCCCGTCCGCTTGATCACCTCGGGAAGCAGTCTGGCAAGCAGATCGTCCGCTCTTAGTTTATGAAACCAATCACGGGGGGGGTCACTGGGGCGGGAGCGCGACTGGGCGGTTCGCAGATATCCGACAATGACCACATCTCTCATGGGTAGCCTCCTTCGTTGATCGTTACTGGATAACCTGTTCCTTCCTGAATCGGTTAATAACTTCTCCCGGGGGAAGAAAATCGTCAGATAGGTCGGTTTCTACCGTCCTCAGAATAACTTACCTTTTCATCGGAAAAGGGTTCGAAAAACTTGAAAATTTAAGCCCGTATTTTCAGCTGGACGGTGACTGTACCCTATTATGCAAGTGGATAAGCTTTGTCAATACAAAATCAGTCACGGCTCAACCGGCGGCAAACCGGCAGGTGGATATTTTGTTCACAGGTGGGTAGCGCAAGCGAATACTTTTTACCCACATTCTCCCCGCGGGGGCTATCCCCTATCTCTCGCAAATAGCGAATACAATTTTGATATCAATAATCTATGCCGCCATGAGACAGACTCGGCACGCTCCTTGCTATATCATTACCGTGAAACGGATCGCCAGGTCGAGACCTTTGAAAAACGCACCATTTGTCATTGCGAGGAGACCAAAGGCCGACGAGGCAATCCCTTAAGTTACTGCATTGATGAGATTGCTTCGGGCGGAAGCCATCGCAACGACTGCGTCGGATTGCTTTGTCGCTCCGCTCC
>JAHIMW010000171.1 GCA_018896355.1 Pseudomonadota bacterium
CGGCATGGTCCGGAACTCCTCGCCGCCAATGATACCGCTCAACCGTAGAAAAGTTTTTGTTTCCCCCTTACTGACCGCCTCCTCAATAGCACTCGGCAGCACCACCCCGACCAGCCGTCCCCCATCGTCCACAACAGGCACGGCGAAAAAGTGATGTTGCTCGAAAAAATCCTCAAGCTCTTTAAGGGAAGCCTTGTCCGACACACTCAGAGGAGAAGATATCATGACCTGGGTGAGCGGGGTCTCCCTGGCAGGGAAAAGCAGGTCGTGCATACGAAGCACGCCGGCCAGCTTCTCTTCCCGGTCGACTACATAAAAATATTGAACATGGTAATCGACGTATTCGCTTCGATTGGCCTGCAGGTCGTCGAGAACGTCCTGGATAGTATTGTCAAGCTTATAGACAAGGAACTCGGAAATCATGAGTCCGCCGGCGCAGTCCGGTGAATACTCCAGCAGCATGCTCGCTTCTTCGGCGTCTTCCCGGTCCATTTTCGCCAGAATCGCCTGACTTGCATCCTCATCCATTTCACCCAGCACATCCACAAGATGATCGCTGGACAGCTCCTCCATGATGGCCGCCGCCCGCTCCGATGGCATATCCTCCACCAGATCCGCGGCCTGGGCTTCCGGAATGTCCTCAATCACATCGGCGGCATCCTCAGGACTGAGAAGGCTGAACAGACGAAGCTGTTCAGCCTCTGTCAGTCGAGAGATAGCCCTGGCCGTCTCTGACGGGCTGAGAGTTTCAATAAAATTTGTTAATTCAACGCTGTTTCCCGCAGCGACCAGTTCGCTGAGCATTTCCCAAGGTGGAGTTGATTCACTCATATATAACCTCTTTAAATTCTGCCAAGTAATGCCATGGCTCTGACGGGGGACTCATAGAGTTTGACAATTATGGGAACATAAGAAAGCTTCCCGGCTGTGATTCGCTCAATGTTTACAGGACGGGAGGCAATTTGTGGAATATGTTTGGAGTTTAACCCATGTGAAATGGGAATACAAGTAAACTTCGAGGCATCGTGTCCAGCCGAGGAGTACAGGCTGATCGCGGGACCGATCGATCCGAATCCGGCCGGAAGCGTAAGAGTCAACCTTCGTCCCGCCCTCCCGTTCCCCCCCAGGCGAAAGGCTCCTCCCGGTCGAAATCCGGGTTGAGCGCCCGGTCGTCGGCCTCCTGCGTGTAGATCTCCTCGAAACCGAGGTTGAGCGCGGCATTGACCACCTGTTCGTACTCGTCCCGCGTCACCCGGCGACCGAGGAGGGGGTGCCGCCTTACGGCCGGAGTCGGCGTGTACTGGGACATAAGGCTCAAGGGGATGAACGGGGAAACATCCCGGATCATCTCCAGGGCGGCAAGGCTGTTGTCCGTCCTCCCCGGCAGAACGAGGTGGCGGACGAGGATCCCCCGCCGGGCGACGCCGTCCTCCATATCGAGGACGTCGCCGACCTGACGGACCATCTCCCGGAGGGAGGCCAGCGCATGGCGCGGGTAGTCCGACACCCCTGAGAAGTTCTTCCCCGCCTCATCCAGTCCGTATTTGAAATCGGGCAGATAGATATCGACCATCCCGTCGATCAGGCGGAGGATTTTGGCCCGTTCATAACCGCCGCAGTTGAAGACGAAAGGGACGCGCAACCCCCTTTCCCGGGCGATTCCGAGCGCCTCCATGATCCCCGCCAGATGGGGGGTCGGGGTGACCGGCTCGACGTTGTGGCAACCCAGCGCCTGGAGCTCCAGCATGATCCCGGCCAGTTCCAGGGCGGTGACCGGCCGTCCCGTGGGGGAATGGCTGATCTGATAATTCTGGCAATAGACGCACTTTACATTACAGGAGGAGAAAAAGATCGTTCCCGCCCCGCGGCTTCCGGAGAGCGGCGGTTCCTCTCCGTGGTGGGGAATCGCCGAGCTGATGACCATCCCCGCCGCGAGGCGGCAGAACCCCCTTTCGCCGGCGATTCGGTCTGCCCGGCACATCCACGGGCAGAGGACGCAGCGCTTCAGGCTCCGCTTTAGGAACTCAACCCGGCGGACAACAGACTCAGCATGCATGCAAAAACCCCTTTCAGAGCCTTTCCACCACATCCTGCAGCCGGCCGGCGGCGATCAACTCCAGGAATTCCTCGCCGAGCGGCTCCGACAGCGCGACCGTCCGCCGCCAGTTCGCGATTCGCGTCGCCGGATCGTCGATGAAGGTCTCAAAATCGCCGCGGTCCGGGATTCGGCCGTCCGGCAGACTTTCGACGAAACCCTCCGACGGATAGACCATCACGACGGAATCGAGAAATTCTTCCGGCGGACGGCGCCTTTTGAGCC
>JAHIMW010000172.1 GCA_018896355.1 Pseudomonadota bacterium
AATTGAATGACATGGGGGAATACATGTACGAGCCTTTGCCACATGAAAACACCGATAAATCAAGCCATTGTTCCAGCTCGGACAGAAGAGGTGCAGTATGACGTCAACGTCAATGCCAGGAGGTATTCGTGGCCGCAATCTTTCCTTGACAGGCATTAACATATTTGTTAAGTGTTGATTCATGACGTGGGCGATCGAATACTATAGTGAGAAGGTTCAGCGGGACATCATGGCTTTGCCGAAAGGAATTCAGGGGCGTTATATCCACATGGCGAAGCGAATGACGGAGTATGGCCCCAACCCGAAAGAGCCGCATACCAAGGCGCTCGGCGACGGCCTCTTTGAGATGAGAATGAAAAGCAAAGAAGGGATTGCCCGTGTGATGTATTGCGCGGTTCTTGGAAGGCGGATCGTGATGCTGCACGGATTCATCAAAAAGTCCCTGCAAACGCCGCCGAACGAACTGGAAACAGCACGCAAGCGCATGAAGGAGGTTGTGATAAGATATGCTGACGCATGATGAAATGATTGAAAAAATGCTTTCCGATCCCGCAGTAAAGGCCGCATACGACGACTTGGAAGATGAATTCGCCCTTTTTGATGAGGTGCTCAAGGCCCGCAAACGAACTGGGCTCACCCAGGCGGAAATAGCCGCCCGGATGGGAACGAAAGCGCCTGCCGTGGCCCGGCTCGAGTCCGGCGGAGGAAGCAAACGTCATTCCCCGTCCATCGCCACGTTGCGCCGGTATGCCGAAGCGGTAGGGTGCAAGCTTAAAATCGAGCTGGTTCCGATACAGCACCCATGATAGATGAAAACGTGAGGTGGACGATGAAGGTCAGCAGCGTCGATGAGATGCGGGCGATGGACCGCAGGGCCATCGAGGAGTTGGGGATCCCCGAGGCGATCCTGATGGAGAACGCCGGAAGGGCGGCTTTCGAGATCCTCTCCCGGGAGTGGGGGGTCGCCGGCAGGCGGTATATCCTCTTCTGCGGGGCCGGAAACAACGGCGGCGACGGGCTGGTCGTGGCGCGACTTATCCTCGCGGGCGGCGGAACCCCCCGCGTCTTCCTCGTTGGAGACAGCTCGCAGTTCCGGGGAGCGGCAAAGACCAATTTTGCCATCCTTGAGAAGCTTCCTGTGGAGATGTCATCGGTTTCGGATGTTGAAGCCCTCCGGTCGGCGCTCCTCCATGCGGACGGGATCGTAGACGCCCTTTTCGGGACGGGCCTCGACCGCGACGTCGACGGCCTCTGCCGGGAGGTGATCGAATCGATCAATGCGGCCTGCCTGCCGGTTCTCAGCATGGACATCCCTTCCGGCGTCCATGGCGATACGGGAGAAATTCTCGGGGTGGCCGTCCGGGCGGACCATACCGTCGCCTTCGGCCTTCCCAAGATCGGAAATATGCTCTACCCCGGCTGCGGCCTCTGCGGCCGGCTCCATGTCTCGCACATCTCCTTCCCCCCCTCCCTATACGACGATGAAGCGATTCCGGTCGAGACGAACGGCTTCATCCCGTTGCCGTCCCGCGGACCCGAAGCCCACAAAGGATCCATGGGGGATGTTTTGTTCATCGCCGGCGCCGCCGGCTATTTCGGCGCCCCTTACTTTTCCGCGATGTCGTTGTTGAAGGCGGGCGGGGGGTATGCCCGGCTGGCCGCCCCCTGGTCGATGACCCCTTTCCTCGCCACGCGGGGGAGCGAGATCGTTTTTGTCCCCCAGGCGGAAACCACGGAGGGAAGCCTCTCGCTGAAGAACAGAGAAGCCCTTCTTGCGCTGGCCGAACGGGTGGACATGGTCGTCATCGGCCCGGGCCTCTCGCTTGCGGAGGAGACCCAGCAACTCGTCCGTGAACTGGCGGCCGGCATTGAGAAACCGCTTCTCGTCGACGGCGACGGGATCACCGCGCTGGCAGGTCATCCGGAGATCATCCGGGGCCGCCGGGCGCCGACGATCCTGACCCCCCATCCGGGGGAGATGGCGCGACTCACCGGGAAGTCGGTTATGGAAATCGAAAAAAGTCGGATCCCGATCCTCCGGAAGGTCTGTGCGGATCTGAAGGGGTGGATCGTCCTCAAAGGCGCCCACTCGCTGATCGGGACGCCGGAGGGGCGGGTCTTCATCAACCTGAGCGGAAATCCGGGGATGGCGACGGCGGGGGCGGGGGATGTCCTCACCGGGACGATCGCCGCGATGTACGGCCTCGGCCTCCCGCTTGAGGAGGCGGTGCGCAAAGGGGTGTTCCTCCACGGCCTTGCCGGGGACCTGGCTGCCGCGGACAAGGGGGAGGACGGGATCACGGCCCAGGATATCCTCAACTACCTCCCCTACGCGCTGAAACAGGACCGGGAAGGCCTCGACGAGACGCTGGCGGAGCGCTACGAAGGGCCGGCGTTGGTATAAGCCCTATCCTATTTCCGGAGGCCGCGAAGCCCCTTCGGGATCTCGTCCTTTCCAGTCAGCGTCTGTTTCCCCTGCGGACCGAGGATGACGCAGTTGGGCGTCGACCGGATCCGATCCTCCTTCAGGTAGTTGCCGAAGATCTTGAAAACCGGCGCCGTGTCATACGGACGGAAGGTTATACCCTTTGTCTTCAGGAATGTCTCTAGCGCCTCCTTCTCCATGATCTTCTTCCCCGCCGCTTCGAAGAGCGCCCCTCGGGCGGCGACCGCCTGCGAGAAATCGTTCTTTGCGTTCAGCGCCGCGAGGAAATAATTGGCGAAGAGAACCGTTCCCGGGTGGACCGGCGTGTCGATGAAGAGAACACGGATCAGGCTCTTCCCGACGAGTTCGCTGATGAGAGAGATCACCTCCGCCTCCTCGGCCGAGCAAGGCCCGCAGAAGTAGTCCGTATAGAGACGAACCTCAACCGGCCCTTTGCCGAAGGCAGGCAGGACGAGGTCGGCGGCATAGACGGGTGTTGTCGAGCCGGAGAAAAAAAGCCAGAAGAAGATGAGCCCGGCGGCGGCCGCCAGCGCGGTCAGCGCCTTCCGGTTTCGCTCGAAATTCACCGCGAAGGCCAGCAGGATCGTAGCCCCGAAAGCGAGGCAGTATGGGCAATAGACGCCGCTGTGCACCTGGTAGCCGATCAGGAAGATCTCCCCTCCCGCCCCGAAGGCGAGGAGCAGGAGGCAGAGAAAGGGTTTTCGGGACCACGCGAGGAGCAGAACAATGACCATGTAGAAGATCCCGAGGTATTTGAGGTCGATCCCCAGGATATCGCCTTTCAGATAACTGCACGCGCCCAGGCAGAAGGCGTAGGCAACGGTTATGGCGATACCGGTCAGCGCAAGCAGGATAGTCAGGAAACGCCTCTTCCGGGATAGAAAATTCTTCATGAAATTCAGGAACCCTCCTTCACCATTGAGAACGGCGGTTTCTTACCCTTTTCCGCCCGGCGGGGTCAAGGATTTTCGTGCCGATCTCTGACCGCTGTCAGCAACGGAAACACCCGTTCTCATAGATCACGACCCTCTTCCCCGTCGTGAGGTGCGCCGTGACCGTTTTGGCCTCCGTGTTCACCAGGTCCCAGTGGAGGGCCGAGTCGTTGAAGCCCAACTTCCGCTTGAGCGTTCCGGTCATCGCGGCGGGATCGCCGGCGTAGGTGTCTGTGTAGGAGGCCCCGACAGCGATGTGGCAGTTTCCGTTCTCTCCGCCGAAGTTTTCGTCAAAGAGGGTGTCGGCCATGAACCGGTCGATCCGCGAGAAGCGCCGGTCGGTCAGCGAAAACTCGCCGATCCGTTTCGCACCCCTGTCCATCGCAAGCTGACGGACGGTGAACGCCTCGCCGGTTTCGGCGTGGATCTCGACGGCGTTCCCCCGGTGAAAGGTCAGTTTCACCCCCTCGATATAGTTGCCGCTCCGGTAGGAGGGGAGGTTCGCGTAGTAGGTCCCCTCGGCGCCGCGCCAGTCCGGGGAGACGAAGAGTTCGAAACTGGGGATGTTGTGGCCGGAGACCCCTGCCCAGCGCCGCTGCTCCCCCGGCGTGATCCGGAGGTCGCAATGGGTGGATTCGATGTGGAAATAGGCCGCCTTCAGCCCTCCCAGCCACTTCTTGATAGCGGTCGCATCGCGTCTGATCTCCTCCCATTTGCCGACCGGATCTTTACGGTCCAGATAACAGGCCCGGATGATCTGTTTCGCGTAAGCCTCCGGTGTCGTCCGGGCCTGCTCCGCAAGCTCCGCCGTCGGGAGTGTGCAGATGGTCCAGCCATAAGCCCCCTCCTGCTCGCGCCGCTCGAGGATGTCGCGGAGCGGCTTGCGGGCGACCAAAACCTTGCCGATCCGGGTCGGGTCGATCCCTTTAAGATGGGTCAGCAAATCGGGTGCATGGAGATAGATCCGTCCGTGGAGATTTCCGCAGAGTTCCTTCTCGCCCGGGGGCTGGAAAACGAGTTGGCGTCCGCCGGACTTTCCGAAGAAGGAACGTTCCATGCCGACGGTGAGACCCATCCGCTGAATGGGGTTCATCCCCGCTGCGAGGATCTTTCCGTAGAGGATTTCCGCGAGCCGCAGCGCGGCACGATCATACTGGATCAGGATTACGTTTCCCTTCCGGAATCGCCCCCGCCGGGCCGTCTTGAGACCCCAGAGCAGCACGTCGGCGTACCGCTCCAGGTATCGTTCATGCAACATATAGGCTGCCGTCGTCATTTCTTGCTGCCCAGGATCCTTTCCATCCGCGGGATGTCCGCCCCATAAACAACCTGTCCGTCGATCAGGAAGAGAGGCGTTCCCGTGACCCCGACGCTGTCGCCGATCTCCCGGTGGGTTTTCAGGAGATCCTCCACAGCGTCGCTCTTGCAGGGCGTGAATTTCATATCGTCCAATTTTCCGGCCATCGCTTCTTCATAAGCTTTGCCGCGGTCTTCGGCGCAGAAGATCTGACGGACCTTTGCCGGGGCGTTCGGGTGGATCGCCAACGGGAAGAAGAAGACATGCCGGGTCACATCGTTTCTCTCCGAGAGGAAGGCGGATGCCTTTCGGCAGTACGTGCAGTCCGGATCCGTGATCTCGATGACCTGATGGGGGCCGGCGCCGATCCGGAGGGCCTTCTCGAGTGGGACCCCTTTCAAGCCCCGTTCCATGATCTCCAGGACGCGCTCTTCCGTCAGGTTCCTTCCCTCCCGCGTGATCATCGGTCCGTAGATGAGGTATTCGGGGCCCGGGGCGTAGTAGAGGACCCGCTTTCCGGAGACCACCTCGTAGAGACCGTTTATGCCGGCGGGACGGATGCTGTCCGCACGGAGGTTGGGAAAACTCTTCCGGAGGGACTCTTCCGGTGTCGCCGCCCGGACGGGAGCGCTGACGACGATCAGCAGCACACAGAGGATGAAGGATTTTTTATAAATATTCATGGTCTGTTTACCTCTTTCTCCAGTTATTCCGTTACAGACCCTAAGCGGTTACAGCCTTCTTGCAAGGATGTAGTCCGTGATGGTAAGCAGCGCGGTTTTGGCCTCCGAGTCGTCAAAGGGGGAGAGAAATCCCCGTGCCTCATCAATGCAGTTTCTGGCCTTCCTCAGGGCATAGTGGATCCCGTCGTAACGATGCATCACGTCCATGATCCCGGCGGTCGCCTCCCCATCCTTTTTCTCGATCCCCGTCCGGATGAAGGTCCTCTCTTCCGGTGTGCACTTCTTGATGGTCCGGATGAGCGGGAGCGTCAGCTTCCCCTCTCGGAGATCCTGACCGATCGCCTTGCCGAATTCTTCCTCCCTGGCGACGTAGTCGAGGGTGTCGTCCGTAATCTGGAAGGCGGTTCCGAGCCTCATGCCGAAGCGGGTCAGCGCCTCGATCTGCGCGTCCGTTGCATTTCCGAGGATGCCGCCGATGGCGCAGGCCGCGGAAATCAGGATCGCTGTCTTTTTCTCCACAATCAACAGGTATTCCTTTTCGGTGATGTTGACGTCGCCCGTCTTCATCAACTGAAAGACCTCACCCTCCGACATCGTGTTCGTCGTGGTGGAGATCAGCTTGAGGATGGCCATGCTTCCGTCGTCGATCATCAGCTTGAAGGATTTGGAGTAGAGGAAATCCCCGACGAGGACACTTGCGGCATTGCCCCAGACGCGGTTTGCGGAAACCTTCCCCCGCCTGGTCCCCGCATGGTCGACTACGTCGTCGTGGAACAGGGAGGCGGTATGGATGAACTCGATGACCGCCGACAGCGGATAACGGCGCTCCCCCCGGTAGCCGCAGAGTTCGGCGGTGGCCAGAAGCAGGAGCGGCCGGAAACGCTTGCCGCCGCTGCCGATCAGGTGGTGAATGATTTCCGGGATGAGCCGAACCTCCGAACGGAGGTATATCTCCATGTGGTCTTCGACCTTTTTCAGATCGTTCCCGAAGTAGTGAAACACCTCCTGTATCTGCATGACTTTACCCCTCGGTTGCGGAAATCACGGCCTAAAGAGAGGCGCGATTTCCAGTACCCTATACAGGCACATATAACGGATGCCCCGAGAAATGTCAAACAGCCGATCGGCATGACCCAGCGAGACCTTTGGAAATCGTGATCCCTCCGCGCGCTGGACATTTTCCGACCCTGCAACGGAAAATGGGGACAGCTCCCTATTTTTTCCGGAAAAATAGGGAGCTGTCCCTAATTTTCCGCCAGGGTACCCCGAAAAATCTCCAATGCGCGCTTCCGGGATCCGGTTTCCAAGTTGCGCAAAGATCTCCCTGTCTTTACGATGCCGGACGGCTCTTTCCGACATGGTTCGCACCCGGCTTGGAATGGTGCCCGCAAAAATTTGCATTTGACGAAGATGCCGATCCGTATTATGAAATGCGCGAAATGATCCGGACTCAGGTCTTTGCTGCGCGGTATTACGGTTATGTTTTATATTGAGAAATTCCCCGGAGGGGTGGCCGGCCCGCGCCGGATCAGCAATCGATCGGAGGGACATCATGAGTGAAAAGGTTGACGCGGCGGTGGCCTGTTTCCGGGAGGGGTTCAGTTGTTCGCAGGCGATCCTCTCCACCTATGGAGATGATTTCGGTCTGCCGCGGGAGACGGCCCTCCGGGCGGCCGCAGTGCTTGGGGCGGGGATGGGACGGCTCGGGGAGGTCTGCGGGGCCGTGGCCGGCGCCCTGATCGTGATCGGTTTGAAGCACGGCCATACGGAGGCGACGGATAAGGAGACGAAAGAAAAGAATTATGCCCTGGTCCGTGACTTTGCCGACCGTTTCCGATCGCGCAACGGCGCCCTTTGCTGCCGGGAGCTCCTTAGATGCGATCTGGCGACGGCGGAGGGGATGGAGACGGCAAGGCAGAAGGGATTGTTTACCGAACGATGCCCACGCTTTGTAAGAGATGCCGCCCTGGCCCTCGAGGAAGTCCTGTAGGGAACCAAAAGATCGAAAGGAATACGGGGCTGTGCGATGAACGGTACGGCCCTGGCCATCGTCCTTGTCTCCGCCTTTCTGGAGCCTTATCGGCTGGCCATGGAGCGAAGCGGCTGCCGGCCGGAGGAGTGCCTTGTCGTCGAGGATTCGGAGCGGGGGGTCCGGGCGGCGATAGCGGCCGGCATCCGCTGCATCGTCGTTCCGAACGAACTGACGCGGGGCGGCGAGTTCGCAGGGGCATGGCGGGTTTTTAGTTCATGCCGGGAGATACCGGGCGAGATCGAACAACTTAACGGAAAGAACGGAGTGAAGATTTATGAAGCTCTTCATAACTTTGAATCACATGATCCGGTTGTGCCGCCAGAATATCTTCTTTTGCATTTTCACCATCCGTAATGATCATTATCCTGATGCCGGCGTTTCTTGCAGCGTTAACGTCATCCAGGCTGTCGCCAAGCAAAATGCTGCTGTCTTTACATATCCCTAACTTCTCTATTGCAAGATTCAACCCTTCAGGGTTGGGTTTAAGATTCATGACATCATTGCGACCAAGGACGACATCAAAGTAATCCGCCAGATCGAGTTTTGACAAAGCTTTTGCAAGGGTTTTGCCCCCCACATTGCTTACAAGACCGGTGCGAATCCCTTTAGCTTTGATCGTATTAAGGAAATCCTTTACACCTGATCGCAGAACCCAACGTGTCAGTGCATCTTCGTCATACCGGTCATATACACGGCAGATCTTCTCCCGTACCTGATCAGGCGGTAATCCTATTTCAGTCGCCACCTGTACTGCCTCTGTCATCAGTGTGGAGTATTTTCTGCTGAGAATCAGGTTTTTTGTAAAACCCATATCCCAGAGCATTTCCAAGGTTTCTTCAATGGCTTCAGAAAGTTTCCACTGAAAATCGACCAAGGTTCCTTCAAAATCAAAAAGCATTGCCTCAATATTATCTAAACGTATTCTGTGTGTCATGTCTTGCCATACTTTCTTTACACGAGCGATATCGCATCGGATATGTTGAGCTCCAGCATCTTCGTGCTCGCAAGGAGCCGAACAAGATTCTTATTTACGGCCTCGATATCTCCCCCCAGTTCCTGGAGTTCTTCCGCGGCTTTCCTTATCTCTTTGATCTTGGCATCCATTTTTTGGATGTTATACCCGGTTGTCATGGTAAATTCTCCTAATCATACTGACTTGCTAATGTTCTCTCAGATCTTTGAACCTCTTCGCCTTCAAGGCGTACCTGGGCAAGCTTTCGTAGGGATGGATTTCCATTATATAACCGAGATTCGTCTTGACCCGGAGCTGTTCCTTTAAACGCTTGAGAATATCCGGTTCCTTCTTCTCGAATCCCGGCATGATCTCTATCTTAAGAAGGATTTCATCGATGTCGCCCTTCTTGCTCACCACAACTTCATATTCATTACCGAGCTCCGTAAAACTCCTCACCACTTCCTCGATGGCCGTCGGTGCAAGGAGTACGCCCTTGACCTTGGTAATGTCATCGGTCCTGCCGACCACACCGCCGTCGATGCTCCTGAAGGTGCGGCCGCAATCGCATTCATAGTCGGCCCAGCGGATCACGTCTTTCGAGTCGAAACGGATGCAGGGCTTGGCCATCCGGTCCAGGGCCGTGATAACCATCTTGCCGTTCTTTCCGGGCGTATCGATGATTTCACCGGTATCGATATCCTCTATCTCGACGAGGAAGAAGGCCTCGTTTACGTGAAGGCCCTTCTGGAAGGTGCAACTGTAACTCCACGCGCCTATCTCCGTGGCGCCGATGTGGTCATATACCTTCGCCCCCCAGGCATCCTCGATCCTCTTCTTGGTAGTGGGGATGCTGGCGCCCGGTTCACCGGCACAGGTGATTTTCCGGATGCCGATCGATCGGGGATCAATCCCCATCTTTATCGCCGTGTCGGCCATGCCGAGCACATAAGTCGGGGTAGCTCCAAAGGAGTTGCACTTGAGTTCCTGCATCTTCATGATCCGCGCCCCCGTGTCCAGCACCCCGCCCGGAACCACCTCGCAGCCGAGCTTCTCCGCTCCGTAATGACAGGCCCAGAAGGCGACAAAAATGTTGTAACCGAAGGGGATGAACATCCTGTCCGTATCGCGGTAGCCCTGGGCATAAAGTATATAGGCCCAGCACTCCGCCCACCATTCCCAGTCCTGCCAAGTGTCTGCCTGATACACGGGGGTTCCCGTGGTGCCGCTGGTTTGCCGGAACTCCGTGACCTGACGGAGCGGAACGGCCAGCATATCGCCATAAGGGAAAGGCGGTCGGTTCTGGACGTCTCTCAACATACCCTTATCGGTCCGGGGGACCTTCCTGATGTCCTCATAGGTTTTGATGTCGCCCGGTTCCATGCCGGTATCCCGGTAAAGTTTCCGGTAAAATGGCGAGTTTTCGTAAGCCCAGGTGAAGATCCTTCGGAACTTCTTCACCTGCAGCTCCCGGAGCTTTTCGCGCGGCATCGTTTCCATGATCGGATTCCAGTAAATGCTTCCATTCTTGGCCATCGCGTTATCTTCATTCATTCTATTTTATACTGTCCTATGTCAGTCCCGGTCCAGCGCTTGAACAGATTATGTTCGATGCCGACCTGATCGAGCGCCTTGCCGATGCTCTGGTGGATAATGTCAAGGATGGTTTCGGGCTTGTGATAGAAGGCCGGTATCGGCGGCAGGATCACCGCGCCGATGTCGGCGGCTCGTGACATCAGGTCGAGATGTCCCTTGTGAAAGGGCGTTTCCCGCACCATCAGCACCAGCGTGCGCCGCTCCTTGAGCGTCACGTCGGCGGCGCGCACCACCAGGTTGTAGGTAAACGAATTGGCAATCGCCGACAGCGTCTTGATGGTGCAGGGTGCGACGATCATGCCGCGGGTGCGGAACGACCCGCTGGCGATGGCGGCGCCGACATCTTTGTTTTGATAGACCACGTTCGCCAGCGATCTGACTTCGTCGAGCGAGCAGTCCGTCTCGATCGCGAGGTTCATGCCGGCGGCCTCGCTCAGGATGAGGTGGGTTTCTTGGCCCAGACCTTTCAGGACGCGCAGCATTTCCACGCCATAGATCACGCCCGACGCGCCGGTAATCGCCACCACCAATGGCAAACTCATTTATCTGCTCCTGAAGTTCTCTGCCGGATTATCGTGAAGCGTCGGCGCTGTTTTACAGTATAGACTCCCGCACCTCGGCAGACTCAAGTGCCGGAAAACCCGCCGCCGCAAGCGCGGCAACGACCTTGCCGATCTCCCCGGGGTAAAATCGGAGAATCACAGTCCTTTCCGGAAAAACGTCGTCATCCGGTTTCGCGCGCCGTCCAACCGGGTAGATCGCTTGCACCACGGCGCCAGCCGCCTCGACAACGTCGGCGATCCGGCCCAGCACGCCTGGGCCGAGCTTGAGCGGCGCAAGCGTCACACCGCTGTGCCGCTCCCAGGCGCCCAGGCAATGAGCGGCAAGCTGAAAAATCTCATTGGCGGAAATGATGCCAACCACCTCTTCTCCATCCATGACGGGGAACTGGGCCACCCCCAAATCCTGGCCCTTGAGCAGGCAATGTACCATGGTGTCGTCACTCCGCACCGTGGCCGGATTGCGCACCATGACGTCGCGCACCTTGAGGCGATTGACGAAGAAGTTGAATTCGTCCGCGCTCTGGGTGCGCATGACAAAGTGTCCCATGCGCAACATGTTGGGACGCGTCACCAGCCCGCGCAGCCGCCCGTTATCCACCACGGGCAGGACATGCAGATTGTTGTCGGTTAGCAGACGCTTGGCTTCCGAGACCAGCGTATCGCTCGGTATCGTTATCGGATTGGTTTGCATCCAGTTTCGCACGATCATTGCCGATTCTCCTTCATAACGACCCCGCCGGGCCGCCCCGGGAAAGCGGGGCCCACAGGCCGCGGACGCGGTGAGTGGCGATCACTTCCTTCAATGAGAAGGGGGGGATGGCGGGGCGGGTCACAGATACCCGCCGTAGTGTGCCAGCGCCAGCGCGGCAACGGTCATGGCGTTGTTGATTTCGCCGCTGGCGATGCGTGCCGGAACTTCCTGCGCACCGAGCAACACCACCTCGATGTCCTCGCCCGCGTCGAGTTTCGGCGCGCTCGTCAGCCGCACGTCCCGTGCCAGGTAAATCCAGGCTCGGTTAGAGAACAGCGCGGGCTGTGGCCGCAGTTGCCCGAGAAATGCCCAAGCGCCGCCGCTGTAGCCGGTTTCCTCCGCCAACTCGCGCGCTGCACCCTGCTCCGGACTTTCCTCCTCCGCGTTGCCATCGTGCAGTCCGCCCGGCACTTCCAGACTGGCCTCGCGCGAACCGTGCCGATACTGCCTGACCATCACCAGTTTTTTGTCCTCGGTCAGCGGTACGGCCATCAGCCAGTCTATCATCCGGATCACGTGGAAGTCGCGCTCGCCTCCGGTACGCGGCGAGCGGGCGCGATCGCGTATCACCTGCAGTAAACCGGCGTCGAACATCGGTTCCGAGGCAATCAGGGGCCAGGGCCGGATCAATGCGCCGCCTCCATAGGTGCCGACGGTGTCGTCAGCGGCGCGTGCGCTCCTGCATACAGCCGCATGAATTCATCGACGGCAACCCGGGCAAATTCCGGGGTGTAAAGATGCAGGTCGACCTCCTTGACCCGCTCCGGATCGGCGAGCTTTTCCTTCAAGCGCGCAACGAAGGCGGCGTCGGCAACCGGGTCGAAAATGGGCCGCCCTTCCTTGTCGAGCGACGACCAGCCTTTGAGCGGAATCAGGAAAGACCAGGGGCCCTTGGACCGGTTGAGCCGGTCGGCGATCACGTCGGCGGCCTGACGCAACTCATCGGCGGTAGTGCGAACCTGGACGCGCAGGGCGTCCTGTACGTACTGGGTTCGATCTCGGGTTTTCTCCAGCATGTCGGGGCGGCCGCCATAGGACAGGATATCGAGGCCGCAGGGCGCCAGCACCATGGGTATCCCGGTTTCGACGGCCGCCATCAGCCGCTCCGGCCCCGGATCGCGGTTGCCCTTGAAGAGGTTTTCCATGATCCCGCCGATGCAAATGTCGACCACGCCGTGGAAAGCGCCGGCACGGATCATCTCTTCCATCGCCTTGTCGCCCTTGCCTTGCGCATGACAGACAATCGGTGTGAAACCGGCCTCCTCCAGCATGCCGAGCGCGGCCTGCACCGCCATCTCGGCGAAACCGAAGGAAGAGATGGCCACACAGGGTTTGTCGAAAACGAAATGGGTGCCCAGGGTCATCTCCACCATGCCGCAGATGGCCCCGACCGCGTTGATGATCTGCGCCTTCAGGAGCGGATTCATTTTCACGATATCGAGCACCGTGTGGTGCATGGTGATGTCGTGGGTGCCGACATACTTGTCGATGTAAGCCGGGTGCGCCGCCATCGGAGTGGCCATCAGCTTGGGCATGCCGAAAGGCAGCCGTTTCATGATCGAAGTGGCGACCAGCGTGGATGTGGCGCCGCCGATGCCGATCATGCCCTGGACCCGGCCCTGTTTGACCAGTTCATCGATGATCGCCGCGGCGCCCCGGATCTGGTTGTTGGTCGCGGCATCCCGGTCGGAGCGGTACTTTTCGCGCACCGCTTCGATCGGCAGCCCGCCGCGCGCCGCCACCGCCTCGGTGGTGATGTCGCCGGCAAACGGCGGCGGCTCCTCCATGCTGAAATCAAGCAGGATGGCCTCGTGGCCCCGGTCGGCAATCAGTTGCTTGACGAAGACGATCTCCTTGCCGCGGGTGTCCAGATTGCAGACGATGACGATGCCTTTCTTGCCCATGTGCGGAACTTCCTCCACTCCGCCGCTCGCCAACACAGACGAGCGGCCGGCGATAGCTTTATATGAAAATGCCCCCTCTCCCTGTATCCCTCCCCCTTGAAGGGGGAGGGGAGGGTGGGGGTGATTGATCCTTCGTTGCGACCAACCCGGGTATGGGGGTTACTTGGCCGACTTCTTGACTTCGGGCCGGGTCAGCCGGCTGATCATGCCGGCCACCGGGCTGGCGCCGGAAAAGCCGTACTCGTTCCAGCGATCGGAAACTTTTTGCAGCACGGCGCGATCCATGAAAATTTCGTTGGGCTTGTTGGTCCATTCGTAAGGCGTACAGGCATCGAGAATGATGCGGCTGGTGATGTCGCGCGCCTCGATCGGCAGGCCGGGATCGAGCGGCGTGGAGCGCCCGCGGTCGATGATCTGGGCCGAGCGCTTCGGGTCGAAGCGGGTAGCCAGCGCCCACCAGACGCGATCCCAGTCGTCGGCATCGATGTCGTGATCGACGACGATCACGCCCTTCACGCCGTAGTGACCGGTGGTGGTGGCGATGACGGCATTGCCGACGTGATTGGAGTGCCCGGGATACATCTGCTTGACCGATACCACGACCCAGAACCTGCCGCAAGCTTCGGGCGGGATATACACGCTCTGGATGCCCGGCACCTTCATGGTCTCAAGGTCATGCCAGAGCGTTGCGGTACGGTTCAAGGACTGGATCATGTGGATGTCGTTAATCGGCTTGCCCACGGTCGTCGCCCACATCACCGGCTTGTTGCGATGCAGGATGCGCGCGATACGCAGAACCGGCTTGGGATAATCCTTGCCCTTGTTGCCCGAATAGTAGCCGGTGTATTCGCCGAAGGGCCCCTCTTCCATCAATTCGTTCGGGTCGATCCAGCCTTCGGCGATGATCTCGGCGGTTGCCGGCAAGGTAAGCCCGGTCAGTTCCGACTTGAACACCTTGACCGGCTTGCCGCGCAGCGAGCCGGCCACGTCGTATTCATCCACCTGCGCACTGACCAGCGTGGAGCCGGCCAGGAACAGTACCGGATCGGTGCCCACCACATACGCGGCGGGCATCAGTTCGCCGCGTTCCTGGTACTTCTTCATGTGCATGTCGCCGTGCTTGCCCTTGATGATCTGCGAGCCCAGGATGTTCTTGCCCAGCACCTGGGCGCGGTAGGTGCCCAGATTGGTCCAGCCGGAGTCCGGATCCCGGGTTACCAGGAAACCGGAAGTGACGAAAAAGCGTCCGCCGTCGTCCGGATAAAACCAGGGCGAAGGGAACATCTCGATATCGACGGCTTCGCCCTCGATGATGTTCTCCTTCACCTGCGGATTGTCGACAAACTCCGGCTTGACCATCGTCTTGGTGGTGAGTTCCATCCACTTCTTGGACAACTGGCTCATCGACAGCGACGGATCCTGCTCCAGCGCAATGGCCAGCCGCTTCGAGGTGGTGAAGGCGCTGGTGAATACCGGAATGTCGTAGCCTTTGACGTTCTCGTATAACAGCGCCGGCCCCTTCTTCTCCTCATTGACCTTCGATACATGGCAGAGCTCGAATTTCCAGTCCACCTCGGTCTTGATGCGGTGCAATTCGCCGTTGGCCTCGAGAGCGGCGATGTAGCTGCGAAGATCGTCGATGGGCTTTACTTCCTTAGGTGCATTCATAATGTCTCCTTTCTCCTTAAAAGCGTTAAAAATATGCCTGCCGATGGTTCATTTCACTTTCTTGCCCGCCAGCATACTGGAGAGGATGTAATCCATGGCCGAGGCGCCGGCATCGGCGACCGGTTCCAGTCGCTTTTCGCTCCATACCGTCTCGGGACGGGCCTGCAGGATGAAAATGTTGCCGCCGGCAGGAAGGTCCTTGTCCACCGCCCATTCGATGTCCATCGGGCGCCCGTAATGCTTCTCGATCTGCTTGCCCATCCCGGCCAGTTCGGTGATCTCGTCGTCGATCAGAGACTGCACTCTCTGCCGCTCGAAAGGCACCTCCACGGCCAGGGATTGCTGGGTCTTCAGATCCACCGTGTAGCACATCTCCTTTTGGGAGATGGTCCGGTCGATGATGTCCAGCGTCACCTTGTTCACGACGAAGTGATCCGGCGTCACCTCGCCCGAAACCACCGATTCGCCGAAACCGAAGTTGGAATCGATGACGATCACCGAGCGATCGCCGTTAGCCGGGTGGATGGTGAACATCACCCCGGCCGTATGCGCGTTCGCCATTTTCTGTACCCCGATGCTGATCGCCATCCGTTCGTCGTCGAGGCCGCGGTTGGCCCGGTAGGCAATGGCCCGGGCCGTGTAAAGGCTGGAGATGCAGCGGCGCATGTGATGCAGCACCTCGTCGATGCCCCGGATCCACAAATAGGTATCCTGCTGACCGGCGAAGCTGGCGCCGGGAAGATCCTCGGCCGTGGCGCTGGAACGCACCGCCACCGGCGCCGCCGGCATACAGCAGCGCAGCGAGAGCTTGCGATAGCACTCGGCCACCAGGTCCTCGATTTCCGTGGAAAACGGATGCGCCTCAATGCTCGTGCGGATGGATGCGCTGGTCCGCTCCAACGCGTCCATGTCCGCAGCATCGAGCTTATCGAGCAGGGACTTGATCTCCCGGTTTATCCCCGCCTCGGCCATGAAGCGGCGGTAACCCTCGGTGGTCAGCGCAAAGCCGGGCGGCACCCGCACCCCGGCGTTGATCAGCTCGCCGAGGGAGGAGCACTTGCCGCCGACCAGGGGAACGGAATCCTTCCGGCATTCCTCGAACCAGCAGACCAGCGGAACACCCGCCGGCCCCCTGCCGGCCACCGCACCGCCCATGGCCGCGCTCTCCGTCATCGCACGATGGTGATGACGCCGGAAGATCCATCAACGCGCAGCATCATGCCGCTCTTGATGATCTTGGTCGAAAGACCCGTGCCGACCACCGCCGGCAGGCCGTACTCGCGACAGACGATCGCCGCGTGGCTCATAACGCCACCCACATCGGTGACGCAGGCGCTGATCTTGGCGAAAGCCGGCGCCCAGGACGGCGAGGTCGTCGGAGCCACCAGAATCTCCCCCTCCTGAAGCTGACCCACTTCCGCCACCGTCTTGCAGATCCGCGCGCGGCCCTCGGCGACGCCGGGGCTGCCGGCGAAACCTTTGATCTCGGTAATGCTGTCGGGATCCTTGACTTCCTGAACCGCCGACCAGTCCGCCAGCGACTTGTTGGTCACACCCCACAGTACGATGGTGAAGGGCTCCTGAATCACCTCGGGCGCGGTGCCGATGGCCGGAGGCGCACTCCATTCCTTGAACTTCTGCATCACGCCTTTGCGCCAGGCGATCTCCTTCGGCCACACCTTGGTGCCGCGCGGCGTAACGCCGGTTGCCCAGGCGGTGACGACGTCCCACAAACCCTGCTTGATTTCGTCGCGACGCAACAGCCAGATGTCCTCGACGTCCTCAATCATGCCGTGCTGTTTCATGATCGCCCCGACTTCGCGCATCTTGTTCCAGAACACCGAGTGGAACCAGTGCTCGACATAGAAGAGATGGTTCTCGACATATGGGAACACGGTCTTGGCGCAGCCCAGCAATTCGTCAAACTGCTTGCGATCCTCCTCTGTCCCGATCAGGTCGCGATATTCGGCGGTGATGCGGTCGCGCTCGGCCCGCACCTTCTCGGTCGGCCGCTCGATCGAAATGTCCTGCTTGATTTTCCCGATATAGGTATTGATGCCGGTGAGCGGCACGTTCATCTGGTCGTTCCAACTGCGGTCGTGGTGGAACCAGCCGGTGCCGGTCGACACTTCGAACCACGGATCCTTGGCCTGATCCAGGGCAGCCAGCCACTCCTGCCCCTTAGGCAGCTTACGCAGTGCTGCCTCGACCACGCTCCATTCCGGGCTGGAGCATACCGTTGCCTCGATGCCCAGCTCGATGGCCTTCTTGGCCAGCTTTTTCAATTCCTCGTCCGGCTGATACATGATCACGTCGATGCCGGCGATCATCTGGGTGACACGCTGCGTCGGCATGCTGGGGAACTGCTTCTGCATGAAGTCGAGGAAGAAGACGTAGGCGGCATACCCCAGGTTGAGGAACTCGAAGTGGTACTGCCAGCACTTGAGGCCCAGATTGATCAAGTCATCGTAGTTCTTGAGCAGGTGGTAGCCCCGAGACTCGCCGACCGCGTCGGTCACCACGCTTATATCCTCCATGTCGGGCAGCTTCGGGATCTTCACCGCCTCGAGTTCGCGGATGGTGGCTTCCATTTTCACTTTCCACTTGGCTTCGAGTGCGTCCCAGTTCTTGTAGTAGTAGCCGGCACGCTCCATGAAGTGCGGGACGCGGCTGCCGATCTCGGCTCCGTCCTTTACCGGCACCGGCGAGATATAGACATAGCCGTTGATGATGCGGTGGTCCACGCCGCGCACCGGCGGCACCATGAAGATCCGGTTGTTGAACTGGGAGAGGGCGAGATACCAGGCCTCATCCCAAATCGTATCGAAGGGATAGAGCGGCTCCGGATAATGCAGGCCGTCGGCGAACCAGAAGGAATCCTTCTCGTACTGGTTGCGCTCGGGATCATCGGTGACGAACTGGTAGTGGTAGGGATACATCCTCTCCCAGCCTTCGGTGCCGGGGATGGTCTTGGCCTTGATGTCATGCGGATTCGGGAATTTCATTTCGTGTCTCCTCCTGATTCGTGGATACGTCATCAATTCGGACGCAGCAAATACTCTCCGTCCCCGGGTTGTACGAATAACTCCCACGCGTGGTTCGATATGAGATTGCTTTTTTAGGGTGGTGCATTATAGGGGGGCTGTTTTTGCTTGTCAAGAAATATTTAGACAGAATTTTTTGGCGATTTTGGGACATTCAAAATCTCCCCATTCCCGCTCCGACTGCCGAGAGTTTTTGATTCAGTCATTACCGGAAAGGATCAACTCTTCCCGCTTCCCAAATCCTTTTTCATTATCGATAAAGAAGATCCGTTCCGGCGTCAGCTTATAGAAGCTAACCCCGCTTACCTTACTTGCTATGAGTTCACCGAGCTTTTGTGGCGAAAAGAGAAAATCCTTCACGTCGGGAAATTTCTTTACATAGGCCTGGGCGATGCGTCCGTTCTCCATGATCCCGCCCACGCCCGTTACCCCGCCTTCAAGTTGGATTCCCTTTATTAAAAGCCAGTTGGAATAATCCTCGTCTATGGTGGCGGATACCCTCGGATTGTGCGCAAGGTGCTCTCCATGCCGCGTCGAGGGGCTGCTTAAAAAGTAAATTTCAAATCCGGTGTTGACGTAAAATACCGTAGCGGCATGGGGTGCCCCGTCTTTTTGCGTTGCCAGGGAAAGGGTGTTGTGGATTTCCATGTACGCGATGATGGTTTTTTTCAGAGCTTCTCTTTCCATGATTTGCCTTCAAGAGGTCGAACTGTAGGGGGGCTGTTTTTGCTTGTCAAGGTATATTTCGGATGGTTTTATCTGCCGTCTTTACCGTCTGCCGTGAAGATGTCCCCCGGTTTCAGCCCGGTCTCTGCCGCAAAAGCGACGGCATCCTGTTTGCCGGCCTCCGTCCGGACCTTCCCGATGCGGAGTGCTCCGTTGCGGGCGGCGACGATGAAGCCGCCCTCATCCGTTGCCAGGACCTCCCCCGGTCGGGCATCCGGGCGGACGGTTTCCGCCAGCCGGGTATCGAGGAAACGGACCTTCTTCTCCCGATAAAAGGAGTAGGCCCCCGGCTGAGGATCGCAGCCCCGGATGAGGTTGTGGACCTCCGTTGCGGGGGTTTCCCAGTCGATCTGGGCTACCTGGTCGTTGCAGAGCGGTTCGTACGTGGCCACGCCTTCGTCCTGGACCATCCGGGGCGCCCGCCCCTCCTTGATGAGTTCGACGGACTCCACGATCGCCTCAACGCCGAGCGGAAACAGCCGGTTGAAGTAGAGGGCGCCGGTCGTATCCTCCGGCCCGATCGGGATCCGCTTCTGGAGTAAGACCGGGCCCGTGTCGATCCCCGCATCCGCCCAGAAGATCGAGAGCCCCGTCTCCAGGTCGCCCATGATCACCGCCCAGTTGATCGCGCTCCCGCCGCGGTGGCGGGGAAGAATCGAAGGATGATAACAGATAGCCCCCTGCGTCGGGATCCTGAAAAAAGAGGGCGGGATGATGTCGGTGACGAAGGCCATGATCAGCAGGTCGGGGTTCGTGCTCCGGAAAGCCTCGAGCGTCTCCGGGGTTCGGTAGCTCTCCGGCTGAAAGGCCGGGATTCCACGGCCGTCGGCGGCCGTCTTCAGGGGGTCGGGTTTTCCGCCGGCCTTACCTTGGGGAAGCCATGCGGCGATGATCACTTCTCCCCGATCAGACAATGTTTCCAGAATCTTGGCGCCAAAGGCGGCCTGTCCCATGATCGCGATGCGCAGGCTCTCCTGCGGAGCCCCGCTGCCCCTCTCTTTGCCCATGCTTTTCTTCCTCCTCCGTGTCCATTTAATGGATTTCCCCTCGTTCTGCAACCATTTGTTGGCGAAAAAACGGCTGGACGCCTCTTCTATTGTCTGAAAACGGGGTCCGTTGTCGAGGGTGATCATGCTTGGAAACGGGAACCCGTCAGCCGAGTTTCATGGATTACAAAATAGCTACAAAATAGTTCTTGACAGGAATTTACCTTGTTGATATGAATCGACGCTCTGTAGATTTTTAAAAACCCCAATAGATTCGATTGTTTTGATAAGTATGCAAAATGATGGTCATAGAAACTCGAATTTTTCCCATCCCTGCGGGAACCGTATGATTCAAGCAGATAGGGAGGCAATGGATATCGATCGCGTTGCCCCCGGCGCCGATAAGCGTTTCTCCATTTTCCAGAGTGCGGAATCTACCCAGTATTATAAGTTATATTCGGTTGTTGCCCCTGACAGGCTCTTGGGGGTGGAGATATCGTTCCGTAGGATTTCTCCGGCGGTGTCCTTATCCTGCCGGGCCGCCTGCGGAAAAGGTCATTGAAGGTGCCGGATACGGATCATTGGGTGATTTAGTGTGTTAAGAAAAAGTTTTTTAAACAATTTTGAAAGGGAAGGGGGGTAATACTCATGGGTTTCAATATCTCGAAAAAGTATATGAAGGCAGATCCAAGAAAGCTCGCAGATTGGCAGATTGCGGACATAGCGGAAGAAAATATGCCCACCGTCGATCAGTGGCGGGATAAACTTGGCCTTCAAAAGGATGAAATTATCCCTATGGGGAAATTGTGCAAACTCGATTTCCTCAAGATTATGGAGCGTCTGAAAAAAAGGCCGGACGGAAAGTATATCGAGGTTACAGCGATCACACCAACCCCCCTCGGAGAAGGAAAATCGACGACGAGTATGGGTTTGATCGAGGGGCTCGGCAAAAGAGGGCAAAGTGTCGGTGGTTGTCTCCGTCAGCCTTCCGGCGGTCCAACCATGAATGTGAAAGGAACGGCTGCAGGAGGAGGCAAATCCCTTCTCATCCCCATGACTGAATTCTCGCTTGGTCTCACCGGGGACATTAACGACATTATCAATGCCCATAACCTGGCCATGGTCGCTTTAACGTCCAGGATGCAGCACGAACGGAACTATGACGATGCGGAACTGGCGAAACGGAAACTCCGACGGCTCGACATTGATCCGACGAATGTGGAAATGGGCTGGATCATGGATTTTTGCGCCCAGTCGCTACGAAACATTGTTATCGGCCTCGGCGGCAAGATGGATGGCTTTACGATGCAGTCCAAATTCGGGATTGCGGTAAGCTCCGAGCTCATGGCCATTCTTTCCATTGTCCGGGACCTCAAGGACCTTCGGGAAAGGTTGGGCAATATTGTCGTCGCCTATGATAAGAAGGGGAAGCCGGTTACGACCAGCGACCTCGAGGTGGCGGGCGCCATGTGTGCGTGGATGAGAAATACCATCAACCCCACGCTGATGTCCTCCACCGAGTATCAGCCCTGTTTGGTCCACGCCGGTCCTTTTGCCAACATCGCCGTGGGACAGTCCTCCATCATCGGCGATCGGGTTGGACTGAAGATGTTCGATTACCATGTCACCGAGAGCGGCTTTGCCGCGGACATCGGCTTTGAGAAATTCTGGAACGTAAAGAGTCGGTTGAGCGGCCTGACTCCCAATATCTCTATTCTGACGACAACGATCAGGGCATCGAAGATGCACGGAGGAGGACCGACGGTCGCTCCCGGACGGCCTCTGCCTCAGGAATACACAAAGGAAAACCTTGCTCTTCTTGAAAAAGGCCTCTGCAACATGACCCACCTCATCGGTGTGATCCGGAAATCCGGAATCAACCCGGTGGTCTGCATTAATGCGTTCCACACCGACACAAAGAAAGAAATCGCAATGGTCAGAAAGTATGCCGAGCAGGCAGGCGCACGTGTTGCCCTTTCCGAGCACTGGCTCAAAGGTGGCGATGGCGCCCTTGAGCTTGCCGATGTCGTCATGGACGCCTGCAAAGATAAAGTCAAACTCAAATTCCTCTACCCGCTGGAATTGCCTCTCAGACAAAGGGTTGATCTCATCGCAAAAGAGGTATATGGCGCCGACGGCGTTTCCTGGACCCCTGAGGCTGAAGCCAAAGCCAAACGGTTTGAGGCTGATCCTGCAATGAGGGATTTCAATACGATGATGGTAAAGACCCACCTCAGCCTGTCGGCTGATCCAACTCGCAAGGGAGTCCCCAAAGGTTGGATACTGCCGGTTCGTGACGTCTTGGTCTTTGCCGGTGCGAAATTCCTCTGCCCGGTGACAGGGACCATCAGTCTGATGCCGGGGACAGGCTCCGATCCCGCCTACAGAAGAATCGACGTGGATGTAGAGACCGGAAAGGTCAAGGGTTTGTTTTAACCTGGGTAAAGGGGCACGAAATATCGTGCCCCGCTTTTTTTTGGAACGGCTTTTATTTATGGGGCAACACAAGGTCACGTTTCATCCGAGTGACAGACACATATTTGTTGACGAAGGGGAGAATCTCCTCCAGGCGGCTATGGAGGCCGGCATTCACATCAACGCCTCCTGCGGCGGCAATGCGACCTGCGGGAAATGCAAGGTTAAAATCGCCGGCGGCGCGGTTGCGTCGCCGATGCACACCGAGCTTTCCGAGGCGGAGTATGCCGACGGTTACCGCCTCGCCTGCCTCTCGACCGTCACCGGCGACGTCGATGTCGAAATCCCGCTGGAATCGCAGGTTGATAAGTCCGTGCTGGCGCTGAAAGGCGATCGGCTCGCCGCCCCTTATCTCCTTTCGCCGAAGGATATTTTTCAACTGGTCCAGGGGTGGGACATCGATCCCACCGTATTCAAGCGCTATGTGGAGCTGGCTCCGCCAACCCTGAACGATAACGTGAGCGACCTGACCCGCCTGACCCATGCGGTACACAAGCAACACGGCATCAATGGAATCTCCAGCGATTTCCGGGTGATCATGAAATTAAGCCGGCTTCTCCGAAAGGCCGATTGGAAGGTTACCGTAACGCTGGTGCAGACCCGTAAGGGGTATAAGCTGATCAACGTCGAGCCGGGCGACAACCGGCACCAGAACTATTCGATCGTGGTCGATATCGGCACAACGACCATTTTCGGACAGATTCTTAATCTGAACGATTGCAAGGTTGCCGCCTGTCCCGACGGCACCTGCGACGGCGCGACCCTCTTCGCGCTGGCCGAGGCCTCCGATTACAATCCGCAGATCAGTTACGGGGAAGACGTCATCACCCGGATTGTCTATTCCCAGAAGCCGGGCGGTCTGAAAAAGATGCAGGAGACGGTTGTCGCCTCGATCAACGGCGTTATCGACGAGCTGCTGAAAATGAGCCGGATCGACCGGTCGCTGGTCTCCCATCTGGTCGTGGCGGGCAACACCACGATGACCCAACTGCTGTTGGGAATCGATCCCAAATATATTCGTGAGGCGCCCTACGTTCCGACCGCAAACCTGATACCGCCGGTGCGGGCCGTCCATCTGGGGATCAACGTCGGCGACCATGTTCATGTTTACCTCTTCCCTCTGGTGGCCAGTTATGTGGGCGGCGATATTGTGGCAGGCATTCTGGGTTCCGGAATTTTCCAGCGCGAGGCGCTGACCCTCTATATGGATATCGGCACCAACGGGGAGATCGTGATCGGGAACAAGGATTGGCTGGCCAGCGTCTCCTGTTCCGCCGGTCCGGCGTTCGAGGGGGCGGGCATCAAATTCGGCATGCGGGCGACGCGCGGCGCCATCGAAGAGGTCAGCATCAACCCCCATACCTGCGAACCGATGATTCTGACCATCGGCCGGGCCAAGCCGATCGGCATCTGCGGGTCGGGATTGATCGACGCGGTGGCGGAGCTTCTGGAGGCAGGCATCATCGATCAGAAGGGAAAATTCCATCAGAATCTGCCGACAAAAAGGGTCAGAAAAAGGGAAGATGGTTACGAATATGTCCTTGCCTATCAAAACGAGACGCGCATCCAGGATGACATCGTCCTCACCGAGATCGACATCGAAAATCTGATCCGCACCAAAGGGTCCATCTATGCAGGCTGCAAGGTGCTGTTGGACAGCGTCGGCCTTGGTTTCAAGGACCTGGAGCAGATTATCATCGCCGGCGGATTCGGCCGTCATCTGGATCTGGAAAAGGCCATTTTCATCGGGCTGCTGCCGGAAATCGATGCACGGAAATTCATCTTTGTCGGGAACGGATCGCTCTTAGGCGCTCGACTGCTCTCCTTTTCCAGGGAACTCCTGAAAGAGACGGAAAGGATCGCGCTGATGATGACCAATCTGGAATTAAGCAACCATGCCGGCTTCATGGATGAATTCATGGCCGCGATGTTTCTGCCGCACACGGATGCCTCCGCCTTCCCGGGGGTGCAGGAACGGCTGCGCGCCAGAAGGGAGGCGGCCTGATACGATGAGCTTTACGATTGCCGTTTCCGGAAAAGGGGGCACGGGAAAAACAACCTTTGCCGGCATGATCATCCGCTACCTGCTGGAAAAAAACAGGGGTCCCGTTCTGGCCGTCGATGCGGACTCCAATGCGAATCTGAATGAAGTTTTGGGGATCGAAGTCAAATCGACGATTGGAGAGATGCGGGAACTGATGCGGGAAGAGGTTCCCACAGGCATGACCAAGGATGTCTGGTTTGAATACAAGGTGCAGGAGGCGCTGACGGAGGCCAAAGGGTTCGACCTGCTCGCGATGGGGCGACCGGAGGGGGCTGGCTGTTACTGCGCCGCCAACACTCTCGCCCGCAAGTATATCGACATGCTTACCGAAAATTATCCGTATATTGTGATTGACAATGAAGCGGGGATGGAGCATTTTAGCCGTCTGACGACGAGGGATGTGGACCTGCTTTTCGTCCTCTCCGATTCCAGCCGGAGGGGCATCATGACCGCGGCGCGGATTCGCGATCTTGTAAGGGATCTCAAACTGAACATCAAAAAGGACCTCCTCGTTCTGAATCGTATGGAGGGTTCGCTGCTGCAGGAGACCGCGGAGGAGATCGAAAAAAACCGCCTCGATCTGGCAGGGATTGTCCCTTCCGACGAGGAGATAAACCGCTTTGACCGCAACGGAACGCCGACCTTCGGGCTGCCCGCTTCGGCTCCGTCCGTGCAGGCGGCATGGCGTATTTTTGAGAAGTATATCCCATGAGGCAATTGTAACAGTCCCCATAAATCCCCTCCCCCTTGGCGGGGGAGGGTGAGGGTGGGGGGGAAGGTTGCCACGGATCATCATATTTTAGAAGGTAAGGTTTTCGTGACAGCCGAAACGGAAAGGAAAGGAGATCGGGGAAGATGACGGCAAAATTGATCAACGGCAATGAAATCGCGCGGCAGATCCGGGAAGAGCTGAAGAAGGAGACGGAGCATCTGAAGAGCGGGCACAACGTGGTCCCCGGCCTGGTGACCATTCTGGTGGGTGAGAATCCCGCGTCGCTCAGTTACGTCACCGCAAAGCAGAAGACCTCCAAAGAACTGGGGTTTTATTCGATTCAGGATAACCAGCCGGAAACCGTTTCGGAGGGGGAGCTGCTCGCGCTGATCGAGAAATACAACAAGGATCCCAAAATTCACGGCATTCTCGTGCAGCTTCCGCTGCCCAAGCACATCAATGAGACCAAGGTGCTCCTCGCGATCGACCCCTGCAAGGATGTGGACGGCTTTCATCCGATCAACGTGGGAAAGCTGATGATCGGCGAGGCGGATTATCTTCCCTGCACACCGGCGGGCATCCAGCAACTGCTGATCCGAACCGGCGTCGAGACCAGCGGCGCCGAGGTCGTGGTCGTGGGCCGTTCGAACATTGTCGGGAAGCCGATCGCCAATATCCTTCTGCAAAAACAAAAAGGGGCCAACGCGACCGTAACCATCTGCCATACCGGTTCCAAAAACATGGAGTTCCACACGAAGAGGGCGGACATCCTGATCGTCGCCGCCGGCAAACCGAAGGCCATCACCGCCGATATGGTGAAGGAGGGGGCCGTGGTGATCGATGTCGGCGTGAACCGGATCGGGATGACGCCGGAGGGCAAGGCCAAACTCTGCGGTGACGTCGATTTCGAAAACGTGAAGGAAAAAGCAGGCGCCATTACCCCGGTTCCCGGCGGCGTCGGTCCGATGACGATCACGATGCTGATGATGAATACCGTAAAAGCCGCGGGAATCGCCGCCGGCGTGAAACATAATTGATTAAAACCATATCATAACAATTCTGCAGAAAGGAAGGGACCGATAATGTCTCAGCAATTGGAAGAAAAGACCTCTTTTGATGGGTGCAAGATTCAGGTGTTGGCGAGACCTGCGAAGAGGGAAAACCCGAAAAACCGGAGAACTGGCGGGAAAAATTGAAAACCCGGGAAGATATGATGGCCTATCTCAAAACAGGGGTTCGTTGATCGCAACGCTTTCACTGTCAGGGGTAACTTTCCGGCGCTTGCCGGAGGCGACCCGTGCAGCGGAGGCGGTCAATTAACAGGAGGAAAAACTCATGCCATTCGCAATACCCAAAACTATCTACACGGGAAAGATCAAGGAAGTCGTACTGGGAAGGGGACCCAAGGCGATTACGGTGGGCGGGGAAACCTCTTATCCGTTTCATCTCTTTGAAGGGGAGATGCCCCATCCACCCCGCATCGCACTCGAAGTGTACGATACGCCGCCCGATAACTGGGCGGAGGCCGCTCTCGAACCCTACCGGGATGTTATCGGTGATCCCGTCGCCTGGGCCAAGAAGGCGGCGGAGGTGTACGGCGCCGATCTGATCGCGCTGCAACTGATCAGCACGGACCCCAACGGCCTCAATGCCCCGAGCGATCAGGCGACCGAAACGGCGAAGAAGGTCGCCGCGGCCGTCGAGATTCCGGTGATCGTAAACGGCAGCGGCAGCCCCGACAAGGATGCCGAACTGCTCCGCAAGGTCGCTGAGGCGTGCGATGGAATGAACCTCGTCATCAGCCCCGTTGTGGAGGAGAATTACAAGCAGATCGGCGCCGGCGCCATCGCCTACAAACATACCGTCGCCGCCAACAGCCCGATAGACATAAACCTGGCCAAGCAGCTCAACATCCTGCTGGGCAACCTCGGGGTGCCGGACAGACAGGTCATCGTTGATCCGACCACCGGCGGGCTCGGCTACGGAATCGAATATACCTACTCGGTCATGGAGCGCGACCGGATGGCAGCCCTCACGCAGCAGGACGAAAGACTGCAATTTCCCATCATCTGCAATATGGCCAAGGAGGTCTGGAAGACCAAAGAGGCCAAGGCCAAAACAGAAGATGCCCCCCTCCTCGGGGATGCTGCCCGACGGGGGATTATCATGGAGGCCATGACCGCAACCTTGCTTCTCCTGGCCGGGGCGGATGTGCTTGTGATGAGACACCCCGAAGCGGTACGGCTGGTGCGAGAGATGATCAAGGATTTTTCCGCGTAAAGAACCCTTTTCGGCTCGATGCCGGGAAACATAAGGAGGAGCATGAATGTCGGACGAGACAAAAGACAAGATAAAGCTCATGGAGAAGGAAAAGAAACAGATTAAGCCGGAAGAAAAGTCGGTGGACCCGGCGACCATCAAAATGCTCTACAAGGCCCAGGCCGATGGGGTTGAAACAATATTTGATCGTGCTGAAAACATGAAACCCTGCCCAATCGGCATCCAGGGAACCTGCTGCAAGCTCTGCTCCCAGGGACCGTGCCGTTTGCCCCTGACCAAGAAGGATATAGAGGGGAAAGATACCCGTCAGGGGCTCTGTGGCGCCACGCCGGAAACCATTGCGGCCAGGAATTTCGCCCGGATGGTGGCCGCGGGAGCGGCCGCCCATTCCGATCATGGACGCAGCGTGACGGAGGTATTCCTGGCGGCGGCCCGTCGCGAGTCCCCGGATTATGACATAGTGGATGAGAAAAAGCTGCGGGCCATCGCCCCTGATTTCGGCGTGGCCATCAGCGTCACCGTCGATGACGTGGAAACGCCACGGGGTAAATATGAGATCGCCGTCGAGGTCGGGGAAAAGGCCCTCGGTGAATGGGGTAAGCAGCATGGTGAGATCTATTACGCCAAGCGCGCCCCGAAGGCGAGGTACGACCTCTGGAAGAAGCTGGATATAATCCCCCGGGGCATCGATCGGGAGATCGTGGAGATCATGCACCGGACCCACATGGGGGTCGATCAGGATTACGAGAACATTGTGAAGCAGTGCTTCCGGGCCGCCCTGGCGGATGGCTGGGCCGGTTCCATGATCGCCACGGATTTGCAGGATGTCCTGTTCGGCACCCCCCATCCGATCCACGGCGAGATTAACCTGGGCGTCCTGAAGGAAGACCATGTGAATATTGTCGTCCATGGTCATGAGGCGCTGTTGGCCGAGATGATCGTGGTGGCTTCACGTGATCCTGAAATGGTGAGCTATGCGAAAAGCAAGGGCGCCAAAGGCATCGTCCTGGCCGGCATGTGCTGCACCGCCAATGAAATTCTGGTTCGTCACGGGATGCCCATTGCCGGGAACTACCTGCAGCAGGAACTGGCCATCGTCACCGGTGTGGTGGATGCGATGACGGTTGATGTCCAGTGTATCATGGAAAGCCTGGCCAATGTCTGCGCCTGCTACCATACGAAGCTCATCACCACCAATAGCCGCTGCAAGATTGCCTCCGGTGAAACCATTCATGTGGAGTTCGACGAACATAACGCCCTAACCGATGCCAAAAAGATCGTGAAGATTGCGATTGACAACTTCCCCAATCGGAAAGGGGCTGCGATGATCCCCCGCGAGAAGGAGAAGATGGTCGTGGGCTTCAGCTATGAGGCCATCGAGTACAACCTGGGCGGAACCTTCCGCGGCTCCTATGTTCCCCTGAATGACAACATCATCAATGGCCGGATCCGGGGGATCGCCGCGATTGTGGGTTGTAACAATGCCAGGAGCATGCACGACAATGCCCATCTGATCCTGGCCAAGGAACTGCTCAAAAATGACGTGATCATCCTTACCACGGGCTGTGCCGCCATGGCCTTCGGCAAAGCGGGGCTGTTGACGCCCGAGGCGGCGAAGGTCTATTGTGGCCCCGGCCTTGCCGAGGTGTGCGAGACGGTGGGCATCCCCCCGATCCTTCACATGGGGTCCTGCGTGGATAACAGCCGGATGCTCTCGGCGGCCTCCGCGGTAGTGGCGGCGGGGGGGTTGGGCAATGATCCCAGCGACCTGCCTTTGGCGGGTTGCGCCCCCGAATGGATGAGCGAAAAGGCCGTAGCCATCGGACATTATTTTGAGGGCAGCGGCGTCTATGTCATCTTCGGCGCCGGTCTGCCCGTGGACGGGGCGCCCGTATTCAAGGACTACCTCTTCAACGGCTTGGAGAAGGTGGTGGGCGGCAAATGGGACGTGGCGGAAGATCCCTACGAAATGGCCCGCCGGATGCTGGCCCACATTGACAAGAAACGCAAGGCCCTTGGGATCGACAAGGCCCGGGATCGGGTGCTGATGGATATGGCGGATCGGCAGAAGCTGTCTGCAGGGTAAATGAGACGCAGGGCTTACGGTGGAAGGGCGCGATGTCTCAATCCCTTAAGACTTAAGTCCTAAACCATAAGCCATAACTTAAACAAGAAGGGAGGATGCTGCATGTCCAAATTAGTTGCCTTTGCTGCAATTCAGGGCGCATATAATATCGTTTCCAAGGCCGAGGGTAAATTGAAGAAGACCCTGGAAAAATACGGACCTGAACAGAAACTGGAATTTCCCAATACCGCCTATTACCTGCCCATTATCTATTCGATTCTGGGCATCCCGGTTAAGACCCTGGCCGATGCCAAGAAACCCATGGAAATCTGCCGGGGTCTGCTCCCGTCCCATATAAAGAATGTTTATCACTTGCCCTACCTGGGCCCCTTGCTGGATGCCGGCATGGCGGCCATCCTGGCCGAGGAGATAGTGGAGGCCATTCGCTATATCGAGGATCCCGGTTTTTACCTCACGAGCGAAGAGATCGACGAGGCCTCCGGGAAGATCTGGCTGGGCGCTGCCGAGGACGTGATCTTCCGGAAGAGGGGGATTGAATTTGTGGATGGCTCCGCCCCGGGCTTTGCCGCCATTGTGGGTGCGGCCCCTGATCCCGAGACGGCAAAGAAGATTGCCGAGGAATATCAGAAAAAGAACCTCTATGTATTCATGGCAGGCAACCAGAATGGCACCACCTTCTCGGAGCAGCTCCTCGAAGCAGGGGTGCAGATCGGCTGGAATACACGTCTGGTCCCCTTCGGACCGGATATCTCCGCCGCCGTCTTCGCCCTGGGTTTTGCCAACCGGGCCGCCATGGCCTTTGGCGGGGTGCAGCCAGGCGACGCCAAGAAGATGCTTCTTTACAACAAGGATCGGATATTTGCCTTTGTCAACGCCCTGGGTGATGTAGGCGCCGAGTGGGCAGCCAACGCAGCGGGCTGTGTGAACTGGGGCTTCCCCACCATCGCCGATACGGATATTCCGGAAATCCTGCCCACGGGCGTGTGTACCTATGAACATGTGGTGGCCAATGTCCCTCACGACCAGATGGTCCAGCGGTCCGTTGAGATAAGGGGCCTGAAGGTTACGGTGGCGGATGTCCCGGTGCCGGTCGCCTATGGACCGGCCTTTGAGGGTGAACGGGTCCGTGGTGAGGATATCTATCTGGAGTCCGGCGGTGGTCGGACCGAGGCCGTTGAGTGGGTCACCACCAAGAACATCAACGAAGTCGAAGACGGCAAGGTAGAGGTTATCGGTCCCGATCTGGATCAACTCACCCCGCCGGCCCAGCTTCCCCTGGCCATTGTGGCGGAGGTGGCGGGCCGGAAGATGCAGGAGGATTTCGAGCCGATCCTGGAACGTCAGATCCACCATCTCATTAACTATGCCCAGGGGCTGATGCACATCGGCCAGCGGGACATCGCCTGGGTGAGGATAAGCAAGGCTGCGGTGGATAAGGGACTCCGTCTGTCCGATATTGGCCGGATCCTTCATGCCAAGTTCCACCAGGATTTTGGTGCCATCTTCGACAAGGTGCAGGTAAAGATCTATACGGAAAAGAAAAAGGTGAGCGAGCTGCTAACCAAGGCCCGGGCAGTTTACGCCAAGCGGGATGCGCGGATCGAGGGGATGACCGACGAGACCACCGATACCTTCTACTCCTGTACCCTCTGCCAGTCCTTTGCCCCCAGCCACGTCTGCGTTATCAGTCCCGAGCGGACGGGGCTCTGCGGCGCCTACAACTGGATGGACTGCAAGGCCGCCTTCGAGATCAACCCGACCGGTCCCAACCAGCCCATTCCCAAGGGCGACATGCTGGATCCGAAACTCGGGCAGTGGAAGGGCACCAATGACTTTGTGCTGAATGCGTCCCGTCAGAAGATCGCCCAGGTCAGCCTCTACAGCATGATGGTCGATCCAATGACCACCTGCGGCTGCTGCGAATGCATCGCTGCCGTACTGCCCATGTGCAACGGTATCATGACTGTGGGACGGGATTACACGGGGATGACCCCCTGCGGCATGAAGTTTACGACGCTGGCCGGTTCCGCGGGCGGCGGCGCGGTGACGCCGGGATTCCTGGGTCACAGCAAATACAATATCACGCAGAGAAAGTGGCTTTCGGGCGACGGCGGGCTGTTGCGTCTGGTCTGGCTGCCCAAGATGCTCAAAGACGAGCTCCGGGAGCGGCTGCATAAGCGTTGCGAAGAGATAGGGATCCCCGACTTTATCGATAGGATCGCCGACGAAACCATCGGGTTGACGGAAGACGAAATACTGCCGTTCCTGGAGGAAAAGAAGCATCCGGCGCTGACGATGGAATCGATCCTGGAATAAGGGGATAACAGTTTATATCAATTGATGATTGAGGAGAAAGGAGAGTAGCTCATGGCTCTTACAGGAATCCAGATATTCAAGTTGCTTCCGAAAACAAACTGCGGGGAGTGCGGCGTTCCCACCTGCCTTGCTTTCGCCATGAATCTGGCGGCGGCGAAGGCCGAACTGGCTTCATGCCCATACATATCGGAAGAATCCAAGACCCTGCTGTCGGAGGCGTCCGCGCCGCCGATTCGGCCCGTCGTCATCGGGAGCGGGGAGAATGTGGTCAAAATCGGCGGTGAGACTGTTCTGTTCCGCCATGAGAAAACCTTTGTAAACAAACCAGGTGTGGCGCTCCTGATCAGCGATACGATGCCCGCCGACGAGGTGGACGAGCGGATCAAGCGGTTTAATCTTTTGAAATACGAATGGATCGGTCTTGTGCTGCGCGCGGAGCTGATCGCCGTCAGGAATGAATCCGGCGATACGGGCAAGTTTGAAGCGCTCGTGAAAAAGATCATGGACGGCAGCGACGCCGCGCTGATCCTGATGAGCGAGAGCGCGGATGCCTTGAAGGCGGCCCTCCAGGTGTCCGCCCAGCGTGTCCCGCTGATTTACGCGGCGACCGATGGAAACACGGATGCGATGGTGGCGCTTGCCAAGGAGTACAAATGCCCGCTTGTCGCCAAGGCCGCGAACCTCGATGAGCTGACCGCGCTGACCGACAAGATCGGCGCTGCCGGCATCAAGGATATCGTTCTGGACGGTGGCGCCCGGACGGTACGGGGCGCCTTCGAAGAGCAGGTGTTCGTCCGCCGGGCCGCCCTCATTCAGAAGAATCGTTCGCTGGGATTTTCGACAATCGCCTTTCCCTGCGAAATGACAAAAGACCCGATGAAGGAGGCTTTGATCGCCGCCACGCTTATTGCCAAGTATGCCGGGATCATCGTGCTCTCCGACTTCCAGGGGGAAAGCCTCTTCCCGCTTTTGGTTGCGAGGCTCAACATCTACACCGACCCGCAACGGCCGATGATGATGCAGCAGGGAATCTATCCGATCGGAAATCCGAACGAGGATTCGCCGGTGCTCATTACGACCAATTTTGCGCTGACCTACTTCATCGTCTCCGGTGAAATCGAGGCCAGCCGCGTACCCAGTTGGCTCATGGTGATGGATACGGAAGGGCTTTCCGTGCTGACCGCCTGGGCCGCCGGAAAGTTCGTCGGGGACGCCATCGGTCAGTTTGTGAAAAAATCCGGCATCACCGAAAAGGTCAAGCAAAGGAAGATCGTGATTCCGGGATTTGTGGCTGCCGTAAGTGGGGATCTTGAAGAGGAGCTTGGGCCCGAATGGGAAGTCAGGATCGGACCCAGAGAAGCCGCCCACCTGGCGCCCTTCTTGAAACAGGGCGTTTGAGAAAACCGGGATCGGATTTCAGGCTCTTCAACTATAGAACAGGAGGTGTGATTAATGATTCGCATTGGTGAAAACCTCAACGTGATGGTCAAGAAGATAGGCGTGGCCATGATGGAAAGAAACCCCAAACCGATCCAGGATCTGGCAATGGCGGAAGCGAAAGCCGGGGTGGATTATATCGATATCAACCTGGGGCCGGCGCGTAAAGAGGGGGGCGCGTTGATGGCATGGGTCGTACAAACGGTCCAGGAAGTGGTCGATACACCCCTATATCTCGATACGATCAATATCGAGGCCATCGAGGCGGGTCTCAAGGTGTATCAAAACAAGAAAGGCAAGGCGGTCATCAATTCCATTATGGCCAGGCCCGAAAGCATGGAATCGAAATTCCCCCTTGCCCAGAAATACAATGCAGGCCTCGTCGCCCTGCTCTGGGGACCTGCCGGTCTTCCCAGAGATGCAAGCGAAAGGGGCGTGCTGGCCGCCGAGTTGATGCAGAAGGCTACAGAGTTCGGCATTCCGAACGAGGACGTCTGGATTGATCCCATCGTCACACCGGTCACCAGCCCGCAGAGCCAGGTGCAGGTCCCGAGCTGCGTGGAGTTCATGATGATGTTTCAGGACTTCCAGGAGATGGCCCCGGGGCTGAAGTCGACATGCGGTCTTTCCAATGTGTCCAACGGCGCCCCGGAACATCTGCGGCCTATTCTCAATCAGACCTATATGATGATGCTTGAACGTTACGGCATGGTCGGCGCCATCGTTGACGCCTTCGACGAAGAACTGAAGGCTTTTGCAGCCGGGAACAGGCCTGATCTCAGGGATCTGGTTTTCCGTACGATGGACGGCGAGGATGTCGACCCGGGCACACTGACCAAAGAGCAGGTCAATTACATAAAAACGACCAAGGTGCTGATGGGAAATATCCTCTACTCCGATTCCTGGCTGGAGCTCTAACGCGCCGCCGGCGAGGGTTCGCATCAGGGCCGAGTAGAAAAACGAATAACGGACTTCCCCCAAAACCCGCTCCCGGTGGCTGGAGCGGGTTGGTGCCGCATCATACGATCTTGCCTTAGAAAAACTCAGACAGGCCGAACTGACGGATGTCAGTCTGAAGAGCGGCACCGCCCATGCCGGTACAGACCGTGTCCGGCTGTGTTTTTTCGGCAGGATTACCTCGTCGACCGGCATGCGTTAAGAAACGGTGACGGTGTCGACCATCGGCTTCAGGGTCAAGTCATCCTTCATCTGAACACAACCGGCGCCGATCCCCGAAAGGTTACTCATCCTCCTTTTTGGTTCATCCGGGTGATGGGTACTTTTGTGAAAAAGGAAGAGACCAAAGCCCGATAGCAAGCAACCTCACTTTCACCTACAATGGGTGAGGATACGCTCTCTCTATGATCTGAAGATTTCCGTTCGAAATCGAGTATAACTGCGTGGATCAGTCGCAGCTTATATGGGAGTATGTCTACCCGAACGATAATGGATGATTACTCACGGTTTGACAACAATGACTGGACATTTTGAGCCTTTGACAACTTTGTCTGCAACGCTTCCAATCAGATGCTTGAGAATGCCGGTCTTCCCATGAGATGCGATAACAATCAAATCAATCTTTTTGGCCTTCTGTTCACTTAGGATAACCTCTTGAGGCACACCCTCCCTGACGACAATAGATATTTCTACACCCCTTTCCTTGGCAATTTGGTCTGCTTCCTTTTTCAACTTATCTTTGGCGCCCTTGATACTTTGCTCTTCGAGTTGCTTGACGAGTTGAATATCGAGGCAATAGTCGGCCATGCACCGCTGAACGTGCTCAGTAATAACATGGAGCAGATAGATCTTCGCCTTGTACTGTGTTGCGATATCCACCGCTTTGTCCAGTGCCACATCAGAATACTTTGAAAAATCTGTTGGGACCAAGATATTTTTCGGTGCGAACATAATCAACCCTCCTTTATTTATTTGGTATAATTATACATCTATTTTTTACTTTTTCAAAGCTTCATTTAACACGGCAAAACCTGAGAGTTGGCCGGGTGACATTAGACCTCTTTTTGTGAGGGCTCCGTCTTGACTATGTCGCCGCGTTCCCTAACCATCATGGTTCTCTTGTGCCGGATGTAGATCTTGACGAGTTCCATTGCGATCGCCGAGGCAAAGAAGAACGGCAGCATGAAAAACCAGTCATCCGGCGTCAGGGTGACCGTGTAAAAGAAGGGTTGCAGGAACGGAACGTAAACGACGGTCAACACAAGGAGGAACGAAACGACCGTTGCGCCGACCATCCAGCGGCTTGAAAAAACACCGATCTTGAAAACGCTCAGGTACTCGGAGCGGGCGGTGAAGGCCCTCACGAGCTCCGATACGCTCAAAGTCACAAAGGCCATGGTTTGGGCGGCCTCGATTTGACCGGGATAACGGCCCATCCCCAGATAGAACACAAGAAGGATGGCTATGGCGTCCACAACCGCTACCACGGATATACCGATCTTCATATCCGTATTGACCAGCGGTTCCGCCGGCGGTCTGGGCGGTTGTCTCATGGTGTCGGGTTCGCCTTTTTCCATTCCGAGGGCCAGGGCAGGGGCGCCATCGGAAATGAGGTTCAACCACAACAGGTGAATGGGCCTGAGCGGAATGGGCAGCCCCATCAGCATGGCGCAAAAAACGATCAGGATTTCACCGACGTTGCAGGCCAGCAGAAAGTAAACGAACTTTCGGATGTTGGAGTAGATGATCCGGCCCTGCTCGACGGCGGAGACGATGCTTGCGAAGTTGTCGTCCGTCAGGACAATGTCCGCCGCCGCCTTGGAGACGTCCGTTCCGGTGATGCCCATGGCGATGCCGATGTTCGCCCGTTTAAGAGCCGGCGCGTCGTTCACGCCGTCGCCGGTCATCGCCACGATGTGGCCGCGCGCCTTGAGGGCGTCGACGATCCTTGTCTTGTGCGCCGGGGAGACACGACAGCAGACATCCAGTCTGTCCGCCTCGGCGGTTAGTCGCTCGTCGTTTATCTGGTCGAGTTCGGTTCCGGTCAGGACCAGACCGCCTGGCGTCCGCAGACCGATCTCCCGCGCCACGGCTTCGGCCGTCTCCCGGTAGTCGCCGGTCACCATGATGGTCTTCAAACCGGCCCCTCGCGCCACCCTCATTGCTGCAATCACCTCGGGCCGCGGCGGATCGATCATGCCGAGCAGGCCGATGAACGTAAGATCCTTTTCAACCTGATCCGGGTCGGCGTTTTCGGGAACGGCATCCAGGGGGCGGTACGCCACGGCAAGCACCCGGAGGGCGTTGCCGGCCATTTCTCGGTTCCGTTCGAGAATCTCCTGCCGCTTCTCTTCCGTCAGCGAAACGGCTTGCCCGTCTTGAAGAACCCGGCTGCAGAGATCCAGAACGAAGTCCGGCGCCCCCTTGACGAAGGCAACTACGGGCGGATAAGAGAATCCCGCCGGTGTACCCGTCCGGGCGACGGTTGGGTCATACCGGTGGATCGTGGTCATCCGTTTCCTGTCCGAGTCAAAGGGGATCTCCGCCACCCTCGGCAGAACCTTTGCGATATCCGCGCGTCGAACGCCTGCCTTTGCCGCGGCTACAACCAGGGCGCCTTCCGTTGGATCGCCGGTGATTCTCCATGAGGTCTCTTTTCCCCCTTCCACGAGATCGGCGTCATTACACAGCAGGCCGCCCCGGAGGAGCGCGGCGACATCGGCATCCCCCTGGGGGTCGAAACCCTGTCCGTCCCGCGTGAACAGTCCGGTCGGGGCATACTCCTTCCCCGTCACTTGGAATCCCCTTCCGCCGGTCCAGCCCTGCAGGACGGTCATCTGGTTCTGTGTCAGGGTTCCCGTTTTGTCGGTGCAGATCACTGTGGTGCTACCGAGCGTCTCAACGGCAGCTAACTTGCGGATCAGCGCGTGGCGCTTGATCATCTGCTGCATCCCGATGGCGAGACAGATGGTCACGATCGCAGGCAGTCCCTCCGGGACGGCGGCGATGGCGAGACTGATGGCGATCATGAACAAACCGATGATGACCTTCTGCTCGGCTAAAAGGTAGTGGATGAAACCGTCCTGAAAGGCAGTCGTGAGATTCGTATCTCTAATAAGGCCGTAGATGAAGACGAATCCGCAGATGGCAAGGCATGCGGTCCCGAGCACCTTCCCCAGGTGGGCCAATTTCTGCTGGAGGGGAGTATCCTCTTCCACGTAAGACTGGATCATCTCGGCAATGAGGCCGATCTGCGTCTCCATTCCCGTTCCCGTCACGACCCCCCTGCCGCGCCCGTAGGTGATCAGGGTGCTCATGAAGACGGTATTCTTCCGGTCTCCCAGGGGGACCTCCTTGTCCAACACGACCTTTGCGCTCTTCTCGACCGGCAGCGACTCCCCCGTCAGAGAGGCTTCTTCAACCTTGAGATTGATGCTCTCCACGAGGCGCATGTCGGCGGGGACGTAATTGCCGGCTTCCAAAAGGACGATATCACCGACCACCAGCTTCCGGCCGGGAATCGATGTCTGACGCCCGTCACGGACGACTTGGGCGTGAGGGGCGGCCATCTTCTTGAGGCCCGCGATCGCCTGTTCGGCCTTCGATTCCTGAATCACCCCCAAGACGGCATTGAGAACGATGATGACCGTGATGGCGATTGCGTCGATGTATTCGCCGAGAAGAACCGTCACGACCGCTGCGACGATCAGGATGATTACGAGGAAGTTGTTGAATTGGTCCAGGAGCAGCGCGAAAAATCCGGGCCGCGGTCGCTCCCTGAGCTCGTTGGGTCCGTACTTCCGGAGGCGAACCCGCGCCTCGACCTCACTCAGTCCCATGGCGAGGTCCGTATGAAGCCCGCGGACCACCTCATCAATCGACTTTTCGTGGCTTCCCGTTTCCATCATTCCAGGTCTCCAGGTTATTCGTCAGCTGTTTTTCATCGATCCAATAGATGAAGCCAATCCCTTCTCCTTCAATCCGATGAGGGTCTTGCGGCCGGCATGACGAAATATTGGAACAAGCCGGCGGACCAGCGGATGGTCATGGCCGAATGCAAACGGAATATACCATCCGTTGTGGAGAATGACAATTCATGATCAGTCCACAAAAAGGGTTTTTCAGATGAAGGAGGCGACCACCTTACTGATGAAAAAAGCATAGAAGATCAGAAACAGCATTCCCTCCGAAGAAGAGATCTTTTTGTCTTGAGTCAGGAGGTAGAACAGGACGGAGGCGACGACGAACACCGGTAAGGAAAAGCCGATCAGGTATTCGGGAACCTGAATAGTGCCGAATCCCGACACGGCTCCGGGAATCACCAGTGCGTTGAAGACGCAGGAACCCAGAATGTTGCCGACGGCGATCGCCGGTTTCCTCTGCCGGATGGCCGTGACGCTGACCGCCAGTTCCGGAAGGGTCGTTCCCAGCGATAAAACCGTCAGCGAGATGAGTGAAGGGGGAACCACAAGATGCTGCGCAATCGCTATAATGCTATCAACTGTATGGTCGGCCCCGATATAAATGCCGACGCCGGACGCCAGCAGGATCAGCAGCGCTTTGAACGGGAAAGAAGTTTTGATCGGCGAGTTCGTCCCATTCGTTTCAACGAGGGGTTGTTGGCCGCTCCTGAGCAGGAAGTGGCTGTAGATGGCATAGGTCGCAAGCAGGAAGAGGCCCTCGGAAAACGCAATTTCACCATCCATCATGATCAGGCCGAGCAAAAGTGACGATCCGATCAGAAAATTGAGGTCTACCATGATGTAACCGCCACCCATCTCGATACCCTTCCGGGACAGCACGGCGATCAGGCCAAGAATCAGAAAGATGTTGGAGATGTTGGCACCCAGCACATTTCCCGAGACGATCTCCGAGTTTCCGGCAAGGCCCGCCAGAACGCCCGCCACCAGTTCGGGCAGCGAGGTGCCGATGCCCACGATGAACACTCCGATCACAAAGGACGACATGCCGAAATAAAGGCCCAGCCTTTCAGCTGCCTTCGTCAAGAATCGTGCGGAGACAAGCAGAACCACTAAGCTGATGATGAAAATCAAGGAGGAAACGAGCATGGCGCCCCAAAAAAATTTCCGAATGCTGTCATGGCGCGCGAAGCCATCTATTGGATGAGGTCGGATAGAAATACGGCGCGTGCATGTTTAGGACAACGCCTCCCACTGTTTCCGCCGTTTCCAGCTTCGCGGCGAAAAAGATACTATACCATGCATCTCTTTCCCGCAAGCCCCCTCTCATCCAGCCGTCAACATCCGCATCTTACATATCACAATGATGGAAGAACAGAGCTTTATTGATTATCGATTGAAGTCCAGTAATTTGATCAAGGTTGGCTATTTATTGACTTCAGGAAGCTATACGTAACATAATCTGAATTTCTTACTGATGTTGGTATGTTACACTGTGTTTACAATAGCCATAAATTCCTGTATCCGTCAAGTTGTTTTTAGATAGCACCTTTGCCATTGCAAATAAAAAATCCTTGGTTCCAGTTATAGGGAAATAGACACAATATATTGTGCGCCGTGCAAAGGCGCTGTTTTCCAGCGGGTGCGAAACCCGCCCGGCAACTTTCGCTCCGGCCGGTAGCAACCAGAGCAGACGTGGAGGTAACGAAGCGGCTGAAGCCTTTGGTGTAGAGGGTTCTGTAAGGGACTTGGCGAGCATGCAGGCCGTAATGTGAGTGAACGCTGAGCAGGCCCCGAAAATGTTAATGCGGAAGCCGACCCGGCGATATTACGGGGAAGGCTGTCATTTGTTGGTGAAGCGAGCGAAAAGCGCAACCAACAGTTCCGCCGGGGTATTGGCGACGGCATGCATGAAAGAGGAAAGCAGACGCAACACGGGAAGCCCCATCACGAGGCCGAGCGTGAGACCAACCGGACGCCCGTGAGGGACAGGCCAGGCGTGATGGGGTGGCGGAGAGGCCCGTAGTGTGCGCTGGGCAGCGCACTGATCAGGAGGGTTAAAGTCCCTCTGGCACCCGGATGAGGGGTGCTATATCCAAAGGCGGGGGTAACGCCTCGCTGGCCGGGGATTGCGAATAAGGAGAACCCTAAACGGGCACAAGGCCGGAAACGGAGGAGACAGCCAAGGGGATTCCTAAGTTTGCATTCTGTCGCAAGACAACCGGAGGACAGGGTGTCCACCGTGAGGTGGAATCTGAAGGGTTTGAGGAGAAATACCGGGCCGTAATCGACGGGGGCCACCCCGAGGATGAACCGGTCGGCCAAAGGTGGGGCAAGGTCGAGCCTGCACTATGGAGGCGAAGGCGTTCTCATCCACCCACCGTACCAAGGTGTTTGCGGGCGGCACGGTATGGAAGATCAGTGCGTGACCCCAGGAGAACTCACATGGTTTCCGGGTGGCACTGGGATAAGGGACCCTATAAGCGAGAGCGAAGTGGGAAACGATGCCATGTGAGTGGTCGGACAACCGAATAGTACCTGAAGCACGGTGAAAGCCGTGTGACCGAGGAATCGGCAGACGAGTGAACTGGGGAAGGCGGTTGACAAGGGTGGTTGGTGCGAAACGAAAAGCGAGATAAGTAAGGATGATGACGAGGATAAGTTCCGTCAGTGAAAAACCCATAAGTGATCATTCGAGGAGACTCGCGGACTGGATCAACCCGACCGGTGGAAGGAAGGTCCACTCATTAGTGGACAAGGTTTACAAGATGAAGAACTTGGAGTTGGCTTGGCAGAAGGTACGTCAGAACCGAGGAGTTGGGGGAATAGATGGTCAGAGCATTGAGGAGTTTGAGGGGAATCTTGTTGAGAACCTCGAACGACTCCATAATGAGCTCAAGGCTGACACATATCACCCGCAGCCAGTTCGGCAGAAGATGATTCCGAAGCCTGGGCAGCCGGGGAAGTTACGTCCTCTGGGGATACCCACGGTGTATGGACGGGTATGCCAGCAGGCGTTACTAAACCGGTTGGAGCCGATCTTCGATCCGGTATTCGATGAAGCCAACTTCGGGTATCGGAAGGGGAGATCAACGAAGGATGCGATGCGTAAAATCTGGAAGGAGGTGCAAGAGGGTCGTGAATGGATTTTGGACGCTGATCTAAAAGATTTTTTCGGGTCAGTGGATCATGAAAAACTCATGACTCTGGTGAACCAGTGTGTATCAGACGGGCGAGTGCTCAGGCTTATAAAGAGCATACTCAAGGCTGGATGTTATGCAGAGGGGAAAACGCTTCCAACAGAGCAGGGGACACCGCAGGGTGGAGTAATATCACCTCTGCTGAGCAATATTCTTTTAACTCCATTTGACTGTGAGATGAGGAAGAAGGGATACAGATTGACAAGATATGCTGATGATTGGTTGGTGACCTGCAAGAGCCGGTCGGAGGCAATATCAGCCTTAGCCACGGCGAGACGGATACTGGAGAAACTTGGAGTTACCCTTCATACCGAGAAGACGCGCATCGTACATGTGCGCCAGGGGTTTGAATTTCTCGGTTACAAGATCAAGCGAGGGAGCCAGAAACTTAGATTGGCACCCGAAAAGATTCGTAGCGGAGTGGTGCAGGGTGATCTGTATGTTTATCCTCGCAATAAATCAATCAGGCACTTCACAGAGCAGATACGAAAGCGAACGCGGCGTAAGGCCCCGGTAGGGACAAAGGAACTGATTGAGGATATCAATCCAGTCATACGCGGATGGGGGAATTATTACTGTAAGGCCCATGTCCGCAAGCTCTTCAACCGTTTGGACGGATGGATTGTACGGCGGATATGGTCGCACAGACGTAAACGCTGGCGAAATACAGGATGGAAGGAACTTCCTGAAACAATCCTATATGGAGAAATGGGTCTTGTGAATCTTATATCACTGGTACCGTCTATAACACCTGCCAGATAGGCAGCCTTTGTGAAAGCGGAGTGCGGGAAAACCGCACGCTCCGTTTGAGCGGCGGACGGAGGCTAGCCCCTCGGGGCGCCTCCTCCGACCCGACACCGTTGAATTCGGGTAATGCCGAAGGAGGGAAGGGGCCTTGGTTCAAGACCAACGCAACAAGTGGGAAAGGACAGGAGATTGGGAAACCTGAAAACTCCGGAAAGTGTTCAGAAACTGCGGACGGCGTTACATGCCAAAGCGAAGGAAGAACCCGATTTTCGCTTTTACCTCCTATACGACAAGGTATATCGACGGGACGTACTCGAATACGCCTATCGAAGCTGCAAAGCCAACAAGGGAGCAGCCGGGGTAGATGGAGTGTGTTTTGAAGACATCGAATCGTATGGAGAAGAACGTTGGATCGGGGAACTGGCGGAACGGCTGAAGAAGAAAGACTACCGACCGGAAGCGGTCAAGCGGGTCTGGATACCAAAGCCGAACGGCAAACTGCGCCCCTTGGGAATACCGACGATCACCGATCGTGTCGTGCAAACGGCCCTCTTGATCGTGCTGGAACCCATTTTTGAAGCCGACCTGCAACCGGAGCAATATGCTTATCGGCCAGATCGGGGAGCGCAGGACGCGGTAAAAGCGGTCCATCGTTTACTCACCACCGGACACCAGCACATTATTGATGCGGACCTGTCAGGTTATTTCGACAGCATCCCGCACGCCGAATTGATGAAGAGCGTCGCCCGTCGGATCGTTGATCGGCACGTTCTGCACCTCATCAAGCAATGGCTGGAAATGCCGGTCGAAGAAGACGATGGACACGGCCACCGGAAGCGGACAACCGTCAACCGGGATACCGGACGCGGAACGCCCCAAGGCGCGCCTATCTCACCGCTGCTGTCGAATCTGTACATGCGGCGGTTCATACTGGGATGGAAGCTACTGGGGCATGAGCGTCGCTGGTCGGCGCAAATCGTCAATTACGCGGACGATTTTGTCATCTGCTGCAAAGGCCTAGCCGACAAGGCAATTGAAGCAATGCGGCGCATGATGGAGCGGCTAAAGCTGACGATTAACGACGACAAGACAAACTTGTGTCGGATACCGCAAGAGCGGTTTGATTTCTTGGGTTACACCTTCGGACGATGCTACAGCAAAGAGACCGGACGCGTCTATATCGGCACCCGGCCATCTATGAAGAGCATCAAGCGGATGGTGGACAGCATTCCCGAGGAAACAAACCAGTGCCGAACCATAGTGGAGGCCGAAGCTGTCGTGGGTAGGCTAAACCGGAAACTGACCGGCTGGGCGAATTACTTTTGCCTGGGGCCAGTCAGTCCGGCGTATCGGGCCATCAACACCCACGTTACGCAACGGCTCCGTCGGTGGTTGTGTAAGAAGCATAAAGTTCGTGGCAAGGGATGGTCACGCTATCCCGATCAGTACCTGCATGAGCAATTGGGGCTGATTTACTTGCCGAAGAGGACGCGCAACCTTCCGTGGGCAAAAGCATGAAGTCTTGTCCGAGAGCCGGATGCGGGAAATCCGCCTGTCCGGTTCGATGAGCGGGATGTGGAAACGGAGCATGGTTGGGATACTGAGGCACCGGCAACTGAAAGGGCCGGAAACAGATAGGCCCTACCTAACCCACCGCGCCACATCTCGACTCTACAATATTATTATTATCATTAGTTGCAAAGGCTCCGGAGCAATGTAATCCGACAAACAGACAAACGCCGTTTTCATCTCCTCGGCCAACCCAAAGGGCGCGTGTTCATCAAAAAACAACTGTTCATATTGTTAACACATCATGCAACCTTAATTACCTGATTTTTATAGATTTAAATGAATACTATACATTCCCGAGGAGGAAGTGTAAATATATATAACACTTCTTGCACGGCAGTCCGTTTGCCGGGAAACCTCCATAATCTTTCACTTGCATGTAAACGACTACTTATATTGAATATATTTCAGTACGGTTGAAAATGATCCCAACTTCTCTGCTTTGGCATGGTTATTGGAGTTATAAAAAGCAAAGAGTGATGCCGAAAGTGGCGGGGGTTGGTTTGGTAGTGTTGATGGGAATTTCGATTCAGAGAGAGAGGAGGAAATGGTTATGTTACTCACACTTTTAATTGTTGTCATTATGTTAGGGCTGGTGATGCCGCTGTTTTGGATTGTCGGAACGATTGGATCCATCACCTATGTTGGCCTAAACGGAATGGGTGTAGCCTTCAAAGAGCGAACCGTTGCCCTGAATCCCCATCTGGGCTTCACCATGGCCGATGGTGGTGAACCTGTGGATGAAGAGAAAAAATAGTCAGCAGCGGTTAAGTAGGTCAGCATGACCGAAACGTTGCAGGGATCCCCAGAGCGGATTACATTGAAACGGATCAATCAATAAGAAGGAGGCAATAGAAATGGAAGGCTTCATCTATTCAGATATCTTTGCGACAAAGGGGGTTGAATATCTGCTGGTCATCAGCGTTCTGCTGCTCTTCATTCCCTTCTGGAGGATGGTGAGCAGGCCTGCAAAGGCAATTTATCAGGCAACCGAAAGCATTATTCCGGCGATCAGTGAATGGTTTCATCTTCCGGAGGCAAAACTGTATTACCATCAGGGACATAGTTGGGCCATGCCGGAGAGCGGCAATGTGGTCAAGGTGGGA
>JAHIMW010000173.1 GCA_018896355.1 Pseudomonadota bacterium
GGATGGACGTTCCCGATGAGATGATCGCGCGGATGAAGGGGGTGCCGAAAGAGAAACAGGCCGAAGAGGGGATCAAGATATGCGTGGAGCAGATTCAGCAACTGCGGGAAATCCCGGGAGTGCGCGGCATCCATATCATGGCGATCGAATGGGAGGAGAAGGTGGCGGAAATCGTCAAAACCGCCGGACTCTTCCCCAGGCCGGAGATCGAATAATTTGATGATTTGCGGGGAAGGAGCTTCAATTTCGGCTTCTCAACGCATGCCGGTGATCGACGCCGTCACCGTACGGGTGTCGCGGTTGGGCCAGCGGCCGCGGCCTTCATTTGCTGCTTCCCAAAACAAAGGGGCGCTGGGCGATAAAAGTCTCCGGCAACTGGCGATTGACGTTTGAATTTAAGTATGGAGACGCACTTAATGTAGCCGTCGAAGACTATCATTGAAAGGATTATTATGAGAACACGAAAACGACCGCCATCTCATCCTGGATCGATTCTCAGGCTTCATTACTTGGACCCGTCAGGAATCAGCGTGACAGATCTTGCGAAGGATCTGAGATTGTCGAGAAAAACAGTATCTAAAATATTGAACGAACGTGGCGCTGTGACAACGGATGTTGCCTTGAGGTTGTCCAGAGCGTTTGATACTACTCCTGAATTGTGGTTGAACCTTCAGAGAAATTACGATCTCTGGCATACGGCGAATGAAACGACTGATTGGCAGGCAATAAGACCTATTCTGGAAATCGCACATGTAAACGCATAGGACGATGTCTGTAGCTTCCTATAATCCATAAAAAGTCAAACCCGACGAAAATGCTTGATTCAATCGTTAATCAATAATGCTCTTTTCTTCCATAATTGTGATATGTAGAGCACGGATGTTGACGGCTGGATGAAAAAAGGGCTTGCGGAAACGTGATGCATATTCTGGCGTCGCTTTGTAGCGAAACTGGAAACGGTGGAAGGCGTTGACTTAAACATGCGTGCACCGGATTTCTATCCGACCTCGACTCAATCTTGCAGGGAAAGGAAATCTCATGACCTGGAAACCCGTTCTTCTCATCGTTACCGCGCTGGCCGGCTTCATGATCGAGAACACGGCGGATGCCTGCATGGTGTTCCGGCTAAAGGCGGGGGACGGCACCGTCATCACCGGGAGATCGATGGAGTTCCTCGCCGATCTCAAGTTCGACCTCATCGTCGTGCCGCGCAACATGGAGATCATCAGCCCCTCGCCCGACGACAAGGCGGGTGCGGCCTGGAAGACCCGGTACGGGTATGTCGGCGTGACGCAGTTCGGGGCGGAGTTCGGCGTGAACGAAGGGATGAACGAGAAAGGGCTTGCGGTCAGCGGGCTCTGGTTCGAGGTTGACATGAAATGGCAGGAGGGGAGCCCGGATAAGAGGTCACAGATGCTCGCCGGGCCGCTGGTCACCGACTGGATCCTCGGGAACCTGGACAGAGTGGCGGACATCGAGCGGGAGCTTTCGAAGCTGAAGGCTTTTTCCTATTGCGTGCCGGGGACGCCGCCGTTCTGCCCGACGATCCATTTCAACGCGTGCGACGCTAAGGGCGAATGCAAGGTCATCGAGTACGAGGATGGCGCCCTGCGCGTCTACGACAATCCGCTCGGCATCATGACCAACGCCCCCCGCTTCCCCTGGCAGATGACCAACCTGCGCCAGTACATCGGCCTCGAAAACTTCCGGCCGCAGCCGCTCGAGCAGTCCGGCGTTACCATGCGCCCGACCGGCCACGGCGCCGGGATGTTCGGCCTTCCGGGGGACCTGACCCCGCCGAGCCGTTTCGTCCGCCTGGCCGCCCTGACCCGTTTCGCCTACGGGCAGCCGGACGCGGGGCGGACCCTGAACCTGGCCCAGCACATCATGAACAACTTCGACATCATCCACGGTGTGGCGATCGAGCCGCTGCCCAAGGGCGAGGCGACCGCGGGGAAGCAGGCCCCCAGCGAGTCCACGCAGTGGGCCACCTTCAGCGACCTGACCAACCGGGTGCTCTACTTCCGCACCTACGACAACTTCAACCTGCGCAAGGTGGAGTTCAAGAAGCTGGACTTCGCCGCGGATAAGGTGAAGCGCATCCCGATGTTCGGGGCGGCCGAAGCGAGCACCGACGTCAGCGCGCTGGCGCGGTGACCCGGAGAAATTAAGAGGCCGTTAATGATGAAGAATAATCCGAAAATTACTTCTCTGGCTTCTTTTATTCTATTCTGCGGGGGAGTTTCTCTCCTCTGGCCTGGTTGTGGCAATGCTGGCGGCAACAAAAAAACGAATTGGCAGTTAAGATCATCCGCCACCTTTACTGAGAACCTTGTTGAAACCTTGTGGACGGCGGATTTACCGCCGAAAAGCAGGTATAATACCGTTGGTGTGCGCCGTTTATCCCTGAAAGACCGGACAATATATAAGGGCGTGCTCGTCCATTTTTCGGGATCTTAATTGATTGATAAGGCATTGCTTTCGACGGACGGAAGTATAGGGGGGGCTGTTTTTGCTTGTCAAGGGATATTATGCATCGAAAAACAGGGGCTGGCGATGCGATTGGGTAAGGAAGGTGGATCGGCGCTCTTTTGAGAAATCGGATCACCTTTCGGTCGAGTCACCTGTCAGGAAGGCATTTTTGAGCGCCATTCAGGCAGACCTCTCCTGCACGCCTCTTTTTCACGATGCGTTATACCTGGATGTAGTCGTCCCAGGAATATTCGGGGTCCCGATAAAGGTGATCGTCATTGATGGGGAGTTGAGAGACGTCATCCATGATGTACGGGGCAGCCGCCTGCCTGTGCTGTGCACACAGACAGGCGGCGCATGAATTTTCGGCGGCGGCCTTTGCCCCGGACTTCGAGGGGGTGGGAGGCGCCGAGGTGGAGGGTGTGCTTCCCGTATTTCCCGGAGAGGGCGTCGACCGCCTCGTAGAGCTCCCGGATCTTCTCCGCCCGGAGGGGGTCCTCGAAGAGGGAGTACTGGATCCGCGTATCCTGGACGAGGTCCATCAGCACGACGCCGGTCGCCCGGTAGGTTGCGTAGCGCTTGTACATCCCGTTGAAGAGGCCGCGGAGGAGCTCGGAGAGCTCCAGCGGAAGGGAAGAGGGGCGGTTGAGTTTCGCCTCCCGTCCCTCCGTGTCGAAGTTCTGCTTCTTCAGGAAGGCGCCGATCCGCCTTGGGGCGAGGCCGTAGCGCCGCGCCTTGATGCAGGCCGACTCCAGGTTCCGGAGCAGGTGGGCGAAGAGGTAATCCCGGTCGGAGGTCGGCGGGGCGAAGGTCTTCGTCTTGCTGATCGAGGTGTAGCTGCTCTTCTCCTCCGCAAGGACCGGATAGACCGACTCCCCCCGGAGCTCCCGCCAGATCTCCGCGCCCGGCTTCGTGAATTGCTCCCGGACCGTTTTTTTGGAGAGGCGGGCGAATTCCAGCGCGGTCTTGATCCCCATCTTGGCGAGATAGTCCGTCGTCGCCGGGCCGATCCCCCAGACCTTCTCCGCGGGCAGCGTCTCCAGATAGGCGGCGATGGCCCTCCCCGGGATGACGGTGAAGCCCATGGGTTTCCGGTGTTTGGAGGCGACCTTGGCGAGGACTTTCGTGATGCTGAGGCCCGCGGAGACGGTGATTCCCATCTCCCGTCCGATCTCCGTCTGGATCTTCAGGGAGATGGATTCATAGGAGGCCCGGAGCGCCCGCCTCATCCCGGTCAGGTCGGCGAAGGCCTCGTCGATGGAGTACTCCTCCACTTGGGGGGTGAAGCGGCGCATGATGTTGAACATCCGGCGGGAGAAGAGGCTGTAGGTCTCGTAGTCGGAGGGGAGGACGATCAGCTCCGGGCAGATCCGCTTCGCCTCGTGGAGGGCGACCCCCCGTTTGATCCCCAGCTTCTTGGCCGCGTAGCTCGCACAGGCGACAATCCCCCGCTCGCCCCCCGTGATGAGCGGTTTCCCCTTCAGTTCCGGGTGGATCGCTTCCTCGCAGGAGGTGAAGAAGGCGTCCCCGTCGATGTGGAGGATCGCCCGCGGCCAGTTGCGGAGGCTGAAAATGGTCTCATTCATGGCGCGTCCTGTTCCGAGCAAAAAACCGCTTGCCTTTTCCCGGCTTCAGGTATAATAGAACCATCGTTCTATTGTCAAGGGGTTTTTCAAAACAGGAATCGGTTACGCAAAAAGTCGGCAAGTCCTCATTGACAGCGCGGGGCAAAAGAGGTTAGTTTACCGCCGGCATGCAGGCAGTTCCCGCCCGGGTTTGTTTGCGGAGATGGTTGAAAAAAGGCCGTTAAAAATGTCCGGATGCAAGGCCTCAAATGGTTTGACCCTTCGATAAGCTCAGGGCAGGCTGAGGAAACGCCGTAGACGGACGTTTTTCAACAGCCGGAGAGGTGTCCCCTGAACGAACGATTCGTCAAGATATTGGCCACGGGCTTCGGGAGCGGGCTTGCGCCGCTGGCGCCGGGGACGGCGGGAACGCTGGTCGGGATCCCGCTCTATCTGCTCTTTTCGGTCCTGCCGTGGCCGATCTGGCTGATCACGGTTCTGGCCTTTACCTGCCTCGCCTGGCATGTCTCGGATCAGGCGGAGAGGCTCTTCGGCCGGAAGGACGCGCAGTGCATCGTAATCGACGAGATCGCCGGCCTCCAGTGGACCCTTTTCCTGGTTGTGCCGACGCTTCCCCACGTCGCCCTGGGATTTGTGCTGTTTAGGCTGTTCGATATCGTGAAGCCCTTCCCGGCGCGGCTCTTCCAGGATCGGCTCCCGGGCGGTTGCGGGGTGGTGGCGGACGATCTGGCGGCGGGCCTCTACGGCAATCTGGCGCTTCAGGTTCTGATCCGGTGGCTGGGGATATGAAACAGAGGTTTTGCATGAAAATCGGCATATTGACGATCGGAAACGAGTTGACGAGCGGCCGGATCCAGGATACCAATTCCGCGCTGATTTCCCGCGCGATGCAGGAGCAGGGATGGGCGGTCGCGGGGATGATCTCCGTCGGCGATGACGACGGCGCCATCCATGACGCACTTGCCTATCTGCTGGCACGCGCCGACGGCGTGATTGTGACCGGCGGCCTCGGCCCCACGGCCGACGACATCACGACGGCGGCACTGGCCAAAGCCTTCGGCCTGGGGCTGTACAGCGACCCCGCCGTCCTCGCGAACATACGAGCCCGTTTTGAAAAGTTCCACTTGAAGTGGACGGAGAACAACGCCAAACAGGCCGTTTTCCCGGAGGGGGCGGAGATCATCCCCAACCCGAACGGGACGGCGGCAGGATTTGCGCTGCGGCGGGAGGGGCGGATCGTCGTGGTCATCCCGGGCGTTCCCGCCGAGGCGCGGCGGATGCTTCCCGAGGGGGTGCTCCCGCTGCTCCGGAAGGCGTTCCCGGAGGCCGCGCTGCACGTAGAGACGCTCACCTTCAAGCTCTTTGGGCTCCCCGAGGCGGCGGTGGACGACGCGATGGCCGATGCGGATCTTGCGGGCCTCGGGGTCGGGATCGGTTTCTACCCGAACTTTCCCGAGAACCACATCGTCCTGACGGCGCGGGAGTCCTCTGCGGAGGTGGCCGCGGAAAAGCTCCGCGAGGCGGGGAGACGGGTGGAGGCGAGGCTCGGAAAACATATCTTTGCAACGGGCAAAGAGACGCTTACGGGGAACGTCGCCCGGCGAATGACGGAGCGGAAGCTCACGCTCGCCGTGGCCGAGTCCTGCACGGGCGGCCTGATCACGGACCGTCTCACGGACATCCCCGGCAGCTCCGCCTTTTTCGAATGCAGCGTCGTGAGCTACAGCAATGCGGCCAAGACCGCCCTGCTCGGCGTTCCGGAGGCGGTGATCCGCGACCACGGGGCGGTCAGCGCCGAGACGGCGCGCCGGATGGCGGAGGGGGTCCGTAAGTCGGCGGGAACCGATCTGGGCCTTGCTGTGACCGGGATCGCCGGTCCTTCCGGCGGGACGGAGGCGAAGCCGGTGGGGATGGTCTTCATCGCGCTTGCCTACGGTGGAACGACCGTCTGCCGTCCTTACGCCTTCCGCTGGGAGCGGCGGCGGAACAAGGTCATGGCCTCGCAGGCCGCGCTGCTGATGCTCTGGCGATATCTGACCGGGGAGTTGCGCGATGACGGCTGAGCGGACGATCCGGGCCTTTCTGGCGCTCGATCCGCCGGAGGAGATCCTCCGGGAGATCGGGCGGATTCAGGACCGGTTGCGGAAACTCATCCACGGGGAACTCCGCTGGGTCCGGCCGGAGGGGATCCACCTGACCCTGAAATTCTTCGGCGACGTCCCCGAAAATGCGGTCGCAGACATTTCGGCCGTTGCGGGGCCGGCCGCGGCGGCGGTCGGATCATTCGAACTCGCGATCGGCGGTACGGGTGTTTTTCCCGACCCGAGACGGCCGAGGGTCGTCTGGCTGGGGATGAACGGCGACGCGGAGCGGCTGGTGACTTTTCAGCAGGCGCTGGAGAGGGCGCTCAGGGAGGTCGGCTTTCCGCCCGAGGAGCGGCCCTTCCGGCCGCATCTCACGCTGGGACGGATCAAATCGCCGAAAGGGCTGACCGGTCTCACAGAGGCGCTGGAAAAGGAAAAAACGTATACAGCGGGACTGTTTACGGCCTCCGTCCTCAGCCTGTTTCAAAGCGAACTGACGCCCCGGGGGGCGGTCTATACGAGGCTCGCAGTGTATCCTTTTACGGGACAGGAGGGGGCGTAAGGCCGAAACATGAGGGCAAAATCCAAACAACAGCACGAACCGGGGAGAGGGACGAAGGAGGTGTCTATGGGAACGGATACGGAAAGGGCAAAGGCGGTTGATCTGGCGATTACGCAGATAGAGCGGCAGTTCGGGAAGGGGGCGATCATGAGGCTGGGCGGCGGGGAGGTAATCTCCGACATTCCGGCGATCTCCACGGGGTCGATCAGCCTCGACATCGCGCTCGGAACCGGCGGGGTCCCGCGGGGGAGAGTCATCGAGATCTTCGGCCCCGAATCGGGCGGGAAGACGACCCTGGCCCTTCATATCGTGGCCGAGGCGCAGAAACTCGGGGGGCTCGCGGCCTTCATCGACGCCGAGCATGCCCTCGACGTCACCTACGCGCGGAAGATCGGCGTCAACACGGATGACCTTCTGATCTCCCAGCCCGACACGGGAGAGCAGGCGCTGGAAATCTCCGAGACCCTCGTCCGGAGCGGGGCGCTGGACGTCCTGGTCGTCGATTCCGTGGCCGCCCTCGTCCCCAAGGCCGAGATCGAGGGAGAGATGGGGGACGCCCAGATGGGGCTCCAGGCCCGCCTGATGTCGCAGGCCCTCCGGAAGCTGACGGGGAGCATCAGCAAGTCGAGGACGACCGTGATCTTCATCAACCAGCTCCGGATGAAGATCGGCGTCTTCTTCGGGAACCCCGAGACGACCACCGGCGGCAACGCGCTCAAGTTCTACGCGACGATGCGTCTCGACATCCGGAAGGTGAGCGCGATCAAGACGGGACAGGACGTGATCGGTTTCCGTACCCGGGTCAAGGTTGTCAAGAACAAGGTCGCCCCCCCGTTTAGGGAGACGGAATTTGATATCATTTTTGGCGAAGGGATCTCGAAGGAGGGCGACGTGATCGACCTGGCGGCCGACAAGGGGATTATCGAAAAGAGCGGCGCCTGGTACTCCTTCAAGGGGGAGCGTCTCGGCCAGGGGCGGGACAACACCCGGATCTTCCTGAAGGAAAACGGGAAGATCCTGGCGCAGGTCGAGGCGGAGCTCCGCGAGAAGCTGGGTCTGAAGCCGAAGGCCGCTGCCGTTGTGAAGGAAGAACCGAAATAGCGCATGGACGAGGAGCGCGAGTACGGCCGGGCCGAAGGAAAGGCCTTCCGCCTGCTGACCCTCCGGGCGCACAGCGAAAAGGAGTTGAGCGCAAAACTGCGGGAAGGCGGTTTCTCGGCGCCGGTCATCGAGCAGGTTGTCCGGCGGTGCCGGGAGCTCGGCTACCTGAACGATGAGGCCTTCGCGAGGCAGCGGGCGCGGGTGCTTGCGGTGAGCCGCCTCGCGGGAGACCGGCGGATCGCCTTTGATCTCCGGGAGCGGGGGATCGACGCGGGGCTCTCTGCACGGGTGATCGCGGAGGTCCGCGGGGAGCTCGGCGAGGAGGAGGCGGCAAAACGGCTGCTCCGGAAGAAGATCCGGGGAAGGCCGGTCGCCGCGCTTACCGAACGGGAAAAGGCCGGATTGGCCAGAAGTCTGATGGGGAAAGGATTCCCCACCGGACTCATCTTGAGGATACTGAAAAAAACAGAGGAGGAAGGGTTCCATGACGATGACGGGGAGTGAGATCCGGGAGAGTTTTCTGAAATTTTTCGAAGGGAAGGGGCATTCGCGGATTGCCAGTTCCTCTCTCGTTCCCAAGGACGACCCGACACTCCTTTTCACCAACGCCGGGATGGTGCAGTTCAAAAACTGTTTTCTGGGGCTGGAGGAGCGGGGCTACCACCGGGCGGTGACCTCGCAGAAGTGCGTCCGGGCAGGCGGGAAGCACAACGATCTGGAAAACGTCGGCGTTACGGCGCGCCACCATACCTTCTTCGAGATGCTGGGCAACTTTTCCTTCGGGGATTACTTCAAGGCCGAGGCGATTGCCTGGTCATGGGAGTACCTTACCGAGGTCATGGGGCTGCCCAAGGAGAAACTCTGGATCACGATCTATAGGGACGACGACGAGGCCTATCAGATCTGGCATGACGGGATGGGGGTTCCGGCGGAGCGGATCGTCCGGATGGGAGAAAAGAGCAACTTCTGGATGATGGGAGAGACCGGCCCCTGCGGTCCCTGCTCCGAGATCCTCTTCGACCAGGGGGAGGGGACGGGCTGCGGAAGCCCGGCGTGCGACGTGAACTGCGAATGCGACCGGCACCTCGAGATCTGGAATCTCGTCTTCACCCAGTTCGACCGCGACGCCGCCGGGAAGCTTAATCCGCTGCCGAAGCCGAACATCGACACGGGGATGGGGCTCGAGCGCCTGGCTGCCGTCGTCCAGGGGGCGACCGGCAACTACGCGTCCGATCTCTTCACCGGGATCATCGGCTTCATCGAAGAGATCAGCGGCCGGGTCTACGGGAAAAACGGGGAGGACGATATTTCGATTCGCGTCATCGCCGACCACAGCCGCGCCGTGGCCTTCCTGATCGGCGACGGCGTCCTTCCCAGCAACGAGGGGCGCGGCTATGTCCTCCGACGGATCCTCCGTAGGGCGGCGCGCCACGGGAAACTCCTTGGCATGAACCGGCCCTTCCTCAACGATGTGTGCGGGGTCGTGATCGACGAGATGAACGGGGCCTACCCGGACCTGGTCGACAAGGCCGCCTTCATCCGGAGGGTCGTGGAGAGCGAGGAGCAGCGGTTCATCGAGACCCTCGATGCCGGCCTCCGGATCCTTCAGGAGGAGGTGGCCGTTCTGAAAGAAACCGGCGGGGAGGTGATCCCCGGTGACATCGTTTTCAAGCTCTACGACACCTTCGGTTTTCCGACGGACCTCACGGCGGATATCGTCCGCAAGGACAGCCTTGCCCTCGACATGGAGGGGTTCGAGAAGGCGATGGCCGCCCAGCGGGAGAAGGCGCGCGAATCCTGGAAGGGGAGTGGGCAGGAGGCGATTTCGGAGGTCTACCACCGCCTTTCCATGGAAGGGATCGCGACGGAATTTTCCGGATACGATGCCGCGGGTAAGACGTTCAAGTCTCAGGTAACGGCCCTCTTGAAAAAAGGGCAGATCGTCGAGGAAATTGGTGCGGGGGATGAGGCGGAGGTGATCGTCGCGCGGACCCCTTTCTATGGGGAGATCGGCGGTCAGGTCGGCGATAACGGTGTGATTACGAGCGATGGTGCAGCCATCTTCAATGTGACGGATACGAAGAGACCCCTCGACAACCTGATCACCCATGTCGGCAAACTCCAAAACGGGAAGCTCCGGAAGGGGGATACGGTGGGTCTGCAGGTGTTCGAAGACACCCGTCGGGCGACGGAGGCCAACCATTCCGGGACGCATCTTCTCCAAGCCGCGCTGAAACTGGTCCTCGGAGAGCATGTCAAGCAGTCCGGCTCCCTGGTGAACGCCGATCACCTACGCTTTGACTTCACCCATTTTTCAAAGATCGAGGAGGAAGAGCTGGCGAGGGTAGAGGCGCTGGCCAACAGGATGATTCGGGAGAACGTTCCTGTCGAAACCGCTGTCATGCCCATTGCGGAGGCGGTGAAGAGCGGGGCGACGGCGCTCTTCGACGAGAAATACGGGGAGACGGTCCGCGTTGTCGGAATGGCCGGATTCAGCAGCGAACTCTGCGGGGGGACGCATGTGGCAAGGACCGGCGACATCGGCTTCTTGAAGATCGTCCACGAGTCGGCGATCGCCGCAGGCGTTCGCCGACTCGAAGCGGTGACGGGAAACGCGGCCGTTGCCCATGTGCAGCGCGCGGAGGATGAACTCCGAAAGACGGCCGGCTTGCTGAGGATCGGTCCTCTGGAAACGGCGGACAGAACGGAAAAGCTTCTTCGGCGTGAACGGGAACTGGAGAGGGAGATCGAGGCGCTGAATGGGAAACTGGCGGCGAAAGACTCCGGCGATCTGATGGGTCGCGTCCGCAAGATCCACGGGATCGATGTCCTTGCGACCGTCGTGGAGGCCTCCGATGTCAAAACCCTCAGGGATTTAGGCGACAAGCTCCGGGACCGGCTCCGTTCCGGTATCATCCTGCTCGGGAGCCGGGCGGACGGGAAGGCTATGCTCCTCTGTCTGGTGACGAAGGATCTCAACGACC
>JAHIMW010000174.1 GCA_018896355.1 Pseudomonadota bacterium
GACCAGGATGATTTCGGCGATCACCGGAATCCTGATGGGTCCCACCCGTTTCATGAATTCATGAAAGGAATCGAGATCAAACACGGGCGTCGTGAGGAAATAGTCGGCGCCGAACCCGGCCAGCGCCTCCATTTCCTTGAGCTGCATATCCGGCACCTTCCCCCCCCACCGGGAATCGATGCCGGAACCGATGCAAAAACTGGCCTTGTTGGGCAATTCTTTTCCGGAAATATCCTGCCCTTCCCTGATGTTTTCGACAACGGAAAAAAGTTTCCCCGAATCGACGTGAAAATACATGATCTCCTGCAGGCTGTCGCCGGTAATGCGGTAGTCTTCGGTAAAGGTGAGGATATTCTCTATGCCCGCCGCCGTCGCCTTGAGCAGATAGTCCTGCAGCTCCACCCTGTTCCTGTCGCGACAGGCGGTCTGGAGGATGGGATCGAACTTCTGCTCCCTCAAGATCCGGCACGTCCCCATCGTATCGACGACGAGCCCGTCGATTTTCAAGTCGGGCACCGTCAGGGCATCGACCCTGCCCCGGATGCGCTCCACGTTTTTCACCAGTTCCCCGGCGCCCGTCCCGATCGGCGGCTGTATTTCCGAGGTCACGACAAATTTCTTCTTCTTCAGATTCTCCGCTAAAACCATAATCCCCTCACTTTCGATGCTCTCGTAAAAGGTTGCAAAAACCTTGACTGTATGACGGCTTCGTAAAAAGGCCCCCGGCCTTCGCCGGGGCAGGCTCCGGCAAGGCGCGCGAACCGTGAGGAATGCGGCGTACTTTAGCGTACGCCGCAATGACGAAGGGTGAAGCGCAACGCAGCAGCCGGACTTTTTACGAAGCCGTCACTTTTCAAGCCCCAGCAGTTTTGCGACCTCGCGTTTCAACTGTGGAAGCGGCAAAGGTTTGGAAAAACAGACGTCGGCGCCGGAACTCTTCATCTGCTCGAACGCCTCCGCATTGAGATAGGCGGAAAGCACGATGATCTTGATATCCCTCTGCGCCGGATTGCTCTTGATCTTCCTGCACACCTCGTATCCGTTGATATCGGGCATCATGATGTCGAGAATAATGAGATCGGGCTTGAAATGGCTGACCTGGAGGCCCGCTTCGAAGCCATCGGCGGCGGAAATAAGGTCATAGCCGTAATCGTCTTCTTCCAGCGCCTGCACGATCGTCTCCACGATGATCCTGTCGTCGTCCACCACCAGGATCTTTTTTCTCTCCAGGGTTTTTGCGTCCGCCGGCAGAGGAACACCTTTTTCTCTGAGGAATTTATCGAGGGCCTCTTTTTTGATCCGGCGGTGGCCGCCTTCAGTTTTCAAGGCCGGAAGACCCTCCTTCTCGATCCAGTCGACGATCGTTTCCGTTGACACGTTGCAGTACTTGCCCGCCTGCGCTACCGTTAAGATTTCCATCGTTTTATCCTCACTGAAATAGTTGCCCTTTCCAATCCGCTTTTGTCTCACTTTCCCGGCTTTATGCGGGCAAACTGATAATAAAGGTGGCGCCTTTTCCGACCTCGCTTTCCACTTTAATTTCCCCGCCGTGATCCTTGATGATGCCGTAACAGACCGACAGGCCAAGTCCTACCCCCTTTACCTTCTGCTTGGTCGTGAAGAAGGCGTCAAATATCTTGTCCCTGATCTCTTCCGGTATTCCCGCCCCCGTATCCCTGACGATGATCAGGACGTTTCCTCCGCTGAGCATCGTTCTGACGTTGAGGGTCCCTCCCGACGGCATGCTCTCCTTGCCGTTCTTGATCAAGTTGAGCATCACCTGGCGGATCTGGTTGGTAGAGGCCATGATCTCCGGAATCTCGCCGCTGAAGGCCGTCGTCACCAGGACATTCGCCTCCCTCATCTGCTTTTCCATCACCAGCAGGATACCTTCGATAAGCTCGTTGATTTTTACCGGCATCCGCTTTTCTTCTTCCGGCTTGGAAAAGCTCAGCATGCTCTTGAGCATTTCGGAGAGCCTCACCGTCTCCGAAAGCGACAGCTCCAGGATCCTCCTTCTTTTGCTCTCGGGCGGCACTTCGGTCTTGAGCAGCTCCAGCGTGTTCATGATGCCGTAGATGGGATTATTCAACTCATGGGCGATCTGGGAGGTCAGCCTCCCCATCGCCGCCAGTTTCTCCGCCTGGAGGAGGGCTTCCTGCGTCTTGCGCAGCTCCCTCTCGATGCCCAATCTTTCCCGCAAGTCCTTGAATATCCCGACGCTTACTATCTCGTTTCCCTTTTCGTCATAAACGAAAGAGGCCGAAAGATCGCCTTCGATGAGCTCCCCGTCCTTGCGCCTGACTAAAAGGGGAAAGGAAGTGAGCTTCCCTACGCCGCCGAAATCGCTGCTTCTGAGCTTAAGCATAGCCTCTCTGGCGACCCCGGGCGGATAGATGCTGCGGATATTGATCTTTCCCACCACTTCTTCGGCCCTGTAACCCAGCATGTTTTCGGCGCCCTTGTTGAAGATCAGCACCTTGCCTTCCATATCGGCCACGATGATGCCGTCCACCGAGCTTTCGATCAGCCGGGTCAGGAACTCATTGGCCTCCCGCAGCTCTTTTTCCATCCTCTTTCTTTCCGAAATATCGATGATGATGCCCTCATAGCCGAAGATCTTGTCCTTTTCGTCTCTTTTGACATGGGCGGTCAGGAGCACGGTGATCTTTTCCCTGTTTTTCTTTTTGAACTCCACCTCCAGGTCTTTCACGAACCCCTGTTTTTCAATGAGCCTCTGAAACGACAGCCTGTCTTCGGGTCTCCAATAGATGTCCTTGGCCATGTCCATCTTCTGGATTTCTTGTTTGTTTTCATAACCCAGCATCTCCAAAAGGGCCGGATTGCAATCGACAAAGCGCCCTTTCCTCTCGCTGATGTAAATGCCGTGACGCACCCTTTCAAAGAGATTGCGGTATTTTTCTTCCGACTCCTTCCGCGCCTTCTCGTATTTTTTTCTTTCCGTGATATCCCTGATATAGGCATAGGTGATGCTTTTCCCGTCGTCGGTCTTCGCCGGTGCGATGCAGACTTCCGCATGGACAAGGTCCCCGCGCGGCGTTCCGATGGCCATTTCCGTGCAGAATTTCTCTCCCACACCGCTTCCGCGGGCCACCATGTCCGTCAGGAATTCCTGGTTGCTCTTTCCGATCAGTCGGTAGAATTCGCTGCCGATAATCGTTTCCCTGGAAACGCCGAGGATATTGGCGGCCATATGATTGGCAAACTCGATCCGGGAATCTTCAGCGAAGACAATGATGCCGTCGTCTCCCATCTCGACGATTTTCCCAAGGCTTTCGGCCGCCTCCCGGATATTGTTGGGGGGTTCTTTCCTCGCGTATTCCGCCAGGCGCTCCTCGAGTTCCACGATTCTGTGTTGCAACGCTTCGCGGGTAAGATCTCTTGTCATGGGCCGCCTCCTTCAGGAGCGGGAAGATCGCTCCGGGAGAAACACGATTTACGATGGTTAATTAGACCTGTTTCGTTTCTTGTATTCTACCAACAATTGCCCCTGTGTCAACGATGTGTTTATCAAGCCCCAATTCCGAGGCGTTCAGGCCGAAGGCCAATCCCATCAGTTGGGTGAAATAGACGACCGGCATGTTGAAAATCTTCCCCGACTCTTCGCTTATCTGTCCCTGGCGCGCATCGAGGTTTATCTGACACAGGGGACAGGCGACGACAATGGCGCCGGCGCCGACATCCCTGGCGTTTTGCAGGATCTTTTCCGCAAGTTTCAGGGCGATCGCGGGCCGGGATATGCTGAGTGATCCGCCGCAGCAACGGGTTTTATAAGACCAGTCGAGGGGAACTGCGCCCAGCGTTTTTACCAGCCTGTCCATGCCGGCGGGATATTCGTAATCCCGGACGCCGGTGATTTCAGGGGGCCTGGTGATTATGCAGCCGTAGTAGCAGACCACCTTCATTCCTCTCAGCGGGCGGACGACTTTTCCCTCCACCTTCTTAAAGCCGATTCTCTCTGTGACGGTCTGTAATAGATGGTCAACCGTCAAATCCGCCGAGGGGATTTCCCCCATTTCGGCCAGGAGTCTCTCCCGGACGCCCTCTCTCCCGCTTTCCCTCTGCGCCGTCCGCAGCCGGATGAAACAGGAAGGACAGGGCGTGGTAATATTGCTGAAACCCTCCCTTTCCATCGCCAGCAGATTCCTGAGGGGAAGCGAAACGGAAAGATAGTGATCGGTGGAGTGGGCGGGGGTGCTCCCGCAGCAGTTCCAGCCTTTGGGTTCCTCAAGCTCAACGCCCAGAGCAAAAAGCGCGGCCCGCGCGGAGCTGTCGTATTCGCCCGCCGTCCCGTGGAGACTGCAACCGGGGTAATAAGCAGATCCCTCCTTTTTCCCGGAGGTTTTTGCCGGCGCCGTCAGCCTGCCGAAGGAGGGGAGGAGCTTCAGCTTTCTTTTTCCGATCATCTTCAGCGCGAGCGGCAGGTCCTTCCTGATGAGCTGCCCGTAGTCCAGCGTGCCGGCGGCCATCTGGCGTAGATAGACTTCTCCCATGAGCCCCGCCTCATACATCTTTCCGAAGACGCGGATCCCCCTCAAGGCCGCCTGATTGAAAAGGACGGCGGCGGGAAGCGGGGAGGGCAGTCCTTCCTGCTGGGCCATGATCTTCAGGACATCCATGATCCTGGTGATGTTTATCCCGTGCGGACATCTTACCGCGCAAGTCTCGCACATGGCGCACAGCCACAAGGTTCTGGATTTGAGCGCCGTATCCTTCCGGCCCAATTGGAGGGCGCGCAGCAGCTCGTTGGGGAGGAGGTCGAAATGCTCGGCGACAGGGCAACCGGAGGAGCATTTCCCGCACTGGTAGCAAAGGAAGACGTTCTCTCCGCACTGTCTGTGGATCCGTTGGGCCAGATCGGAACTCAACGTCGTTTGCATCGGCTCCTCCCCCGCAGATTTGTTTCCGAACGTTTAACGAATATTCCCGCCTTGAGACCTTAGCGCAACTTGAAAACCGGACCCCTTCGAGCACGCTTTGGAAAATGAAAATGGGGACAGCGCCCTATTTTCCCCGGAAAAATAAGGCGCTGTCACTAATTTTCCATCTCCGGCCTGGGGAGGAGTCCGGCGGTTTTGACGATTTCCGCCACCTTCTCCTCCCATTCGATCTCCATGATATGGATGCCGCGCACTCCCGGGATTTCCCGCAGTTGCTGAATCTGCTCCACGCATATCTTGATCCCCTCTTCGGCCTGTTTCTCTTTCGGCACCCCCTTCATCCGCGCGATCATCTCATCGGGAACGTCCATCC
>JAHIMW010000019.1 GCA_018896355.1 Pseudomonadota bacterium
ATTGAGACCTTGAATTTCTGCTCTTCCTGTCATTGCGAGGAGCGTAGCGACGAAGCAATCTCATGGTTTATCGAATGGTTATGGGATTGCTTCGTCGGCCTTTGGCCTCGCAATGACCAAAGTCTCGTTTTTCAAAGGTTCCGCTATCTCTATGCGAGGTTGCTGAAATAGTCAAGTCTGTTCTCCACCGGGGAGGAACCGGGCGCCTTACGCCTCGAGATCGGTCTCCCGTTTGAGGATCCGGGTCACGCGGAACACCTCCTCGATCGTCGTCGTCCCTTCCAGAACTTTCCGGGCGCCGTCGGCCAAGAGGTTTGTCATCCCCCGCTTCATCGCCTCGTCCTGGATCTGATTCGCGTCGGAGGTCTTCAGGATCAGCCGTTTGAGCGGGTCGTCCAGAATAAGGATCTCGAAGATCGCCGTCCGGCCGCGGTATCCGGTATTCATGCAGGCGGTGCAGCCCTGCTTCCGGTACAGGGGATGGCCGTCGAGCTGTCTCTTGTCGATCCCCAGGTTGACGAGCGATTCGTCGTCGGGGAGATAGGCCTCCTTGCATTTTGGGCAGAGGACCCGGACCAGGCGCTGGGCGATGATCGCGATCACCGACGAGGTGACGAGGAAAGGTTCTATCCCCATGTCGATCAACCGGGTCACGGCGCTCGCCGCGTCGTTCGTGTGGAGGGTGGAGAAGACAAGGTGGCCGGTGAGCGACGACTGGATCGCGATCTCCGCCGTCTGCCGGTCGCGGATTTCACCGACGAGGATGACGTCCGGGTCCTGGCGGACGATCGAACGGAGCCCTTGGGCGAAGGTGAGGTCGATCTTCGGGTTCACCTGGATCTGGCCGATCCCGTCGATCTGGTACTCGATCGGGTCCTCGATCGTGATGATGTTCACCTCGGGGTGGTTGATGCTCGTCAGCGCCGCGTAGAGGGTCGTCGTCTTGCCGCTCCCCGTCGGTCCCGTGACGAGGACGATCCCGTAGGGGGACTTGATCAGCCGGTTGAAGATGCCGACCTTCCGCTCGTCCATCCCGAGGTCGGAGAGCATCAGGATCGACGTGGTCTTGTCGAGAAGCCGTAGAACGACCCGCTCTCCGAAGGCGGTCGGGATGGTGGAGACGCGGATGTCGACGCTCCGGTCGGCGACCTTGATTTCGATCCGGCCGTCCTGAGGGAGGCGCTTCTCGGCGATGTTCAGCTTCGCCATGATCTTCACGCGCGACACGAGCGGCGAATGGATCTTCCGGGGCAGGCTGAGGATGTCGTAGAGGATGCCGTCGATCCGGTAGCGGACCTTGACGGTCGCCTGGTAGGGTTCGATGTGGATATCGCTCGCCCGGTCCTTGATCGCCCCGGAGAGGAGCAGGTTGACAAGTTTGATGATCGGCGCGTCGCTCGTCTCGTCGAGGAGGTCGCCGGTCTCCTCGATCTCGGAGATGAGGCTGTCCGTCGACTCCGCGTTCATCTCCTGGAAAAACTCCTTGGCTGTGCTCCGGCTCAAGTCGTAGGCGAGGTTGATGGCGGCCTGGATCGCCTCCTGCGTCGCGAGGACCACCGGCCGCTCCGGCAGGCCGAGGAGGCGGCAGAGGTCGTCCGCCGCCTGGAAATTGGCCGGGTTGTTGACCGCCACGACACACCCCTGCGGCGTATCGAGAGGAACCATCTTCTGCTTCTTCAGGTACTGGATGGAGAAAAGGGCGGTGAAGCCGGTGTCGATGTGGTCCGTGGGAAGCACCTCCCAGAAGGGGATGCCGTACTCCTTGCTCAGGGCTGCAAGAAGCGCCTTTTCGGGCAAGGCCTTCCTCTGGATCTGAAGGTCGACCATCCCGGCGCCGTCCGGCACAGCGGCCGGCAGGTCGGTCTGTTTTTCAGCGGTCGAAAAACCCAACGGCGCGCTCATTCTTTCTCCTTGGCCTCCGTTTTCTTCTGCGGCGCAGTCCGGATCGTGCCTTCCTGAATGGTCCGCATGTAATCCATCTTCTCCTCCTGGATTTTACGGGCATCTTCCGGCTGCTCGATAATCCGGGGGGTGATGAAGACAAAGAGGTTCGTCCGCTGGTTGGATTTGGCGCGGGACTTGAAGAGCCAGCCCAGCAAGGGTATGTCGCCCAGGAGAGGCACCTTGTAGGTTCCCTCTGAGGAATCGTCCTGAATCATCCCGCCGATGACGACCGTCTCCCCGCTCTTGACCACAACGGTCGTCTTGGCGGTGCGATTCAGGGTCGTCGGCGTCAACACTTTATTACCCAGATCATCAACTGCGGCAGACTGGGAAACTAGCTTAGTCACCGATTGATCGAGTTTCATCCGGACAAAGCCTTCCTTGTTAATCTGGGGGGTCACCTTGAGCGTGACGCCGACGTCCTTGTATTCGTAATTGCTGTAGTTGGTCGTCGATCCGATCGTCGTGTCCTGGCGGGTGACGTAGGGGACGTTCTGCCCCACCTTGATCTCTGCTTCCTCGTTGTCCAGGGTCAGCAGTTGCGGCGTCGCAAGGATCCGGACGTCGTTGTCGTTCTGATAGGCCTGGAGGACGGCGCCGATATTCGGAAAAAGAACAGTCGTGCCCCCGGCAGCAATCGAAATCCCCGCACCGATGACGCCCAGGGAAAAACCGCCCGGCATGGAAAATGTACCGGCCGCATTGACCTGGGGAATGATGGAGGAGCCTCTGAATCCCACCGCGCCCACGTTTCGGGAGCCGTCTTGTCCAATACCCGTGGCGCCGACATCCTTGAGCGCGCTCCATTCGACGCCGACGCCGAAGCTTTTATCGGCGTTCACCTCCATGATCAACCCCTCCAGGTAGACCATAGGCCGGGTGATGTCCAATTTCCGGATCACATCCTCGATGACGAGGTAGTCCGCCGTATCGGCGGTGATGATCAGTGAATTCGTGGATTTGTCCGCCATGACCTGGACATTCTTGGAGAGGGCGGGCGCGGTGGCCGTAGCGGGCGCCTTGGTGTCGGTCGGTTTTGCCTGCTGGGGAAGGCCCGTGAGGACCTTGACCAGGTCCTCCGCCTTGGCGTTCTGGAGGTAATAGACGCGGATGGTCCCCGCCCCCTTGGGGATCTCCTTGTCCATCAGGTTCACGAGCTCCCGGATCCTGGTCGTGTCGTTTTCCGCCGCCAGGATGATCAGCGCGTTGGTGCGGTCATCCGCGACAATCTTGATCGGGGCGATGACCCTTCTGCCGGGGGCGGCCTGCTGCTGAAAGATCGTCGTCAGGGATTTGGCCATCTCCGTCGCCGAAGCGTACTTCAACGGAACGTAGGTGATCAGCTCCCCGACCCCCTCCACGTCGAAGGCGATCACGATATCCTGGAGCCGTTTGATGTTGGAGAGAACGTCGGTGATGATCAGCATCCCCGTCGGCGGGTAGGCGAGGATGACGCTCGTCTTGGAGATCAGCGGGTCGAGCACCTTCTTCATATCGTCGGGGGTCGCGTGCTGGAGGGAGAGGATCTGCGTCACGATCTTGTCCTCGGGCGCAATCTCCTCCCTCTTCAGCCGGAGCTCCAGATTCTTCCCCCGGGCCTCCAGGGCGGGAATCACCTTGATCACATCGCCCGCCTGGACCGTGGCAAAACCGTAGATCTCAAGGACCGACTCGAACAGCTTGTAAACCTCATCCACGGCGATCTTCTTCGGGGAGATGATCGTCACCTTCCCTCTGACCTTCTCGTCGATCACGAAGTTCTTTCCCGTCAGCTCGCTCACAAACTTGATGAAAACCGAGATATCGACGTTGTCAAAATCAATCGTCACATAGCGGCCTGATTGCGGGGAAGCGGCAGGAGAGGGCGCCGGAGAAGTCTCCGCCGGTTTCTGACCTGCCGCGGCTGTAACCGGGGAGGGCGTCCCTCCGGCCGGCGGCAAAATAGACGGAGAAGTGGTCGCCGGGGTCCCGGCCTGGGGAGTAAACGGGCTGCGTCTTCCGGTATCCTGGGCCGGGGCGCTCCCCGCCGGACTACCCGTCATGGATTTTTCCGGGGTTGCGGCCTGGGGAACCCCTGCCTCTCCGCCGGGGGTGGCCGGGGAGACCGCCCGAGGAGCAACGGGCGTCCGGGATGACGCCGCCGGCTTCCCCGCGATGGTCGAGGCGGGCGGCGGCGCTTCGGTCTTCACCCGGATTTCTTTCGGTTTATGGGTTTTCAACGGCGCCGGCGGCGTGGTGGTCACCGGCTGTTCCTCCCCGGCGAGGCGGGCCGCAAGACCCGTTCCCGGCGACAGGAAGATCAGCATCGCGAAAAAAGCCAAAAGGATTGCGACTACAACATGAATCTTTCGTGCAAACGGCATCAGTTTTTCTGCCCCTCCATGATCTTCTTGAATTCCGGGGATGCAGCAACCTTCTTCATGTCGGCATCCTTTTTGACCCAGTCTATCACACCGCCGTCGATGGTCGCGGCGACTTTCAGATACCAGAGACTCTCGTCGATCTGGTTCGTCTGGGCGTAGAGACAGGCCAGGTTGTAATACGGATCGACGTAATCCTTTTTCAGCACAATAGCCCGGCCAAAGACCGCGATCGCCTTTCCCCGCTTCTTCTGCCCCATGTAAACGACCCCGAGATTGTTCAGCGTCCGCACATGCCCGGGATCGAGCGCCAGGACCTTCGTATAAAGCGCCTCGGCTCGCCGGAGATCCCCCGCTCGCTGGGCGATCAGCGCCTCTTGATACCGGACATCCGCATCACGCGTCACCGGCGGCCGGATGGCCTTTTCCGCGGCCTTTGGTGCGGGCTTTTCCGCTACGGTCGCCTCGGGCGTGGGCGCTCCCTTCGGTCGGGCGGACGGCTGCTGCTGGCCATAGACGGCAAAGAGCAGGACGGCGGAAACCAGGATAACCAGCGCCACGGCCGTACCGGCAATGACCCGCCGTTTCCGCGGGCGATTCGGCCCCTCGGGGCTTGGGGCAATGACGCCGCCGAATGGCTCATAACGATTGTCCTTTTCTTTTTGAGCCTTTCTCAACGCGTCATTGATATAACTCATTGCCCCCCTCCGTCAAG
>JAHIMW010000020.1 GCA_018896355.1 Pseudomonadota bacterium
GCAGGTTGAAGACCCGCGCCATTGTCACGGTCCTCTCGCCCACCTTCAGCAGTTCCCACAGGCTCGTCTCCCAACCCGTGATCGCCTGGACAACCTCCACGAGCTTGGCCAGGCTCAGCGCCCACACCGGGCCGGCCACAAAGTTGCACACCCCCAGGGATTCGTAGAGCGACCAGATGAAGTGGAGATATGTGAAGTTGCGCGCCTTGCGCGGTCCCAACTCCCGGGCCGGAACCGGCTCCAGGATGCCGAGCGGAGCGATCCTGTCCAGATGGGGTCCGGGTGCTTGAAAAGGGGTGTCATGGGGGGCTCTTACATGGTCCGCGCCTGTCGGCGAAACGGCGAAGCTCAGCCCCTGGCCGATCTTCCCGCGCGGGTCGTGCATGGGCAGTTCCTGCCCCTTGATGTGGAGCGCAAACTTCTCCGAGCCCTGGCCGATCCTGGCCGCCGCGGTCCTGACACCGTCTGCCAGAAGATCGCCCAGCCCCGGCTTGCGGAAGGCGATCCACTCGATGCCCTTTACCATTGCGTCGGGGTTCCCGAATCTGAACTCGATCCCCTCCGTATCAGCCTGTGTGATAATGCCCTTCTCAAAGCATTCCATCGCAAAACCGATCGCCACACCGGTGGAGATGGTGTCCAGCGTGTAACGGTTGCACAGTTCATGCCCCTTGGCGATGGCCGCCAGATCGTCGATGCAGAGGAGAGATCCCAGGGAGCTCAGCGTTTCGTATTCCGGGCCGCCGTAGTTGCCTGAGGTCGCATAGGGGCCGGAGGGAACCTCCACCACCCGTTTGCAGCGCACCGAACAAGCATAGCAGCCCTCTTCGCGCTTCAGGATGGTCTCGGTCATCCGCTCGCCGCTGATCTTTTCCGCCCCTTCAAAGAAGCCGGTGCGGAAATTGTGGGTCGGCAGGATGCCTTGTGTGTTCAAAGACATGACAAATTGAGGCGTTCCCAACTTGCGATACACCTTGCTCGGACCGTGCTGACCGATCAGCTCCGTCAGGTTTTTGGACAGCTCCCGAAGCTTTTCCGGATCATGAATATCCATTTTTTTCGTTCCCCGGACGGCAACGGCCTTGAGGTTTTTGGAACCCATCACCGCGCCCATACCGGTCCTGCCGTTGATGTGCTTCAGCTCGTTGACCACGCAGGCAAAGCGCACCAGGTTTTCCCCGGCAGGGCCGATCAGCGCGACCCGCGCCCGCTTCTCCTTGAGCTCCTCCCGGATCATCTGCTGGGCCGGGCCCGTTTCCAGCCCCCAGATCTTTTCCGCCGATCGGATCTCGACCTTGCCGTCGTTGATCCAGAGGTAGGAAGGTTTTTCCGCCTTTCCGTTGATGATCACCGCATCGAAGCCGGAGAATTTCAACTCCGGACCCCAGAAGCCGCCGGCCTCCGCCTCTCCGTATGCCCCGGTCAGGGGCGACTTGGCCGCCACGGTGTAACGGACCATGCCGGCGATCGGCGCCCCGGAAATCACCGAGGAGGCAAAGACCAGAATATTGTCCGCCGACAACGGATCGATTCCCGGCTTGAGCTCCCGGAGCAGATAGTAGGAAGCCAGCCCCCCGCCTCCCAGGTAGGTGCGGTAAACGATCTCTCCAGGTTCTTCGACCGTCACCGTCCCGGAGGTCAGGTCCACTCTTAAAATTTTACCGTTATACCCATAGGGCATGTTCGATTCTCCCTCTCGCGTCGATCATCGCGTGATCGTTAATTTGAACCTATAAGACCGGATCCTGCGGTTCTTTCGGCATGAAGATCCACAACAGGATATAGATCAGCAGTCCCGTGCCGAAGAATAAAAAGAGTATCGAAAAGATCACCCGCCAGGTCCAGGAGGGGATTGGGGTGTGCTCTCCCAGTCCTCCGCATACCCCCCCTATCCAGCGATCATCCCTTGCCTTGGAGAGTCTCCTCAGCCAGTTCTGCTCGGTCATACTCCCTCCTTTCATGGGCCTTCACAATGTTTCCGGGGAAACCTGTCATGGCGGATCATCGATTCACGATCCACCTCTGTTGAAGATCCGGACTTCTATTATACGCAAAAATGCGCTTCTGCAAATCATTTTCACCTGGATCCCGACTCTTTTTTCAATGCGGAAATGACGCCGAGCCATCGGCGGAAGGGATTCCGCGACAATCCCGGAAATTAGCCGGCCTACGCCTCAATCATTGAATTTCCGGCAGGATGCTGAACGTTGAGCGGCCCCCGTCCGCATTGAAAAAGTGATGGAATTTTTAATAACAATAGTGATATCGTATAGCAAATTTGTTCAATTGCGCTTCAACTGTGGAGGATAGATCGATGAATACCTTTTTCGGCAAGAAGGCGCCTTTTATTGTCGCCTTTCTGGTTCTGCTCATTCTCGGCCCATACGGCGACAGCCGCGTCTCGGCCATCGACCGCAGCACCTACAAGAGCCTCAAAACCTTCAGCGAAGTTTTCGACATGGTCGAAAAGAACTATGTGGAACCGGTGGAGACGGATAAACTGCTGCAGGGGGCCATCAATGGGATGATCAAATCTCTCGATCCCCACAGCAGTTTCATGACGGCAGAGATGTACAAGGAGTTGGAGGTGGACACCCGTGGAAGTTTCGGCGGGATCGGGATCGAAATCACCCTCGTGAAGGACGTGCTAACCGTCGTGTCGCCGATCGAGGACACGCCCGCCTACAACGCCGGGGTCAAGTCGGGCGATCAGATCATCCGGATCGACGGAAAATCGACCAAAGACATCACGATCATGGAAGCCGTCAAGAAACTCCGGGGGGCCAAGGGCACCAAGGTGACCATCACAATCATGCGCGAAGGGTTGGCCAAGCCGAAGGAGATCGAGATTACCCGCAGCACGATCAAGATTCGCAGCATCAAGTCGAAGGTCTATGACGACCAAATCGGCTACATTCGGATTGCGTCGTTTCAGGAACGGACGGGAGACGACCTGAAAAAGGCCCTCCGGGAGATCGAAGCGAAGGCCCACCCGCTGAAGGGAATCGTAGTGGACATGAGGAACAATCCCGGCGGGCTGCTTAACCAGTCCGTGGAAGTATCGGATGCCTTTCTGAAGTCGGGGATCATTGTCTCCACACGCGGCCGCGCCAAGACAATGGAGAGCAAGGCGGTAGCCAAGGACGACGGGGATGAACCGATCTGCCCGATCGTCGTCCTCGTCAACGAGGGAACGGCCAGCGCCGCGGAGATCGTCTCCGGCGCCCTGCAGGACAACGGGCGGGCGGTGATCCTGGGGGCGCAGACCTTCGGCAAGGGCTCCGTGCAGACGGTCATCCCGCTGGAGAATGGAGCAGCCCTGAAACTGACGACGGCCAAATACTACACCCCGAAGGGGCGCTCCATCCAGGCGGAGGGGATCACACCCGACATCATGGTGAAACAGATCCGGCCGACGGAAGAAAAGGCGGAAGAAAAGGCAAATGCCGAGAACCATATGCTCCGGGAGAGGGATCTGAAAGGTCACATCAAATCACCGACGGAGAACGACGTCAAAGTGGACGATGCGAAAAAGGAGAAGGACAATCTGGACAAGGACAACCAGTTGAAGAATGCGATCGATATTCTCAAGAGCTGGGATATCCTGAAAAAGAACATGAAGGGGTGACCAGGGAACTGGGGACACGATGCGGCATCAGGGAAACAGGGACACCTTACGGCAAGGTGTGAACAGGGACACCTTGGGGCAAGGTGTAAAAGGGGACACCTTGGGGCAAGGTGTAAAAGGGGACACCTTGGGGCAAGGTGTCCCCAGCAGGTTCTTTAAGCAACGTGAAACGATTGCCGTTATTATCTGTGATCTTCGCCGCCGCATGCATTGCGGCGGTCGTCCTTTTCTTTGAACGGGTGGAGCGGGGGACACCTTGCGGCAATGTGTCCCCTCTGTCCGTTACCCGGCAAAGCCCCCGGAAGGAAGCGCCGGGAAAGGCGCTGACCCCAAAAACACCGGCACGGGAGGCGGCGGAACGGGCAGCGCCGACGGCAGGGCAACAGGGCCAACCGATTGCCGTCATCATCGACGACATCGGCTTCGATCTCCGGATCGTGGAAGAACTGGCCGGGATACCGGCGCCGATAGCCTTCGCCATTCTTCCCCACACCCCGCATGCCGCAGAGGCGGCCAGATTTCTCCACGCAGCCGGCAAGGAGATCCTCCTTCACCTGCCGATGGAACCCCATTCCTACCCGGAGGAATCGCCCGGCGCAGGGGCTCTGATGGTCGATATGGACGAGAGGCAGATCCGGAGACAGCTCCAGGAGAACCTGGCTGCCGTTCCTTATGTCTCCGGGGTGAACAACCACATGGGGTCCCGGTTCATGGAGGATGAGGCCCGCCTGACCTTGGTTATGGAGGAACTGGAAAAGAGGGGCCTCTACTTCGTAGACAGCCGGACCACCCCGGATTCCCGGGGAAAGGAGGCGGCGCAGCGGACGGGCGTCCGGTTCGCCGCAAGAAACCTCTTCATCGACCATCTCTCGGGTTATGCGGCCGCCATGGAAAACCTGACCGGCCCATCCCGCCGGGAAGGGGCGAATGGCAAGCCGGTCCTGATGATCGGCCATCCCCATCCGGAAACCGTGCGGGCGCTCAGGAATGCGCTGCCCCGCTGGCAAGCGGAAGGGAGGCGGCTGGTGACCCTAAAGACCTTTTTGGAAACATCCGCGGAAGAGAATCGAAATGCACTTGCAGCAGGCGATAAAGCTTCAGGCAGGAAGGAAAGATTGAAATGATAAGGTTGTTCTTCCGTAAAACAAGTCTGTTTTTCCCGGTGATTCTGATGCTTTCAGGGTGCGCCGCCCTCCCCGTGCGGGAGAATGCTGCAACGACACCGGTCACGGCCGCTTCAACCGCAGGGGCCGGTTTTCACTACAGCATCGCCATCCTGCATGCCCTTAATGAAAACATGGAGGAGGCGATCCGGGAGATGGAGGAGGCTATCGGTCTCGATCCGTCCTCCCCCTATCTCGCGAAAGAACTCGCATCGCTCTACACGGGAAAGGGGGATGCGGCGAAAGCAATGATGATCTGTGAAAAGATCCTGCAGGAGTATCCGGACGATATCGATACGCGTCTGCTGCTCGGCGGTCTCTACCTGAGCCGGAAGGACTACCCGAGCGCCGCCGCGGAATACCGACGGGTGATCGGGCTGGACCCGAAGACGACGGCCGCCCGTTTCTATCTCGGAACGAGCCTCGCCGAAATGAAAAAGCTCGACGAGGCCGCCGCCGCGTTCCAGGAGCTCCTCAAGATCGAGCCCGAACACTTCATGGGGAACTACTATCTGGCTCGGATCCTGGCTGAAATGAAGCGATACGACGAGGCAGAGGCAGGATTCAAGAAAACCCTTTCGCTCCGGCCCCATATCGAGTCGGCCATGATCGAACTCGCCGTCCTTTATGAACGGCAGAAGAAGATCCCCCAGGCGATCGAGGTGTACCGGAATTTCATCGATCTCTTCCCCGCCCGGCTGCAGGCCAGAATCAAGTTGGGGGAACTCTACCTCCAGGAACAGCGTTATGATGAGGCGGAGAATGCATTCCAAGCGGCCCTGGCGTTGGATGACCGGAACCGGGAGGTGCGGATGACCATCGGTCTCCTACACCTGGAACGGGGCCAGCACGAAAAGGCGATCGAAAAATTCTCCGCCTTGATACAGGAATACCCGATGGAATACCGGATCATCTATCTTCTCGGCACAACCTATGAAGAGATCAAGGACGACGTGAAGGCCCTGGAAACCCTGCGGCAGATCCCGGCCTCTGCGGAACAGTTCGGCAGCGCCCAGATCCGCATCGGGATGATCCTGAAAAAACAGCAGCGGGTGTCCGAAGCCGTCGATTCACTCCTCCAGGCAATCCGGAAGAAGGGGGATGCCCCGGCTCTCTATGCCTTCCTCGCCTCGATCTATGAAGAAGAGAAAAAATATTCCACCGCGGAAGAGCTTATCCGGGAGGGGCTGCGACTCAATCCCGGCAGTGTCGATCTCCACTTCAGTCTCGGGGTTCTCTTCGAAAAGACCGACCGGTTCGAGCAGAGCGTCGAGGCCATGAAGACGGTCCTGAAGATCGAGCCGGAGCATGCGGAAGCCCTGAACTTCATCGGCTATATGTATGCGGACCGGGGGATCCATCTGGACGAGGCGGAGCGGATGATCCGCAAGGCGCTCCAACTGAAACCGGGGAACGGATACATGATCGACTCGCTGGGCTGGGTCTGTTTCCGAACAAACAGACTGGAAGAGGCGGTCCGATATCTGAAGGAGGCGGTGGAGGCGCTGCCGGAAGATGCGGCGATTCTCGAACATCTGGGGGATGTCTATGTCCGGACCGGGCAATTCCGGGAAGCTTCCGAAGCCTACGAAAAGGCGATCCGTTTCAATCCCGGGAACAACCTCCTGAAGAACAAATTCGACGACCTGCAGCGGAAGAAGACCCCCTGATCCCGGACTGGCGATCCCCTGAAACCATGAATAAAATGATATCAACCGTTCGACCTCTCCAGCAGCGCATTTCGATGCTGATTTGGATCGCGGCCTTCGGTCTCCTCCTCTCAGGTTGCGCCGGACGAAGGCCCGCCGCCCTCCAGACACGCTATCCCTCTCCCGAGGCCGCCCTCCGCGCGCTTGCGGCGTCCGCCCCGGCCGATCAGACTTTCACGGCCACGGCGCGGATCGAAATCAACCGCCAAGGCGAGCGATACCCGCTGAAAATCGCGGTAATGATGAAAAGACCAGACTTTCTCCGTGTGGAATCGATTCCCCTGCTGGGGCCCCCGGATTTTTTCCTCTCGGTGGCAAAAGACGAACTCCGCGTCTATCTCCCCGGGAAGAAAGCATTCTACACCGGCCGGGCCGTTCCGCAGAACATCTCACGTTTTTTCCCCATCTTCATGCCGGCTGCCGAGATGATCTCTCTGCTGATGGGCATCGCTCCAGACAATCGGGAGGAGTCGCCCGCATTGCGCGGAGAACAAGAGGAAAGGTATTACCGTGTCGATTCATACGCATCGGATCGCCGGACCCGATCGCTGTGGATCGATCCTTCCGGCAACCGGCTTGTCCGGATCCGGACGTTTGCGGAAGGGGAAAACGTCGTTTATGAAGCCGCTTTTGCGGAACACGCCCTTGTTGGAGAAGGTTTCATGCCGCAGCGGCTGACGATCACCGGAAATGGAATGGTTGCGCTGAGTCTCCGCTACACGGACCTTCGACCAATCGCCGCCGACGCCGAATCCTTCCAGCTCCCGCTCCCGGAGGGGACCACCCCGATTCTCCTCGATCCATAAAGGGTCAGAATTTAGGAGACAGGAGTCAGAATAAAAAAGGAGATTCGCCAATGATTTTCAAGACTGGATTATATTGCAAAAGGGACATCCATCTGGAGAAGGCAGCAAGTCGCTGGAGTCCTGTACTGCTTCAATATTCTGAATTCTGGCTACTGAGCGGTTATAATTATTTAATCTCGAGGAGCTTCGCCCGCGCGATCCGGGCCTGACTCGTATTGGGAAAATCTTTTGTAACCTGCTGCAAGAGTAGTTTGGCGCTCGCCTTATCCCCCAATTTCAGGAAGGAGATGCCCTGTTTCAGAAGGGCGTAGGGAACCTTGTTCCCCTCCGGGAAGTTCTTGGTCACCTTGTCGTACTCAACGATCGCCTTTTCATATTTCTTCTCGAAATAGTAGCACTCGCCGACCCAGAACTGGGCATTGTCGGAAAATTCGGTATCGGGGTACTGTTTAAGGAAGTTTTCAAAAGATTCCCGAGCTTTCTCATACTTCCCCTCCTTGAAGAACCCATAGGCCGCTGCATAGAGGGATTCCTTGTCCGTCTTTCCGATGCCGGCCGTATCCTTCGCCGCGGGCGCCTTTTTCCCGGCCTTTTCCGCGGGGGATTCGGCAGGTTCATCCTTCTTGCCAATTCCCAGAAAATTTTCGATAAAGTTGATTCTGAACGTCAGTTTGTCCAGGTTGTCCAGTTTCTCCCGGAGAATCTTCTCCTCCTCTTCCCGCTTGGTCGTCCTCAAGGAAGCGGTGGAGAGCTCCTTCCGGAGACCATCGATCGTTCCCCGGATCTGCTGGAGCCGCTCCCGGATTTCGGTGATTTCCGCGCGTCCCTCCGCCTGGTTTCCCCTGAGGCGTGGGATCGCTTCGTTGGTTTTCGCAATCTCTTTGCGCAACCCCTCGATCTCATTCTTTAGATCATCCTTCAGCGGCGCCCATCCCTGCTCCACAGAGACGATCTTCTCATTCGTCACCTGGATCTGCCTGGCAAGATCTCCATGAACCCGTCGCAGATCGTCTGTCGTGGCGCATCCCACCACAGACAGGAGCGAGATTAAAAAAAAGATGGACCGATACCTTCGCAAGATTCTTTCCTCTGCAACCGTTTTCAAACCGGTCAGGGATACGGAACCGGACCGGTGCGGAGAGAACAAACACAAGAGTTCTGTGAATCCCGCTTCAAGGCGGGACTCACAGAACCGCTCTTCAGAACTTTTACTTCACCGGCGGGAAAATGACAAAATGGGCCCGTCTGTTCTTCGCCCAGGCCGCCTCGTCATGGCCCTGATCCAGCGGCATCTCCTTGCCGTAGCTGATGGTTTTGATTCTTTCCTTGTCGACGCCCAGATCGGAAAGGTACTTCGCGGCTTCCGTCGCCCGCTTATCGCCGAGCGCCAGGTTGTATTCGGCGGTGCCCCGCTCGTCGCAGTGCCCTTCGATCACGAGTTTGTAATCCCTGTATTTCAGATACGCCGGGGCGCCATTCTTCAGAATTTCCTGGGCCTCGGGTTTGAGGTTGTACTTGTCGAAATCAAAGTTGATGTCCGCAATCTGCAGTTCCCTGAGAATCGCTGCGGCTTTTTCCTTGGCTTCCCTCTTGGCCCTGTCGGCCGCCTCCTTGGCCGCCTTTTCTGCCGCCTCCCTGGCCGCTTTCTCGGCCGCTTCCCTGGCCGCCTGATCCCTCAGGGCCTGCTCGCGTAGGGCCTGCTCGCGCAGGGCTCTTTCCCGGGCCGCGGAGTCATCCGGCGCCGCAACGACCGCCGGCGCCTGGGCAACCGCCTTCTGCTCCTGGGTAACCACGGCCCCTTCCTGCAGAGTCGCCTTCTTGGCACAACCGGTCATCCATGAAACGGAAAGAGATAAAACCAGGGCCATCAGCCCAAACCATACGAAACTTCTTTTCATCGTAGTTCTCCTTTCTTTAATCAATATTGTTTCAGGGGTTTAATAAATCCGTACCCATATGTAAATCACTTCTCCCCGTAAAAATCAACCGGAAAATTGAATAATTTTGAAATCAGCGCAGATGGGGAGACCAGAAGGGACTCTGGCTGGTCTCTTTGTCCTCATGGAGAACCCTCACACCCTGTCCGCCCGCATTCATGATCTCGATTCGGCTGCGGCCGTACCCCCGGACGCTATAGGCCAGATACCTCCCGTCCGGCGACCAGGAGGGGGATTCATGGTCTCCCACCTTAAAAGTCAACTGCTGGGGGTCGCCCCCCTCCGCATCGATCACAAAGATCTGAAAGCCGCCGTTGACGGACCCCTCATAGGCGATCTTTTTCCCCTTCGGCGACCAGGCGGGGGAGGTGTTGTAATTGCCCAGATAGGTCAGTCGCTGCACATTGGCGCCGTCGGCATCCATGATGTAGATCTGCGGGGAACCGCTGCGGTTGGAAACGAAGGCGATGCGCCGTTCGTCCGGGGAACGGACGGGAGAAACATCGATGGAGAAATCACGGGTCAGGCGCAGAAGGAGGCCGTTTTCCACGTTCATGTCATAGATCTCCTGGTTCCCATCCCGACTGAGGGTCACCAGAAGCCTTTTCCCGTCGCGGGACCAGGAACCGGGCAGGTTCAGCCCCGGATAGAAACCGATCTTCCGCGTGGACCCGCTCTCCAGATCCCGGAGATAGATGTCCGGGTTGCCTTCCTTATAGGAGGTGAAGGCCAAAAACCGGCCGTCCGGGGACCAGCGCGGTGAGAGGGTCAACGCGTTGTAGTTTGTAACCCGGCGGAGGTCGGAACCGTCGAAATTGATTGTATGGATCTCCGCGGAGGCCGCGCCCTTCCTGACGAAGGCGATCCGCGTGTCGAACAGCCCTGTTTCGCCGGTCAGGACCAGAAGGATCTCGTTGACAAATTGCATGACCATCCGGTTATGATCCCCGGACTTTCCGGCATACCTCTTCCCGACGACAAGTTCCCCCCGCACCACATCAAACAGACGAAACTCGGCGACCAGCTCGCGGCCGTCCGTCTGAAATCCCCCCTTGACAAGATATTCGGCGCCAATCACCGTCCAGTCTTCAAAGCGGATACCCTCCGACGTGATTCCCGCCTGTTTCGGATCCTCCAGGAAGGCCTTCCGGTCCAGCAGATGAAAGTAGCCCGTCAGCGCAAGGTCGCGGGAGAGCGTGTCCGAAAACAGCAGAGATAGCTTTTCATTCTCAGAGAAGGGCTGGAGGGGTTTGAAATCGGCAACGGCGATCGGAAATTGTTGGAAAGACGGGGAATCGATGTCGATATAGACCTTTCCGCAGGCGGGGCCGGCGGAGAACAGCAGGAGCAGAAGCAGGGCTAAAACCGCCGGAGGCTTCAGATTGTGCATGCAGACATCCCTTTCCAACAACAGACTTTCAGGGCCTCAATTCAGACGAGTGAAACCGTATCCCCACGTCGAGGCTGGCTTCGCCGACCCACGCCGGCAGCGGCGGGAAGGGGCTCGCCTTCCGGATCGCCTTCAGGGCGGATTCATCAAAAAAGCGGTTCCCCGACCGTTTTTCAAAGTTCACATCCGTAACCGCCCCGCTGCGGAGGATGGTTACATCTATCACCGTTTCCAGCACATCTCCCGATAGAATCCCTTGGGGAAGCGCCCACCCTCTCTTGATCCGGAACCAGATCGTCGCGTAGTAGGCATTGATTTTTGCGTTCATGTCGACATCCCCGGCGGGCAGCGGAGACGCCGGACCGGCCTTTGCTTCCGGCATGGCCTTCGCGTCCGAACCGGCCTTCGTCTGCGGTTTCGGGGTCGGCTCGGCCGCGGCGGCACGCTTCCGGATTTCCTCCATCGCCTTTTCCAGGGTCCGGTCCTGTTTCTTTCGGCTCTCCAGGCTGCGGATCGGAATGACCGGTTCCGCCTTCAGGCGCTTCCTGAGGACCGTCTCGGAACGGCCTGCTTCCATGAGCTCCTTCGCTCCGGCCGCGACACCTTTCTGTTCCAGGGTTTTCCCGGAAAAGTTCACCAAGGCAACGGTGTAGACCGGTCCGAAGGTCAGCTTCGGCGAGGGAAACGAAGGGGAGAAGAAAAGGAGGGAGAGGACCGCCGCATGGAACAGCAGGGAAATGAAAATCATGCCGTTCAGTCGGCCCCGCCCGCTGCTCTCCCTGCCCGTCCGTTCAGAGATCATCGATGCTCCTCGGGCGGTTCGGTGATCATCCCCAGTTTGTCCACGCCGGCCTTTCTCACCTCCGCCATCACCTCGACCACAAATCCGTAAGGAACGTTCCGGTCCGCCCGCATATAGACCTCGCGCTCGATCCGCGACGCAAAAATGTGTTGCAGTTTTGTACCGAGATCGGGAAGCGGCGTCCGGCTCTTGTTGAGGAAGATCTCCTTGGCGCCGTTGATCGTCAGCACCAGCTTTTCCTCCGCGACATCGATGCTTTTTGCCTTGACGCGGGGCAGGTTGACATCGATCCCCATCTGAAGCATCGGCGCCGTCACCATGAAGATGATCAGCAGAACAAGCATCACGTCCACAAGGGGGGTGACATTGATTTCCGACATCGGCCGGTCGTCATGGTTATTTCTGCGTTTCGCGTATCTCATGGCATTTATCGCTTTACATAAAACCGCTCAACAATATTCAGCAGTTCCGAGGCAAAATTGTCCATCTCGAGGGTCATGCCCTTGATGCAGTTCAGATAGTAATTGTAGAAGATGACCGCCGGGATGGCGGCCGCGAGACCCGCCGCCGTTGCGATGAGCGCCTCCGAGATCCCCGGCGCCACGACGGCCAGCGTCGCCGAACCGCGGGCGCCGATCGACTTGAAGGTCTCCATGATCCCCCACACGGTTCCGAACAGACCGATGAAAGGGCTGGCGCTTCCGGTGGTCGCCAGAAACCCGAGGGCCGACTCCAGTTTGGTCGTTTCCGTCCCGCAGGCCCGGTTCAGCGCCCGCTCCACATTATCGATCCCCCCGATCTCCAGAACCGGACCAGCCGCTTCCACGGCGTCCTTGACCGTGGGGGTTCCCCGTAACACCCTGGTGATCTTCACGAGTTCGGTATACCCCCCCCGGAAAACCTCCGCCAGCGTCGAATTCTGGAACTTTTTCGCTTCGGGGAAGATCTCCGACAATTTTGTGCTTTTCATGTAAACACTCAAAAATGCGCTGTTCTCCTTCCGGATTTTCCGGATATTGACGTACTTCATCAGGATAATGGCCCAGGAAACGACGGAGAAGAGGAAGAGGAGCAGCAGGACCAGTTGCACGACAAATCCCGCGTGAACAACCATGTCGAAAAGAGAACCATGAAAGTTCCCCCCCAGATTCATTGCGGCAACGGACGACGCTTCTTTCACGTTTAATCTCCTTTATGATCCAAGATGAAAAATATGGCACTACCTCTAATGGAAAAGTCGGGGCTTGTCAAGGCCCGATCAATCCGCCGGGCCGGTGCGAAACAAGACGGGAGGCGGGAGATCACAGCGATTCGGGTGTAAATGCGACCACATCATCAATCCGGGGCTTGTCGGCGAAGAGCATGACGAGGCGGTCGACGCCGAGCGCGATGCCTGCGGAGGGGGACATCCGCGGAAGGGCCTGAAGGAATCGTTCCGGCATAGGATAGACGGGGCTGCCTTTACGCTGACGGTTACGGGAGGCTTCCTCGAAACGCCGGCGCTGCTCTCCGGCATCGATCAACTCGGAAAAGGCGTTGGCCAGCTCCATCCCGGCGATATAGAGTTCGAAACGTTCGGCTATCCCCGGATCCCCTTCCGTCACCCTCGCGAGGGCGCCCTGCTCCACCGGATAATCATACAGGAAAACGGGGACATCCATGCCAAGACGGGGTTCAACCTCACAGGCGAGGAGCTCATCGAAACGATCCGTGCTCAGCGCCTCGGCAGCGCTGATCGTTGCATACCGCGCAAAGGCATCCCGGACGGAGATCCTTTTCCACGGCGCCTCCAGGCCGATCCTCCGTCCCTGCCAGGAGACGACGCCGTCCAGGCCGATTTCCCGGGCAACCGTGTTGATCAGTGCCTCGCAGTCGTCCATCAGGATCCGGTAATCGGCCCCCGCGCGATACCACTCGAGCATCGTAAATTCCGGCAGATGACGGTCGCCCCTCTCTCCCGCCCGGAAACATTTGCAGATCTGGAAGATCCGCGAATAACCCGCCGCGAGGAGCCTCTTCATGCACAATTCCGGGGAGGTATGCAGGAACCACGCACCCGAAGCAACGGCGTCGATGTGCGATTCCGGCGCCGGCGCCGGTATTCGGAGGGGGGTTTCAATTTCGAGGAAATTCCGATCCAGGAAGAAACGGCGTATGGCCCGTATCATCCGGGCCCGCAACCGCAGGGTATCCGCCCGGACGGTCAGCTTCCATGAATCATCCTCAATCATCCTTTGTTGCTCTTCGAAAAAGTCATCCCTTGACACGGGTCAGGTACTCGCCGCTGCGTGTATCGATCCGGATCTTTTCCCCTTCTTCGATGAAAGGGGGGACTTGAAGCTGATAGCCCGTCTGGATGGTTACCGGCTTGGTATTTCCCGACACGGAATCGCCCTTTGCCCAGGGATCGGCCTTGGTCACGATCACGTCGATGAAATTGGGAAGGCTGATGCCGAGCGGCCGGTCCTCGAACAGGAGTATCTCCGCTTCGATGTTGTCGAGGAGGAAATTCTTCGCCTCGCCGACTTGATCCTCGCTGAGGAAAATCTGCTCGTAGCTCTCATTGTCCATGAAGCAGTACTTTCCCTCTTCCTTATACAGGTACTGCATCCTCTTTTCCTGCAGATCGGCCGCCTCAAATACGTCCACAGAACGGAACGTCCTCTCGAACTGGTTCCCGTTGACCATATTCTTCAGTTTGCAGCGGTAGAGGGCCTGGCCCTTGCCCGGTTTGACGAAATTGAATTCCGTCAAGATGTAGGGGTCGTTTTCGATTTTGATTCGCAGTCCTTTTCGCAAATCACTGGCTGTGTACATGGGATTTCATTCTCCTTATCGAATCGCTTCGGCCGAACGCCTCACCGCCCTTTGCTCTTCCAGGATGGGCGGAGTAATCCGTCCACACATCCTGGCGTATTTCCTAATCCATCTGTGCTGTTTTGTCAAAACAATGTTTATTCTCCGGCAGCAGGGAGAAAGGCTGGAGGGGGATCTTTCCCCTGCCGCCGGGGCAGTCCAGAACGTAGCGGGGCAGGCAGAGCCCGGAGATGTTCCGCCAGAGTCGCTCCATGATCTCCATGCCGGTCCGGATCTCCGCCCGGAAATGGTCCGTTCCCTGGACCGGATCGCATTGAAACAGATAGTACGGACGAACCGAGATCCGCTCCAGCCCGTAGAGCAGTTCCCGCATCGAATCGTAGTCGTCATTCACCCCCTTCAGCAGGACCGACTGATTTCCGACGGGAATCCCGGCCGCAAGAAGCATCTCGCAGGCCCTCGTGGATTCTTCCGTAATCTCACGGCGGTGATTGAACTGCGTATTGAACCAGAGAGGGCGGTGGCGCTTCAGCATCGCGCAGAGTTCCGGCGTGATCCGCATCGGCAGCGTGACCGGCGCCCTGCTCCCGATGCGGAGGACCTCCACATGGGGAATTGCGCGGAGGGCCCCCAGAAACCAATCCAGAAGCGGCTCGGAAATCAGCAGCGGATCCCCGCCGGAGACGATCACCTCCCGCAGGGCCGGCGTCCGGGCCACATGATCCACCATCGCCTGCAATCTTTCCCGCGTTCTCCCCGGCTTATCCGCGCGCCACATCCGCTTGCGGTTGCAATGCCGGCAGTAAACGGCACAGGTTCCGGCAACGACCGCGAGACAGCGGTCGGGATAGCGATGGATCAACCCGGGAACGGGCATGTCCCTATCCTCCGCAAGCGGATCGGGGACCCCGCCCAAAGAGAAGGTGAGTTCGCGGGGATCGGGAAAGCACTGCCGGCGCAGCGGGTCGTTTTCATCGGCGGGATCCAGAAGCGACAGATAGTAGGGTGTGATTGCCATCGGGTAGGTCCGGAGCACGGGTCGGCATGGGGCGAGTGACGCAACCGGCCTCCGCTGAATGGCAGCCAGTTGTCTCATGGAGCGGATGCGGTTCCGGAATTGCCATTTCCAATCGTTCCAGTCCACGCCTGAAACCCTTTTTCCGGAAACATCGCCGGTCTCTTTACCCAATGTCATCGCAGGCAACCTTGTTGACGGATCTCCGCACCCGAAATCCCGAAATCTTCCGGCAGGGCCTTACCATGTACCGCCCCAAACGGGCAAGAAATGATTTGCTTTGTTTCGACAGATTTTATATTCATTAACCATGAGAAGGGAGACGGCCAAATGAATACATTATCGCAGGATGAGCTCAAGACTTTGTTGGGGAAACAACAGGGATGGTGCGTTTCGATTTTTATGCCCACCTTTCGCACCGGCGCGGAGAGTCAGCAGAACCAGATCCGGTTGAGAAACCAGCTGCGCAGCGCGGAAGAAAAGCTGCTGGCCGGAGGTCTGCGCCCCCAGGAGATCAAGACCCTCATGGAGCCTGCGCAGGCGCTACCGGGAAATGTCCTCTTCTGGCGGCGGCAAAGCGACGGTCTGGCACTCTTTATCTCCGCCGGTCTCTTCCGCTCCTTCTGCCTTCCCGAGGCCTTCGGCGAACTTGTCGTCGTCGCCGACCATTTTCATGTCAAGCCTCTCCTGTCGCTCCTCGGCGGCGATAAACGGTTCTATATCCTCGCCCTCAGCCAGAAAGAGGTCCGGCTCCTCGAAGGAATGGGGAAGAATATACAGGAAATTGAACTGGAATCGGTTCCGGGCAGCATCGCCGAGGCGCTCCAGTACGACGAACTCGGGAAACAGATCCGCTTCCGCACCGGCGCGGCGGGAGGCGGAGACCATTCGACGATGGTCTCCGGTCACGGCGCTGAGCTCGACGACACCAAGGACAACCTCCTGAAATACTTCCGCCTGATCGACCGGGGTCTCCACGACCTTCTCAAGGACGAACGGGCGCCCCTTGTCCTCGCCGGGGTGGACTATCTCTTCCCCATCTATCGCGAGGCCAACACCTACCCGCTTTTGATCGAAGAGGGGATCCCGGGAAATCCGCAGGGAGTCAGCGCGGAGACGCTCCACCAGGCGACCCTGAAAATCATCAGCCCCTACTTTCAGAAGGCCGAACACGACGCCGTCGCGCAGTACCGACAATCGTCGGGAACCGGTCTGACCTCCGCCGATAGCCGGGAGATCGTTCCCGCCGCCCATCACGGGCGGGTCGGTCTCCTTCTGGTCGCCTCGGGCCGCCGGCAGTGGGGAACCTACGACGGGGAGGGCGGCGCCGTCCAAAGACATGATCAGGAAGGGACTGCGAGCGAGGATCTTCTGGAGATCGCGGCCATACAGACATTCCTGAATGGAGGGACGGTGTTTACACTCCCCCCGGAAAAGATGCCGGACAACAGCGACCTGGCCGCCCTGTTCCGCTACTAAGGCAAACGGCCATATAAAGCTATTCCAAATCACGTTACCAAAGCACAGACTTCTTCGGCTTGCCCGGGTGTAACCTAATCAACGGTTCATCCGGTTGATACGGATCATGGATGTCCCCCGATTATCCGGCCGGAGAGAGTATCCGGCGACAAGATGATTTTTTAGACGGTGGAGTGAAAAAGGTGTATAATGATCCACAAATATCTTATTGCAAAGGGCAGTATGCAAGGATCATGGAGGGATCTATGAAGACATATGAAAAGATTGAAATGAATCCGAAGATCATGTTTGGAAAACCCGTAATCAAGAACACGCGGATTACAGTGGAGCATATTCTCAGAAAACTGTCAGGCGGTATGACCATCGAGGAGATTATCAAGGATCATCCACATCTGACCCGTGAGGACATCTATTCCGCCCAGGCGTTTGCCGCCGATTACCTTGCCGACGAACAGATCGCTTTCGGATAAATGGTGAAGAAGTGAAATTTCTTGCCGATGAGTGTTGCGATGCCGGCATCGTCGCCAGCCTCCGGGCTGATGATCACGATGTCGCTTACGTGCTTGAACGACGGGCGGGCATCTCCGATGATGAAGTCTTGCAAACCGCCTTTGTTGAAGGTCGCATCTTGTTGACGGAGGACAAGGATTTCGGGGAACTCGTTTATCGTCTGAAGAAGCCTGCCTGTGGAATAATTCTGATTCGCATTGATGTCCAGGAAAGACATGAGAAATGGCCGCGTTTGGAAGCGCTGATCGCGAAACATGGAGATCGATTGCCGGGACATTTTGTGGTGGTTGATCTGAGCAAATATCGTTTTCGCCCGCTGATTTTCAAGCATCCCCTCTTGTGACCGGCTTGATTTATGATCTTCGGGAAATTCAGGTACATAATACCAAATAATGAATTGGCCTGCCGGGAATCTGTATTATGTTTGAATGCATAAGTAATCTTGGTTGAAAGGAAACCTCCTGGTGGTACAGTAGGCTTGTTGATGCAAGCGGCTGGGTCGAGATGGTCTCGCCCAGAAACAGACCAGAAGGAGGTTTCCATGAGAA
>JAHIMW010000175.1 GCA_018896355.1 Pseudomonadota bacterium
CATTCAGCTTGCGGTGGGGGGGATTGATAACATCATCCAGAAGGGAGAAACCGTCCTGATCAAACCCAACCTGGCCTTCCAAGCCCCCCCGGAGAGCTTTTCCGTCGTTGACCCCCGGGTGATTGAAGCGCTCATTGCCTATCTGAAGGAAAATTCGCAAGCCAAAGAAATCTGGATTGGCGACAATCCCTCGCTAGGCCAGCATGTGGGACGGGCCCGGCCGGCCTTCGAGGCCTCGGGGATGCGGGCGGCGGCAGAGCGAGGCGGCGCCGACCGGATCATATTTTTTGACGAAGAGGAGCTGGTAGATGTGGAAATAGCCGGCGCCAGGCTATACCGCCACGCCAAGGTCTTCAAACCCTTCCTGGACGCAGACCGGGTGATCAACCTTCCCAAAATGAAGACCCATCTGGCCGGGACGGTTACCCTGGGGGTAAAAAATTGGCAGGGCATCATCCCTAACGTCCACCCCAGTGGAGAGCAACAGGACGTACACCGCCTGGACCTGGGGCAAAAATGCGCCGATCTCCTGCGAGTGCGGGAGGCCGATTTGACGCTGGTGGACGCCGTCATTGCCATGGAGGGTCAAGGGCCGCACGCCGGATCGCCGGTGGAAATGAACCTCTTCATTGCCGGCCGGCAAACGGTGGCCGTGGACGCCGTGACCGCATACGTGATGGGATTTGAAACCGTAGAAATACCGGCCGTGCGGATTGCCGCCACGGAGGGTCTGGGCGAGCGGGAGATTGAGAATATTGAGGTAGTCGGCACCCCGATTTCCGAAGTCCGCACCTTTTTCAAACGATCCATGAACGACCCCACGGGCTTTATTCCCGGCGTCCACGTGATCATTCAGCAAACGTGTCCCGGCTGCTTTGTCAACATCCGCGGCGCCCTGGACAATTTCAAGAACAACATGAACACCAAAGATTTCATCGATAAGACGGGAGAAATATATATCCTGGCAGGCGGAGTGCCTGATTTTAAACCCGCATGGGTGGAAAACAGGCATCTATTCATAACCGGAGATTGCTGGAAATATTTCCCGAGCAAAGGAAAAGTGGAAGAAGCAATGAAACTGGCCAAAAATGTGACCGAGTACCCAGGTTGCGCGCCGGTTTACATTTTTGCCCAACTCAACGGCGATCTTCAGACGCTATATCAACAATGCGGCGGGGCATTGTGCCCTTTACCATAGCCACGGCCACTCCCGAAGGCCGCTGTAGGCGTAAACGCTCACTATCGGCAGGTATCGGCAGAAGTAAAGCCGGGAATTCTGTTAAGATGGGTCGTTATTGATGCGAAGAGAAAAACAGATGACCTACTGGCTCGACTTGGGATCGATGGCGTATGCGCCGTCATTTGCCATTCAGGAACAGATCCTTCACGCGCGCATGAATGGCCAATTTCCGACCACCATTATTTTACAGGAGAACCTGCCGGTCTTCACTGTCGGTCGGTCAGGCAGCCGGGCCAATATTTTATCATCGGATGAAGAACTGCAGCGGCACGGTATCGAAGTGCTGGAGGTAGACCGCGGCGGCGACGTCACCTATCATGGTCCAGGCCAGCTCATTGTCTCTCCTCTGTTTTATCTGGGGGATATTGGTCTGAACGCCAACCAGTACTTGCACAATCTTGAGGACGTGCTGATCGATCTGCTGGCCTGGTATGGTATCCATGCCGGCAAAAAGGAGGGTTATCCCGGTGTCTGGCGGCAGAATGCTAAAATCGCTGCGGTGGGCATTGCCGTGAGGCATGGCTTTGTGTTCCATGGCTTTTCACTCAATGTAGATTTGGACCTGACACCCTTTCAACTGATCAACCCCTGCGGGGTCAGCCGCATGCCGGTTACGTCCATAAAGGAGGTGTTGGGTCGCGAATTGCCTCTGGCCGACCTCAAGGCTCAGTTGCGCGTGATCATGGAGGAGAGGTTTGCCCTAAAGACCAGGGAGTTTTCCTTACCGGATTTTCTGGTGCGTTTAAAGACGTGGAAACCTGACTTGAATGAAAAAAAGAACCCCGACAGAGAAACTTCGGGGAACCGTTGCCCTATAAATTGAGGAGGTGAAAATATGCGTTTCAATATCTTGATACCCCCCACATCCGACGGAGCGCTGGAAGTCACGGTTGTTTCGTGGATAAAGGGGGTCGGCGCTTCTGTTTCAAAAGGCGAAGATCTGGCCGTGGCTACAACGTCGAAAATCACCCTTTATATAATTTCGCCCGCGGACGGCGCCTTGACCGAAATCATCGTTACGGCCGGGTCTAAAGTTCGGGTCGGAACGGTAATAGGCGTAGTAGAAGCAGCTTAAGGCAAATCCTTGATACCCCGGAGGGACTGATGAGACTAGCAGATAAGGTGGCTTTGGTGACGGGCAGCAGTCGCGGGATCGGCCGGGAGATTGCCATCGCCATGGCGCGTGAAGGGGCCGATATCCTGGTAAACTACAGCCGGAATAAGGACGCGGCCTTTGATACCGCAGAAAAAATCAAGGCGCTGGGGCGCCGGGCGATCGTGGTCCAGGCTGACGTTAGTGAAAGGTCCCAGGTGGAAAGACTCTTCGGGACGGCAGTGGAAGAATTTGGCCGGCTGGATGTACTGGTCAACAATGCCGGCGGTTTTCCCATAAAACCCTTTGCCGCAGTGACCGATGAAGAATGGGACAAAGTGATGGACCTTGACCTCAAAAGCATTTTTATGTGCAGCCAGACTGCCCTGGCATCCATGCGCAGGCAGCGGGGCGGTACCATCATTAACATGGCATCAGTATCCGGGCTGGTAGGAGCGGTGGGC
>JAHIMW010000176.1 GCA_018896355.1 Pseudomonadota bacterium
ATCGGATTTGGATTTTAGCGGTCTGTTTGCTCTTGGCGCCTGCATACGGCGTCGCCCAGGGCGTTCCCGGCGTCACCGATACGGAAGTAACCATCGGGATTACCAACCCACTCTCCGGCCCGGCGGCCCTCTGGGGGACAACCGGCGTGGGGGCCAAGGCCTGGGCCGATTACATCAACGATAAGGGGGGCGTTCACGGCCGCAAGATCAATGTTATCCTCCGGGATGACGGCTACAACCCGTCGAGGGCGCTCGCCAATTTGACGGAAATGAAGGGCAATGTATTTGCCGTGGCAGCCCTGCTGGGAACAGCCATTGTCAACACAACGAAGGATTTTTTTGCCGAAAACAAAGTCCCGCTGATTACCGCCTATGGCGATATCCGTATCTGGGAAAAGTATCCGAAGGACAAGCTGCGCTGGGTTTTCGTCTCCTATCCGGATTACGCGGATGAGGCGGAATTCCTGACCGGTTACGCCGTCAAGAACCTGGGGGCCAAGAAGATATCCGTCTTCTATCAGAACGATGATTATGGGAAAATGGGTCTCGAAGGGGTAAAACTGGCCATTTCCAAACTCCCCGGCGGCGCCTCCCTGGGCGTTACCATCCCCTACGGTGTAACCGAAAGGGCCCTGGCAACCCACGCCCAGAAATTGAAAGAGGGGGGGGCGGATGTGCTGCTGCTCTACACCTCCCCCAGCCATGGCCCACTGATCCTGAAAGAGATGGCCAAGTTCGATTACCGGCCCAAGGTGCTTGCCACGTTCACCCTCGGCGATCCCATTATGTACAAGCTTGCCGGCGCCGATGTCTGGGAGGGGGTCTACCCCGCCACCCCGGCCAACTCCGGCATCCCGGGTGACCCGGCAGCGGATAAAGTGATCGAGATCCTTAAAAAATATGACCCCAAGATTGCCGGCAAGGAATACCTGGCCCTCTTTGGCGCCGTTTCGATGATGTATACCGTTGAGGGGCTGAAGAACGCCGGCAGGAACCTCACGCCGGAGGCAATGATCAAAGGGATGGAGATGATCAAGAACTGGAAGCCCGAAGGGCTCGGGGCGCCCGTCACCTTTGGCCCGGACCGGAGGCATGGGGTGAACGGCTCCAGGCTTTCGCGCGCAGAAAAAGGAACCCATGTGCCCATCAGCGATTATGTGATCTACAAGCCTCGCTTCTGAGGTTATGGGCATGCTGGAAATAAAAAACCTTTCCATCCACTTTGGTGGAATCCGGGCCTTGGACGGCATCGATCTTGCGGTCCGTGACAACGAGATCCTCTCGATCATCGGCCCGAACGGTTCCGGAAAGACCACCCTGTTCAACTGCCTCACGGGGATATACCACCCCGACGAGGGCGACATCGTCTACCAGGGGGAGAGCCTCCTCGGGCTCTCCCCCGACGCCATCGCGATCCGCGGCATCGCCCGAACTTTCCAGAATCTCCGTCTCTTCATGAACATGAACGTGCTGGACAACCTGATGCTGGGACGTCACGTTCACATGAAGAAGAACATCTTCGCCGCGTTTCTCAGGCTGCGCAGGGAGGAGCTTCGCCACCGGGAAAGGGTGGAGGAGATCATCGATTTTCTTGATTTACAGGCTTATCGCAAATCCCGGGTCGCCGATTGCCCCTACGGCGTCCAGAAAAGGATTGAAATGGGGAGGGCGCTGGCCCTGGAACCCAAGCTGCTGCTGCTGGATGAACCCATCTCGGGATTGACTTCCGAGGAGAAGGAAGAGGCGGCTTACCGGGTCACCGAGATCCGGGGCCGCTTCAAGATCACCATCATCCTGGTGGAACACGACCTGAAGATCGCCTCCCGCCTGGCCGATTCGATGGTCGCCTTCAACTACGGCCAGAAGATCGCCCAGGGCACACCGGAAGAGGTCCAGCGCAACGCGGAGGTTATCCGCGCCTACGTAGGAGAAGAATGACGACTTCGTAAAAAGGCCGGATGCTGCGTTGCGCTTCATCCTTCGTCGTTGGCTTGTTCCGGGGACACGTTCCGATCCCTTTGGGCTTCCGGAACATGTCCCCGACGCCTCACTCCTCAGGATTCGCGCGCCTTGCCTGCGGCCTTTTTACGAAGCCGTCCCGGTTTCAACGCTTTGCTGATTTTTATTGTGAGAGCATCAAGAATGACATCATTTCTGAAGATCGCCAATATCGAAACGCTCTATTTTGATCGCATCTATGCCCTTCATGGACTCTCTCTGGAAATCAAGGAAGGGGAGATATTCGCCATCCTGGGCCCCAACGGGGCCGGAAAGACCACCCTGCTCAGGACCATTGCCGGGCTGCTGAAGGATCAGCCGAAAAAGGGGACGATCGAGTTCAACGGCCGCCTTATCCAGCGCCTCTCGCCGGAGAAGATCTCTTCCTTGGGCATCGTCTATGTACCGGAGGATCGGGGCCTTTTCCGGGAACTGACGGTGAGGGAAAACCTGGAGCTTGGCTGCTGGGGACGAAGCGATCGAGGGATTGAAGCGGACTTGAACTATGTCCATGATCTCTTTCCGATCCTGAAAGAGAGACGGGAGCAGCAGGCCGAGACCCTCTCGGGGGGCGAGCAGCAGATGCTGGCGATCGCCAGGGCCTACCTCCGCAAACCGAAGCTCCTGATGCTGGACGAACCTTCCCTGGGGCTCGCCCCGCTGATCGCCCGCAACGTCTGCGACGCCCTGGTGAAGATCAGCGGGATGGGAACGACGATCCTGCTGGTTGAGCAAAACGCGAAGCTTGCGCTCCGGATTGCCCACTACGGCTACATCCTGGAGGCCGGACGGATCGTCTTGAAGGGGACGGCGCAGGAGTTGATGGAAAATCCCGATGTGCAGGAGCTCTACCTCGGCCTGGGAGGCGAGACCGCATCTCCCAAAGGCTGGCGGCTATACAAGAAACGAAGGAGCTGGTAATGCGAGCGGTAAACTTCCCTACCCTTTTCTTCGAGCAGGCGGAGCGCCTAAAGGATCGCGTCGCCTTGCGGCATAAGGATTTCGGCATCTGGCACCGCACCTCCTGGCGGGAATATGCCGCGGGGGTCCGCGAGGTGGCTGCCGGCCTGATCTCCCTGGGCGTCGGCCCCGGCGACCGCGTCTCTATTCTGGGAGAGAACCGGCCCGAATGGCTGATCTGCGACCTGGCGGTGATGACCATTGGCGGTATAACCTGCGGCATCTACACCACCTCGGCGCCGGAAGAGGTCGCCTATGTCGTGGGCCATTCCGAGTCGAAGGTCATCTTCATCGAAAACGAGGAGCAGGTCGACAAGATTCTGCAGATCCTGCCGGAGGTCAACTTGGCAAAGGTGATCGTCTGGGACAACAAGGGGCTTTGGGGATTTTCGCAGGAAAAGATCGCCTTTTATGATGATTTTCTCAAAGATTCCAAGGAGTACCTGAAGAACAACCCTCGCTGTGTGGAAGAACGGCTGGCTTCGGTCCGGTCGGATGATACGGCGATGATCATCTATACCTCCGGCACCACCGGCCGTCCCAAGGGGGCCATGATTTCTCACCGGAATATCATCGAGCTGACGGACTCCTTTGTGCAGGCCAACCCCTCCTATGAAACGGACGAGGTGGTCTCCTACCTCCCGCTCTCCCACATCTATGAGAACCTGATCTCCCTGTTCCAGTCCATCTGGTCGGGGGGGAGGGTCAATTTCGTGGAGAGCCCGGAGACGCTGCCCCAGAACCTCCGGGAGGTTTCCCCCACCATATTCGCCAGTGTTCCCCGGCTGTGGGAGAAGTTCGCCTCCGCGATTGAAATCCGCATGTCGGACGCCCCTCCGGTCAAGCGTGCGATTTACCGGCTCAGCGTCGGGGTGGGGCTCAAATATGTCCGGACGAAGGAAAAGACACGGGAGCGCCTCTTGTGGGGGCTCCTCTACTGGCCCTGCTATTTTGCCGTCCTCTACCACCTGAAGCGGCAGATGGGGTTTGAACGGATACGCTGGGCCGTTTGCGGCGCCGCCCCGGCCGCACCGGAATTATTCGAGTTTTACAATGCGCTGGGGGTCCCGCTGCGGGAGGGTTACGGCCAGACCGAATCGACCGGCGTCATCGCGATCCAGCGGCTCGCACGTCCCCGCTGGGGATACGTGGGCGAACCGATCCCCAACGTCGAGGTCAAAATCGCGGAAGACGGGGAAATCCTGGCCCGCGGTCCGGGGGTGTTTCAAGGCTACTTCAAGGAGCCGGAGCTGACCGCGGAGACGATCCGGGACGGATGGCTCTACACAGGTGATGTTGGGGCCATGGACGATGGCTTCCTCAAGATCCTGGACCGGAAGAAGGATATCATCATCACCGCCGGGGGGAAAAATATCACCCCCGCCTTCATTGAGAACAAGCTGAAGTTCAGCCCCTATGCCCAGGATGCCGTGGTGATCGGCGAGGGAAGAAAATACCTGGTGGCCCTGATTCTGATCGATGAGGACAATGTCACCAAGTACGCCCAGGACCACCGGATACCGTTTACGACGTTCGAGGATTTGACCACCCGGCCGGAGATCAAAAAGCTGATCGATCAGGAGGTCTATAAGGTCAACAAAACATTGGCGCAGGTGGAGACGATCAAGAGGGTGGCCCTCCTTCCGAGGCGATTTTATGAGGAGGACGGCGATGTGACCCCGACGAAGAAGGTAAAGCGGCGTTTCCTAGAGAAACGTTATGCGGAGTTGATCGAATCCCTATACAAGGGCTCATGACAGATGGGTACCATTCAATTCCCTCCCCCCTGGCGGGGGAGGGTCAGGGTGGGGGGAAAGTCGTTACGAAAACGCCAATTTGTTGATTCACCCACCCCCTGACCCCCTCCCGTCAAGGGAGGGGGATATACGGATGAATAAGTGTTACAAGGCACGAGGTGAAATTGCATGGATCTTACCGAAAGTTACCGCGAGGAGATGCGCCTGATCCGAAAACCATGGACCGGCGCGGGAATCGGCATGATCGTCCTTGCGCTGCTGGTCATTCCCTGGTTAAAAATGGACTACCTGGTCTATATGGCCACGGTGGTTTTCATCTATGCGATCGGCATCCAGGGTCAGAACATCCTGATCGGTTATACGGGGCAGATCTCCTTCGGCCAGGCGGGTTTCCTCGCGATCGGCGCCTATACCTTCGGCCATGCCTCCGCCTTGGGCATTCCGCTGCCGCTCGGTCTGTTAGCGGCCGGCGCGATGGCCGGCATCTTCGGAGTGATCGTTGGATTCCCCTCGCTGCGGCTGAAGGGACCCTACCTGGCGATTGCCACGATGGGTTTCGGCATTGCCATCTATCAGATATTGCTGAATTCCGAGGTGATTTCCGGCGGCCGGATGGGAATGACGGTCAAGAAGATGCCCGCCCTGTTCGGCATGACCCAGCAGGTTACCTTCTACTACTTTACGCTCCTGCTGGCACTGATTTTTACGCTGATTTCCTACAACACGATCTCCTCTTATGCCGGGCGGGCCTTCATCGCGATCCGGGACAACGACATCGCCGCCGAGGCCATGGGGGTGAACCTGGCCCGTTACAAGCTCCTCTCCTTCGGCATGAGTTCCTTTTACCTGGGCGTACAGGGGGCACTTTTTTCGCTGCTGATCGGCTTTCTGGAGCCGAATCTCTTCACCTTCATGGAATCGGTCACCATCTTTGTGGGGGTCATCATCGGAGGGCTGGCCTCCATCGGTGGCTCCATCATGGGGGCGGCCTTTGTGATCCTGGTGCCGCAGTTGCTCGGGGCGATGAAAGAGCTGGTTCCGGTCATCTTCGGGGTCACGATCCTGGTGATCCTGATCTTCGAGCCCCATGGCATTGCCGGCCGCTGGCTGAAGATACGACTCTATTTCCGCAACTGGCCCTTCCGCTGACGGGAGAAGAAAGGCCGCCTTGAGGCCTTTGCGCAACTTGAAAATCATGTCCCGGAAGCGCGCATTGGAGATTTTTCGGGGTACCCTGCACCCGCAGCGAAGCGAGGAGAAGCAGGGTCGAAAAATGTCCAGCGCGCGGAGGGATCATGATTTTCGAAGTTCTCACTTTGTCATTTCAGAATAAATGGAGACCCATATGCGACAATTCATGCAATACGTTATTTCCGGGCTGGCCACGGGAAGCATCTATGCGCTGGTGGCCCTGGGACTGGCCCTGATCTACCGCTCTACCCGGATACTCAACTTCGCCCATGGGGATATGGCCACTACAGGCACCTTTGTCGCCTTTTCCCTCTTGGGCATGAATCTGGCGCCGATCATCTCCTTTCCGCTGGCGATCCTTTCCGGTTCTCTGCTGGCCATGCTCTTCTATTTCGCCATCCTGGTGCCGGCCCAAAGGAGGAATGCCACCCCCCTCGGCCAGATCATCCTCACTGTGGGTCTGGGCCTTATCCTCCAGGGACTCATATCCTACCTCTGGGGAACGGATACAAAAACCCTGGACTTTCCGCTGTCGGACACGAAGCTGTGGAGATTCCAGGGGCTCGTGATCAGCGAGTTGGGCCTCGGGACCTTTGTTATCGGACTGTTGGGCAGCGGCCTTCTTTACCTGCTGGTGCAGAAAACCCGCCTGGGCATTGCCATGCGGGCCACCTCGGAAAATCTCACGGCGGCCCAGACCCTGGGCATACCGACCCGCATGATCCTTTCACTCTCCTGGGGGTTGGCCGCCGGCCTGAGCGTCCTGGCGGGGGTGTTTCTGGCGCCGGCGCTGCTGCTCGACCCTTTTTTCATGCTGGAGCCGTTTCTGAAGGGTTTTGCGGCGGCCATTCTGGGCGGGCTGAACAGCCTGCCCGGGGCCATTCTGGGCGGGCTTATCATCGGCGTGGCCGAAAGCCTCGCCGGCGGTTACATCACCATTGCCTTCAAGAACACCCTCGCCTTCCTGATCATCATCGTGATCCTGATGGTCCGGCATGAGGGGCTTTTGGGGACGGAATTCAAGGAGAGGGTATAGGGTCTTCCGGAGTGCGGTTCGATACGGTTAAAAAAATGCCCTCGTCTTTACCGGCCGGGAGGGCCGTTGCGAGGGCATTGAATGATGTCCGGTTTCGCGTAAGGAAGCTTAGGCTTTCAGGGTGTTGACCCGCTTCGTCAGCCGGGAGATCTTGCGCGAGGCGGTCTTCTTGTGGAAAGCGCCCTTCGCCGCCGCCTTGGCGATCGCGGGAACGGCCTTGGCCAGCGCAGCCGTCGCCGCCTCCGGATCCTTTGCCGCGACGGACTCCACAACGGTCTTCACGCCGGTCTTGATGCTCGACCTTACGGCGATGTTGCGTTCGCGGTGCTTCTCGGCCTGCCTGCTTCTCTTCTCTGCGGATTTGTGTGTAGCCAAAAAAAGTCCTCCTTCTTCGATCTTGTGAAATAACGTGGTCTATCTATAGGATTTTGTCGGGCCTGTCAAGCTCAAAAATTGTTCGGAAAACCGCCGCAGCGGCATCCGCCCAGCATGGATGCGGTAAAGTACAAAAATCCACGGATTTGACTTGGGAGGTAATTGCAAAAGTACCAATAAATTCCCTCCCCCCTGGCGGGGGAGGGTTAGGGTGGGGGGGAGCTTGCCGTGAAATCAGAATGTTGCAGATTCACCCACCCCCTAACCCCCTCC
>JAHIMW010000177.1 GCA_018896355.1 Pseudomonadota bacterium
TCGGTATAAAGCCATTCCAGCCTGTTTTCAGAAAGTATGGAAACCATATTTCCCTTCCTGACTCCCAGCGACCAGAGACCAAGGCCTACGGCACGCGCCCGCTCGTAGTATTCGTTCCAGGTGGCGCCGTGCCATGCGCCGCTCATCTTTTTTTCGATGGCAAGACGGTTCCCGTACTTATTGACGCGGTTCCGAAAAACATCATTCATGGTTTTTTCTGATAATTCCATCACTCATCCCCCAGGGTTACACATATGCTGCCTCAGAAATGCCGAAGATAATGAAAAACATGAGCGCGGGGTAAAATGCTTTACTTATAACTCTCAACGTAAGGGTAGTAGCTTTGGACCACGTCCAGCCTTCCCAGTTGTCCGCCGCCCAGCCAGAGCTGGATAATCTTAGAGTCCCTGAGGTATTTTTCCACATGGTAATCACGGGCATAGCCATAGGAACCCATCAGCTCCATAGCCCTGTTGCAGACCATTTCGGTGATATCGCAGGCATACACCTTGGCCGCACTGGTGCGGGCCATAAGGTAATCCTCGCCGGGATTTCCGTATTTCTTTCGGTTGTTGAACATGGCCGCCACGGAGAGGTAAAAGGCGCGCGCCGATTCTATGCCGATGGCCATGTCGGCGATCATGGCTGCCTGAAGGGAATGGTTTCGGACGGGCTTCCCTCCATAGTATCTTGTCCGGGTATGTTCGATGACGATATCCAATACGGCCTGAGCGTTTCCCAGCGTCATGGGTGCGCTCATGAGCCGTCCCCAGGCTACGTTATTCCTGAAAAGCCGCCAGTCAATGCCGGGTCCCCCGGCTCGATATTCTTTGGGCACCCTCACGTCGTCGAAGTAGATGGCGGCATTGAAGTCCGTCACCTTCATTCCCATCTTTTCTTCCGGCTTGCCAAAGGAAAGTCCGGGGGTATCCTTGGGAACATAGATGAGCGCCATGCCCTCTTCCTTCCGGCCGGCATCCGTTGTGCAGACGACACAATAGAGATCGGCAACGCCGGCGCCGCTGGGCCACATTTTTTCACCACGGATAACCCATTCATCCCCCTCCAGCCTGGCCTTGGTTCGAATGGTAAGACCATGCTCCGCCGCATCTTCGATATTGCAGCCTCCAGCCGGTTCGGTAATGGCCAAACAGCCGCAGCGGGGGGTGTCCTCACAGAACATGGGAATGAACTTATCCATCAGGACCTTGTTGCGCGCCCCCATCGCTGCAGCCAGACACCAGGGTATGATGAGCGCGTGAAGGGACAGCCCGCTGTCGCCTCGAGATATCTCTTCCGTGATGGCGCAGATCGTTGTTGCCGATCGGATTCCCAGACCGCCATATTCGGGAGAGAAACCCCGCTTCTGGATGCCGAGCTTCACCAGGCCTTCATAGGCCTTCTCAAAGACGGCGTAGTCGTCATCCATCTGCATACGAACCGTCATCACCTCTTTGTCAATATACTTACGGATGCTTGTCAACAGGGCCAGATCTTCTTCCGATGTGATAAAATCTCCATACCTTTTCATAGCAGCTCCCTTCTTTCCCCTCAGGAACGATTCCTTATATCTTTTTCATGATCTGTGTTCTCCTGATCCATTGACTTATTTCAACCATTATCCGTTGGTCCAGTCCCTCACAGAACCGTATCACCCTTATCATAATTATTCTGGAAAGAACATCGATGATAACGGATTGAAATACAGCATATTCAATAAGGTTGACCACTTGTGTAGTTCAGGAAGTTAAAAATACCACCTCACCTTGAAAAAATCATGCTTAAATAACTACACGTTTCATCTCGTACTCAATGCTCTGGAACTATCAGCCTAATGAACCAAAACAGGTCTCTAACCGGCCGTCCGCTCCCTTTCCCGCTCGATCATTCGGGCGAACCGCATCATGCCTTCTTCGACCTGCTCCGGCGAGATCATGCTGAAACTGGCCCGCATATAATTTTTCAGGCCGCCCGTCGTCGAAAAACTGCTTCCCGGAAGCAAAATGACGCCCAGGTCCAGGCCGTCCATCTCCATCATGCGACCGGCGTCAAACCGCTCCGGCATTTCAAACCAGAGGAACATTCCTGCCGAGGGAACGTTGTATCGGATATCGGCCGGCAGCCGTCTCCTGGCCGCGGCGAGGACGGCATCCCGGTTTCGCCGGTAGATTTTGCAATTTTCGCGGATCAGCGCGCGGAATTCTTCATGGCTGTGGCTTGCAAGAAAACCGGCCAGCAGCGCCTGATCCATCGCGCTGGTATGCAGATTCGATCCCTGCTTGTAGAGCTGGAAATAACGGATGATCTCGGCTGTTCCCGAGGCATATCCGAGTCGCAATCCCGGCGCGAAGATCTTGGAGAAACTGTCCAGACGGACAACCCGTTCCTCCAAGTCAAGCGATTGGAGGGTGGGCAAAGGGTCAAGATCTTCCAACTGGATCAGTTGGTAGGGATCGTCTTCCAGGATCAGCAGATCGTATTTTGATGCGAGCTGCAACAGGTGGCGGCGGCGCTCCAGGGAGAGGGAGACGCCGGCCGGGTTGTTTCCGTTGGGAACGTCGTAGATGAATTTCGGCAGGCTTTCACCGGCGGCTTTTCTCTTCGAAAGGAGCCCCTCCAGCTCCGCTGTGATCATCCCCTGTGCATCCAGCGGAATCGGAATGAAGCGCTGCGTAAATGCGCTGAAAGCGGCCATGGCGCCTGGGTAAGCCGGTTCCGACAGCGCGACGCCGTCCCCCTCGTCCAGGAAGAGATAGGCCATGGTATGGAGGCCCTCCTGCGCGCCGTTGAGAACCTGGATCTGTTCTCCCTTCAGTTCCACCCCGTCTTTGGCGGCATGCCATTGGATAATATGGGGCTTCAAATCGGCATGGGCGTCGGTCGGACCGTACTGACAGGCCAGATCCATGGATCCGTCCCGGAGCTGAAACTTGCGGCCGCTCTTGAAAACCACCTCCATGGATGTGAGGGCAAAAGTCTCGGCGTTCGGATAGCCCCCGCCCAGCGAGATCATGCCCGGCATCCGCATCAGGGGGTTCAGCTTGCGAATCTGTGAGGGTCTCAGGCCCTGCGTCCGCCTGGCCAGCAATGGGTGGATATTCATGAAATTCTCCCGAGAACGGCTTTTTGGAGGAACCTTTCACCGCGTCCGCAATGACAGGGGTAGCGGTTATCGATCAATGCAGGATCTGGCTCAGGAAGAGTTTGGTCCGATCATGCTGCGGATGATCGAAAAACGCCTGCGGCGTGTTTTCTTCGACAATCTGGCCAAAGTCCATAAACAGAACCCTGTGGGCGACGCTTTTGGCAAATCCCATTTCATGGGAAACCACGATCATGGTCATGCCCTCTTCGGCAAGGTTGATCATCACATCCAGGACCTCTTTCACCATCTCGGGATCGAGCGCCGAAGTCGGCTCGTCAAAGAGCATGATTTTCGGCTTCATGCAAAGGCTGCGGGCAATCGCGACCCTCTGTTGCTGACCGCCGGAAAGCTGTCCCGGATGCTTCTTCGCCTGTTCTGCAATATGCACCTTTTCAAGATAATACATGGCCGTTTCCTCGGCCTCTTTTTTGGGCACTTTTCTGACCCATATCGGGCCCAGCGCCAGGTTTTCAAGGATGGTCAGGTGCGGGAAAAGGTTGAAATGCTGAAAGACCATGCCCACTTCTTCGCGGATTTTTTCGATGTTCTTGAGGTTGCCGGTGAGTTCGATCCCGTCAACCAGAATTTTCCCCTTCTGATGTTCCTCGAGCCGGTTGATACAGCGGATCAGGGTCGATTTTCCGGAGCCTGAAGGGCCGCAGATTACGATGCGGTCACCTCTGTTCACGGTCAGGTTAATATCATTCAGGACATGTAAATCGCCGAACCATTTATGCAAACCGTAGATTTCAATGATCTTATCTTCAGAAGGTCTGTTACTTTTGATCGATTCGCCGTTCATAAAATCTTTCCATCCTTAGGGTTGAAGTGGCTTTACCGCCTTCAGGTTTGCAGCTCTTTTTCAAGGCGGCGGCTGTAATTCGACATCGAATAACAGCAGACAAAATAGATCAATGCCACGAAGAGATAGGCTTCGGGACTGAACCCCATCCACGACGGGCTGGCCAGCACGGACTTTGTTGTTTTGAGAACATCATAGAGGGCGATGATCACGACAAGGGATGTGTCTTTGAAGGCCGAAATCAGGATTCCGACCGATGGCGGAATGACGATTTTAAGCGCCTGCGGCAGAACGATGAGCCGCATTTTCTGAACGTAATTCAGCCCAAGCGATTCTGCGGCTTCATACTGGCCTCTGGTAATGGCCTGGAGTCCCCCCCTCACGACCTCGGCGATGTAGGCCGCCGTAAAAAGGATGATCGCCGCCTGGGCGCGGATGATTTTGTTCACCGTCACTCCTTCCGGGAAGAACAGCGGAAACAGGACCGCGGACATGAACAACAGGCTGATTAGTGGAACCCCCCGTATCAGCTCGATATAGAGAATGCAGATCGTCTTGACGGCCGGCATCTGGGATCTCCTCCCCAGCGCAAGAAGAACCCCCAGCGGATATGCCGCAAACATCCCGAAAAAAGAGAGCATCAATGTCAGAGGCAAACCGCCCCATTGATCGCTATCGACGGGGGTCAATCCGAAAAGCCCTCCTTTCATCAGAATACCCATGATCGACAGGCCCGCAATCCAGATGTAACCGAAGGATCTATTCCAATGATTCCTGTTTTTGCTGTAAAGGAGAAGACCGATCAGCATGATCATCGCGACAAACGGCCGCCAGTGCAGTTCGTGGGGGTAGAAACCAAAAAGGATAAACCGTATGTTGGCCGGGATGATCGACCAGCATGCGCCGCTTCCGGCGCGACACTGCTCCGCCGAAGAGAACCAGAGGCTGTCGATGAATGCCCATCTTGCAAAGGGCGGAATCACCTTATATAATAAAAAGAGCGTCACGATGGTCAGGATGGAATTAAAAACACCGTTAAACAGGTTCGCCTTTATCCAATGCACCACCCCGATACGGATGATCGGCGCCTTTAATCCTTCCTTTTGAATATTGTTTTTTCCCGATTGGGTCATGGCGCTATCTATCTTTCCACAAGAGCCATCTTCTTATTATACCAGTTCATGAAAAGCGAGGTCAGCAAGCTGAAGCAAAGATACACAACCATGATCAGAGAAATCCCTTCGATGGCCTGCCCGGTCTGGTTGATCGTCGTGCTGGCCACGGAAACAAAGTCGGGGAATCCGATCGCAACGGCAAGAGAGCTGTTCTTGGTCAGGTTTAACATCTGGCTCGTAAGCGGAGGGATAATCACCCTCAAAGCCTGGGGCAGTATGACAAGGCTGAGGACTTGGCCCGGTTTCAACCCGATCGCCATGGCCGCTTCCGTTTGCCCTTTGCCGATCGCCTGAATGCCCGCTCGGACAATTTCCGCCACAAAGGCGGCGGTATAAAGAACAAGCCCGATCAAGAGCGCTCCGAATTCCGGGCTCATGTTCAACCCGCCCGTGAAATTAAAACCCACCAGTTCCGGGACGTTCATCTTGTGAGGCGCCCCGGCAAGCAGCCAGATTGTTAGCGGTAACCCGATCATGATCCCGAGCGATAACGTAAAAACGGGGAAAATCTGCCCGGTCCTTTCCTGGCGTTTTCTTGCCCACCGGCGCATGAAATAAACGCCGATACAACCCGCAACAAAGGCCATCGCCATGTATGGGTGTGCAGGGTGCCATTCAGGGACCGCAAAAACCAGACCCCTGTTGCTCATAAACACACCGTTCAGCGGTTCTATGGCCTCCCTTGGCGAAGGCAGGATATCATAAAAAAAGGAGTACCAGAAAAACAGTTGGAGCAAAATCGGTATGTCCTGCATCACCTCGATATAGACAGCCGCAAGTTTTGAAACGAGCCAGTTTTTTGAAAGCCGCGCAATGCCCAGAAAGGTTCCTAAACAGACGGTAAGGATAATGCCGATGAATGCAACCTTGATGGTGTTCAACGCGCCGACCAGTAACGCCTTGATATATTTATCGGCGGCGGAATAGGGAATCAGGGATTCGCCGATTTCAAAAGATGCCTCCTTGTTCAAAAATCCAAAGCCGGTCGCAATGGATTGCCGCTTGAGATTTTCCACCGTATTGCTGAAAAGATAGTACCCGAGAAGTCCGACGATTCCGAGCACCGCAATCTGGTACAGGATCGCGCGTATTTTCGGGTCATTGATCCAGGCGGCCCTCTGCGCGGCATCTTCTGTTGAAATTACAGGATTGCCCTTTTTCATTTTTCTCTGGTCGGAATTGAAGTTCTCCGCGGCAAGCTGCGGAGAATCTTCGATCCTTCTTGGAACAAACCATTTCGTTTTTGCTCGCTTACCCTGGGCAAGCCGCGGGGTAAGCGCTCGCGAACGGATTCAAAGAAAGGTCATTGCATGCTTGAGAGCAATCGCGACTGCTCATGAAAAGAGCTGACGGCAGCGGAGACAATTCTCCGTTGCCATCAGCTATCCAAGAAAAACTACGTGGCCATATATGTCTCTTATTTAAACGGCGGGGAATACATGAGGCCGCCGTTTTTCCAAAGGGCATTCAAGCCGCGTTGCAGCTTCAGAGGGGTGTTTTTCCCTACATTTCGCTCAAAAATTTCCCCATAGTTGCCGACCTGCTTGACGATATTGTATGCCCATTTTTCGTCAAGTCCCAGCGCCTTTCCATTGCCGGGACTAACGCCCAGAAAACGCTGAACGATAGGGTTGGCGCTTTTCAACTGCTCATCAACATTTTTCGAATTGATGCCAAGCTCTTCCGCCTCAATCATGGCCAGAACGGCATAGGTTACAATGTCTTTCCACTGATTGTCGCCATGGCGCACCGCCGGGGCAAGGGGCTCCTTGGAAATGATATCGGGAAGAATGATATAGTCATCCGGTTTCGGCGCCACGGCGCGTGTTCCGGCAAGCTGGGATGCATCGGACGTCAGGACGTCACATCTTCCGGCAAAAAAGGCTTTGGCAAGCTCCGCGGTGTTTTCAATGACGACCGGTTTCATTTTCATCTTGTGTAGCCTGAAATAATCGGCGACATTGAGTTCGGTGGTGGTGCCGGGCAGAACGCAAACCGTTGCGCCATCCAATTTTTTTGCCCTTTTGATTTTCAGTTTTTTGGGAACCAGAAAACCCTGACCGTCATAATAGTTGACCTGGGCGAAATCAAGGCCAAGCTCTGTGTCACGCCCGAGGGTCTGTGTTGCGTTGCGGCACAGGACGTCAATCTCTCCGGATTGAAGTGCGGTAAAACGCTGAACTGCCGTCAAAGGAATGAATTTAATCTTGTTGGCATCGCCAAACACTGCTACCGCAATAGCACGTCCCGTATCGACATCGAGTCCGCGCCATACCCCTTTTTCATCCGGCTTTCCAAAGCCGAACAGTTCACCGTTGACACCCACCTGAACAAAACCTTTCGCTTTGACATTGTCCAAGGTCTGTCCGGCAAAAGCGGCTCCGGACAACGCAACGACAACAGCCATAACCAACAACCATAACTTTGATAGCTTCATCTGCTTTCTCCTCCCTTTTCGTTAGTTGATCGTTTATCCGTGAAAATGACGAACCATCCCGAAGTCTCTATTCCCATGAAGGCGGGAACCAATAAACCATGATCCACCCCGGCGTGCCGGATCGTGCTTTGAAAAAATGAACCGTTCGGATCGCGCCATGAATCCCCTATTTATTCCAAAATGTCAACAGGATTTTTAATGACTATCTCTAACACGGCCTTGCCGAAGGGTGAGATTTCTGTTATGAGGGCCGTAAGGAAACGGAAAAGGGCTTCAGGCTGGCTGGCGGGGATCAAGACGGCCGATTTCCGTCTGCTACACCTTGTCGATTGAAGCGGACGGTTACGAACCCTATACGACAAAGGTCAAGGTTCAGCCCGGGCGAATTTATCCCACCATCGCCGTTTAGGCTCATAATAAAACAGGAGGTGATCGATGGAGAACGTCATCCGTTTTTTGCTGGAAAATTTCACCCTGACTTTCCTGGTCTTGGGTCTGATCGTTTCGGGGATCTCTCTGTGGCGTCGGTCGCGTCCGCTGACCCCTTCCCCTGTGGTCGAGTCTTTGTTCTCATACTTCCTGCTGTTCTCGATCGGGGTGTCTTTCTTCTACAACTTCGTGGTCCATGCCTTTTTGGGTGACATGACCGCCAAGTTCATCGGCTGGGAACAGAGCCCGTTCCAGGCAGAGGTTGGGATGGCGAGCCTGGGGTACGCGGTGGTCGGCTTTCTCGCATTCCGGGGAGGCTTTGGCCTGCGAGTCGCTGCGGTGGTTGGACCCGGGATTTTCCTCCTTGGCGCCGCCGCAGGCCACGTGTATCAGATGATCGTGGCTCATAACTTCGCTCCTGGTAACGCCGGGGTCATCTTCTACACGGACATAGCGATTCCCATCATCGGCTCGGCCCTCTTGTGGCTTCAGCACAGGTATGATCGGGCATCGTCCATGCCCCGGAGTGTCTCCGGAGAAGGAACAACGGCATAATCCTGAATCATTACGATCGTTATTGATTGGATAAAGGATCTTTCCATTGGATGACGGGGTACTTTTAAATCAGCTTGAGGAGTTGGCCGGAAAGCTCGGGATCAAGATCCGCTATGGGAACATAGCCGTTGAAGAGTCACACCGTACGGGAGGCTTATGCCGGGTTAAAGGACAATACATATTGATCATTCATTCCCGGTTAACCGTGAAAGAGAAGATCTGGGTTATCACAAAGACATTGAAGGGATTTGAAATGGACGATGTATATGTAATACCCGTTATCAGGGAATTGCTCGATAAATCTAAAGAACAATAATGTATAGAATTGATTGATGCGTTACGCCATTGCTGATATTCATGGTTGCTGTAAAACGTTTAATGCCTTGATAGAGAAATTGCAGATCAAGGGATCGGACCACCTTTACCTGCTTGGAGATTATATCGATCGGGGTCCTGACAGCAAAGGCGTTCTTGATACGATCATGAACCTGGGCTGCAAAGTTGTGGCACTGATGGGAAACCATGAGGATATGTGGCTCAGGGCGTCCGTCAAGGTGGGTGATCCTGTCACATGTGAGGCAAATATTAACGTCTGGATGGATAACGGTGGTCAGGCAACATTGAAAAGTTTTGCAGGTATCGACACAAAACCATATCTGGCGTTTCTTAGGGACCTCCCGCTATTCCTTGAACTGGATGGTTTTTTTTTAGTCCACGCTGAGTTTGATTTTTCACTTCCCGACCCTTTTGGCAAGGCGGGTATCGACTCCATGCTTTGGGGCCGAGGGAAGCCATATCATGGCAAAAAGCCGGTTCTCTGTGGACATACGCCTTTGACGTTAGAACAGATTCAAGCAGGATTGCGAACAAACAAAATCAATATTGACAATGGCTGCTGTTATGTCAATCGTATGGGACAGCACAATCTTTTGGCCTACGGTATTGATAATGGTCAGCTTTATATTCAGCAAAACATAGAAATGTAGTGGGTGGATCTCTGAAGACGCGAAGACGAAGGATTAACCATCATGAAGAAAATAAAACTTTTTTGCATCTTAATCAGCATGATGGGAGCTCTGTTTGCATTGTTTTCAATAACGTCATGCAGTTCATCGACAAATGCAACCGCAGCTCCTCCCGTATGGAAATTTGCCTATATGAGCGATCATAAGTTGGATAAAGCCACTGATCCGATAAATTATACGAATATACCAGTCGTGCAACGGATGGCCGCAGATATGGTGACTCAGGGAGTCAACATGGTTATTGCCGGAGGTGACTTGGTCGATGGAAGGGGACAAGACGTTGCTGGTCTGAATACGCAATATACAGCCTGGAATGGCGCTATTATGATCCGGATGAAGGCATCTTTAAATCCAAGCCTGGCTTCACATACAACCAGCCATAGGCATTCCAGGCGAAAGGACCGTCCAAGGCGGCCAGATACAAAGGTCTGCCAGGATGACTTTGTTTAAAACTTGACATGCAAGGCCACTTCATATATTTGATTCGAAGAAAAGAGCAGCGAAAATGCTGCTGATATGATGGACTTACCGTCAACCTTTTGCTTCATCGGCGAAAAAGCATGGAGAGTTCCGTATCACAGATATGGCCCATCGGCGGCGGGAAAGGAGGAACCGGTAAGAGTTTCATTACGGGCAGCCTCGGGTTTATGTTGGCCAAACAAGGATATAAGACGCTTCTTATCGATGTAGATCTGGGTGCGGCGAATCTTCACACGATTGCCGGCGTTCCGAATCCTTCCAAATGCATCTCCGACTTCATCAATAAGGAGGTCGCCACGCTCGGGGAAACGGTCGTCCCCACCCCCGTTCCGAATCTCTTCCTCATCAGCGGGGCGATGAACAATCTCGACATAGCCAATCTCGCCCACGAGCAGAAGATGAAGGTGTTGAGAGGCGTGGCCAAACTCTCGTATGATTATATCCTGCTGGATCTCGGCGCCGGGACATCCTTTAACACGATCGATTTTTTCATGATCTCCGACGAGGGTATATTCGTCACCACACCCGAACCGACATCCATCGAGAACATTTACCGTCTCATCCGATCCGTCTATTTCCGCAAGGTTCGCCAGGTGCTCAAGACATATGCTTTCAAAGCCCTGGCCGATGAGGCGGAAAGAAGAAACCCGAGGGCCACCGTCAGCAATCCGGCCCTCCTATTGCAGATCGTGGGCGAACTCGATCCGGAGAAAAGTGTGCTTCTGAGACAGGTCCTGGAGAGCTTTCGTTTCAAACTGGTTCTCAATCAGTTCAGAAAGCAGGACAATTATAACATCGGCACCCTGATCTGTAAGATTATCGAGAAGCATCTGGCTCTTCGTATTCGCCATATCGGCAACATCAGCTTCGACGACCGTGTTCACAATGCGGTCTGCAAAAAGCGTCCGTTCCTCGAACTTTATCCTTATACTCAGACCGCCCTTGATCTGATGGAATGTTGTCGTATGTTGTTGCCGGGAAAAGAAGCTTGTCCTTCCTTTCAGAAGGTCGTGGAGTGATTTTGCAGACAAGAACCATGAAACCGTTCACAGAACAGAATTATTACGAAGTATTGGAAGTTTCCCCCGATGAATTGCCGCTGGGAATCCGCCTCGCTTATAAAAAGTCCTTTGAGCTTTATCAGGAAAACTCCATCGCGAGCTACTCTTTCTTTTCAGAAGAAGAAAGACAGGAAATCCTTTCCCGCATAGAACAGGCCTATCTGACGTTAATCAATCCCGAAACCCGGAAGGAGTACGATCAGAGCCTGATCGCATCCGGACTCCTGGAAGAGGAGCGAACGTTTCGGGATCGAACAAAGAAACCGATAGCGATCTATAATTTTCAGAAAACCCTTCTGGATAGTCCGGCGGCAGCCAGACGGTCCGGCGAATTGAAGTTACGCATTGAACAAAACCCGGTTATTCGCGATCTTCTCGCCCGGGATATCCTTGGGGGATCCGATTTGCAGAAACTCAGAACGGTCCTGGATGTGACTCTGGAAGCGATCGCCGAAAAGACGAACATCCGCATCGATATCCTCCGTGCCATAGAAACGGAGAATTTGGATCTCTTCCCGCCTCTTGTCTATCTAAAAGGTTTCTTGAGGTCTTACATTCGCTACCTTGGGTTGGACGAACGCGTTGTCCTGGATGCCTATCTTAAGAAACTCGGGTTGCATTGATCGACGGCGCCATGGCATCGTCGAGAAAAGACGTTCGATATGGGTGCAGAAGAACCTCTGGATAACGAACTCGAACAGGAACTGGACAGCCTCTATCGGAAAGTTGCCGGTCTCGATCAACCTGGAGATCAACACAACTGGACGGTATCGAAGACGGATGGGAAAAGGCCCGCGGCGGTGAATATTCAAAAACCGATCACGACCCGCTCCTCACAAAAAAAAAGACGCCGATTCCGCACTTCCATCCTTGGTTGGGGCCTCATTTCCGGCCTGGTTTTTCTCGGCGCGATCGGTTTTTTCGGGAGGGAATGGCTTCGACTTCCCGTCGACCCCGGTATCATTGTACTTCCGGCTGAAAAGACGAAGGATCAAGGCGTCGCGTCCCTGCCTGCCGAAGAAAAAGGGACGGTCCTCACAGAACCGCCTGTCGCCGATCCCCCGCCAGGAAGCCGACAGGTAAGATATGCCATACAGATCCGGGCTTATCCCGAAGACCAAAAGCAAAACGCGATAACGTTTCTGGAGGAGTTGCGGAAAAGATCACCCGATGCCTCAATGGAAACTGTGGCCCTGGCAGAACGTGGCATTTGGCACCGGATCCTGCTCGGCAATTTTTCGACGGTCGACGAAGCCTCCGATTATCGGAAGAGCAACAGCATGGCGCGTGAGCATCCCTACAGTTTCATCCAAAGAAAATTAGCGGACGGTCCTTGAGCACAATGCTCGTGGATCGCCCCGACGAGGATCAGCAGCGCAAAACTGAGGATAAAGATCCTGGGCGGCGTCAAGTGCCGCGAGATCGATCTTCGGATACGGAAAAGGATCTCCATACCGCCACCCGAAAAGTCCCTCTCCCGACCGGGCCCGGACGTATCCCGTTTCAGTTCGCTTCCGTCCGTTCCTTCCGTCTCCGAAGATGTAGGGTGCGTTAGGTGGAAGCCGTAACGCACCGATAAAAGCGCTTTGCACTCAGTCCTCAGCACTATGTATTACTTGTTTCCGTCTCCGAAGGAGAACCGCCATCAGGACCACCGCGCCAACGGTGATCGCGGAATCGGCCACGTTGAAGGCGGGCCAGTGGTGGCTTCCGATATAGACGTCGAGAAAATCGACTACCTCACCGAAACGGATGCGGTCGATGAGGTTCCCCACGGCCCCGCCCAGGATGAGCGCGAGCGCCGAGACCAGAGGGGGCTCCTCGATCCGGCTGACGCGAAGGTAGTGCAGAATCAGCGCAATCGCCGCCACCGTTACGGCAAGGAAAAAGATAGAACGGAACAGCGGCGGGGCGCCGGCCAGGAAACCGAACGCGGCGCCGGGATTCCGCACATGGACGATGCTGAAGAACCCGTCGATCACCGGAAATCCCTCGTGGAGCCTGAGCGTCGCGAGGATCCAGGCCTTTGTCGCCTGATCCAGCAGAACCACAAGAAATGTGATCGCCAGAAAGAGGATATTCCTTTTCTGCAAAGTCCACCTCGCCAATCCTTGCCGCACGCCGCACGTTGTCGGGCGGTCCGCCGGACGGCCCGTTACAGGGCTAAAGGTTTCCCACACATCTCGTGCAGAGCGTCGGATGTTCGGCGTTTTCACCGACCGTCCCGTTGTAGTTCCAGCAGCGGTTGCACTTCTCCCCCTTCGCCCGGATCACGTCGACCGCGAGACCGGGGATCTCGGCGCTCCGGTAAGCCCCCGCGCTTTCCTGCTCCGCAACGACGCAAACATCGGAAACAATGAGAAGCGCACGGAGATCCTCCCTGTGCGTCTCCAGAAGCGGCAGTAGCTTGTCCGGCGCGGCGATGGTCACGGCGGCATCGAGGGAATGGCCCAGAACCTTGCTCTGGCGGGCCGTCTCAATCGCCTTCGCGACCTCACCCTTGACGGCGATCAGCGTCTTCCATGTCTCGGCCAGCTCAGGCTGCAACAGCGACCTGTTCACCTCCGGGAACTGCGTCAGGTGAACGCTTTCGGCCTTTCCGGGGGAAGGAGGCAGGGCCAGCCACACCTCCTCCGCCGTGAACGTGAGAATCGGAGCGAGGAGGCGGACCATCGCCTCCAGAATCTCCTTCATTGCGGTCTGCGCCGACCGGCGGGCAAGGGATGCCGCCTTCGACGTGTAGAGACGGTCCTTGAGGACATCGAGGTAGAGCGCGGAGAGATCCACCGTGCAGAAGTTGTAGAGGGTGTAGTAGACCACGTGGAACTGGTACTGCTCGTAGGCGTCGCGCACACGGCGGATCACCTCCTGGAGGCGGTGGAGGATCCAGCGGTCCATCTCCGCCATCTCCCCGTGGGTGACGGCGTCTGTTTCCGAATTATAGTCGTAGAGATTCCCCAGGATGAACCGGCTCGTGTTCCGGATCCGCCGGTAGGCCTCGACAAGACGCTTGAGGATCTCTTCGGAGATCCGGATGTCCTCGGTATAGTCCTCGGCGGCCACCCAGAGCCGAAGGATCTCGGCCCCGTAACTGTCGATGATCGTTTGGGAATCAATCACGTTCCCGACGGATTTGGACATCTTCTTCCCATCGCCGTCCACGACGAAGCCGTGGGTCAGCACATTCCGATAGGGCGCTCGTCCCCTCGTCCCCACCGATTCGAGGAGCGAGGAGTGAAACCAGCCGCGGTGCTGGTCGTTTCCCTCGAGGTACATGTCGGCCGGGGAGCCAAGTTCCGGCCGGTGTTCCATAACGGCGGCATGGCTCACACCGGAATCAAACCAGACGTCGAGAATGTTCGTCTCCTTCTTGAACCCCGCCCCGCCGCATGCCGGGCAGCGGGTTCCCGCCGGCATCAGATCTGCGGATTCGCGCTCGAACCAGACATCGGCGCCGTGTTCCCGGACGAGACCCACCACATAATCGAGAATCGCCTGCGTCATCACCTCCGCCCCGCACGCGTTGCAATAGAACATCGTGATCGGGACGCCCCAGAGCCGCTGGCGCGAAATGCACCAGTCGGGCCGGTTCTCGATCATGCCGTAGATCCGGTCGCGCCCCCAGGCGGGAATCCAGGTCACCGCGTCGATGGCGGCCAGGGTCTTCTTCCGGAGGTCGTTTCTCTCCATCGAAATGAACCACTGTTCCGTCGAGCGGAAGATGATCGGTTGCTTGCAGCGCCAGCAGTGGGGATAGGTGTGCTGGATCTCCATCTGCCCGAGCAGAGCGCCTTCATCCCTGAGCCTTGTGATCACCGCGCCGTTGGCGTCAAAGACGAACTGCCCCGCGAAGTCCTTGACGTCGTGTGTGAAATTTCCATCGTCGTCCACGGGTGCGTAATTTTCCAGGCCATACTTCATCCCGATCTCGTAGTCCTCCTGGCCGTGGCCCGGGGCGATGTGGACACAGCCGGTCCCGGCTTCGAGGGTGACGAAGGGGGCGAGGAGCAGCAGGCTCTCCCGGTCGACCAGCGGATGGCGACACTTGAGCCCCTCCACGACGGATCCGGCAAACTCATCGAGGATCTCATGGGGTTCATTCCGGAAGCCAAAGGCCTCCATGCAGTGGTCCACAAGGTCCTTTGCGAGGATCAGGACCTCGCCCTTGACCTTCACGGCCACGTAGAGGAAATCCTCGTGGAGGGCGATCGCCAGGTTCGCCGGGATCGTCCACGGGGTCGTCGTCCAGATGACGACGGAGACCTTCTCGCCGGCGAGCTTCGGGAGCCGCTCGGCGATATCGGAGATGAGGACGAACTTCACATAGATCGACGGCGTCGTATGGTCGTGGTATTCGACCTCCGCTTCCGCCAGCGCCGTCTTGCACGTGGCGCACCAGTAGACGGGCTTCTTCCCCTTGTAGACGCTGCCGTTCAGGTAGAGTTTCCCGAACTCCGCGACCGTCGTCGCCTCGTAGTCGTAGGTCATCGTGAGGTAGGGCTTGTCCCACGCCCCGAAAACCCCGAGACGTTTGAACTGCTCACGCTGGATACCGACGTATCGGTCGGCGTAAACCCGGCAGAAGCGGCGTTTGTCCGCCTGGGACATCGCCGCCTTCTTTTCGCCCAGTTCCTTGTCCACCTGGTGTTCGATCGGCAGACCGTGACAGTCCCAACCGGGTACGTAGACGCTGTCGCGGCCCGACATGTTCTTCGCCTTGATGAGGATGTCCTTGATGATCTTGTTGAGCGCGGTGCCCAGGTGGATATTCCCGTTGGCATAGGGGGGACCGTCGTGGAGGATGTAGGGTTTCCGCCCTTTCGCGTCCTCGCGGATCCGTTCGTAGATGCGCATCCCGTCCCAGCAGGCGAGCATCTCCGGCTCCCGCTTCGCCAGGTTGGCCTTCATCGGAAACTCGGTCTTCGGCAGATTCAATGTATCCTTGTAATCCATGGAACGGCGCTCCTCAAGATGGAATCTCTTTGTAAATGGCGGGGAAAGCTACCACAGATTCCCGCCACTTTCAAGCCTCCATTTGGTTCCTATCTGTTTTCGCGGACGACACGGATATGCCCGCGCAAGGTTCGGATTGTCGGCATCGTCGATATGTTTCGGATCGTTTCGGCTGTCGGGATATCGCGGAGGATAAAGATGCTGGCCTATTTCGTCCAAATCCTGTATAGGACGCAATAATATTAAGATCACGGATAATACCTGGGAAAAAGCAAAGAGGAGCAAGGTGCCGACACGCCCGCCGGAAAACGGTCCGGATTTTCGGACCAACCCAAGATCGATGGATAGATACGAACGGTTCGGCATGGCCGACAGGGTGATCGCCATCGGCTTCTGGATCAACGCTGTCCTGATGGTCATGAAGCTGCTGGCCGGCCATTTCGGCCATTCCGAGGCGGTCTTTGCCGACGGGCTGGAGAGCGCCGCCGACTTTGTGGCGATCCTCGCCAGCATGGTCGCTCTCAAGATCGGGCGCAAACCCTTGGACGACGATCATCCCTATGGGCACGGCAAGGCGGAGAGCATCGCCGCCATCCTGGTCTCGCTGATCATCTTCGCCACCGGCGGCGGTATCCTCTACAAGGCGATCATCACGATCATGGACAAGGACTACGGGGAACCGCAACTGATCGCCGTTCTTGCGGCCCTGGCCACCATCGTCATCAAGGAGACGCTCTTCCGCTACACCCGACGCGTCTCAAAAAAGCTGGAGAGCCCGGCCGTGGAGGCGATCGCCAAGGATCACCGCAAAGATGCCCTCACCTCGGTTGTAACCCTGATCGGCGTCGGCGGCGCATACTTCGGAGCGGGGCTGATGGACCACCTGGCGGCGGGTATTACCGCCCTCTTCATCTTCCACATCGGCTGGGAGACTTTCCGCAACGCGGCCAACGACCTGATGGACGGTCAACCCCCCAAAGAGCTGATCACCGCCGTCACCGCCATCGCGGAAGGGGTGCCCGGCGTCGAGCATGTCCACGAGATCCGAAGCCGGCGATCCGGGCAGTATTTGATCGTGGACCTGAAGCTGGACATGGATCCCGAAATGACGGTCAAAGAGTCCCACGACATTACCTCCAAGGTCAAGCAACTCATCTTCGAGCGGTTTCCCAACGTGGGGGACGTCATGGTTCACATCAATCCGCATGAAGAGGAGCATGAGGATCTGATCCGGTTATAAACCCGAACCCTTCCGATTCCAGCTATCGCTTACGTTTCGAAAAACAGTTGCCGTATGAGGAAAATCCAGGTATGAAGGAACCGGATGTGGCGTCTTTGGCGTCGTCACTTTTTCATCCGCCAAACCAAAGGAGGCATCGAATGGCCGGGAAACAGTGGGATCGACCGCCTGCAATGCAGATCAATCTGGAGAATATCTATCTTGTCACCATCGCAACCAGCCGGGGAACCGTCGAACTGGAGCTCTATCCCCAACATGCGCCCAAAACCGTTAACAATTTCGTCTTTCTGGCGCGGGAGGGTTTCTATGACGGCGTCGCGTTCCATCGCGTGATTGGCGACTTCATGATCCAGGGGGGCGATCCGACGGGAACGGGCCAGGGCGGTCCCGGGTACAGGTTCGCGGATGAATGCCGGGGGAATCCACTGAAACACGACAGCAAGGTGATCTCGATGGCGAATGCCGGGCTGGACACGAACGGCAGCCAGTTTTTCATCACCCACACGCCGCAGCCGCACTTAAACGGGAAACACACCGTTTTCGGAAAGGTCGTGAAAGGCATGGAGGTTGTCGATGCGATCTGCCAGGGCGACCGGATGGAGCGGGTCTCGGTGAGCGATTCCGGCGCTTCAGCCCCAGCAACCTGATCCCGGGAAACCCTCTGCGGGAGATTATGAAAACGCGAAGCCTTTTTCACCGCCGCCGGCGACGCGAACGGGCAGTCTATGATTCACAACAAACCCTGTCTTTTCCTTCCTTTTTCCCCTGGTACATCCACTGGTCCACCAGGTGAACGAACGCCTTCGTAAAAAGGCCGCAGGCAAGGCGCGTGAATCCAGAGGAATGCGGCGTACTTTGGCGTATGCCGCAATGACGAAGGATGAAGCGCAACGCAGCATCCGGACTTATTACGACGCCGTCAACATTGCTTTCCTGCATAGGCCATTTATGGTATGTCCCGAAATCGCCTTTTTAAGGCGGATGTTCGTCTGCTTCCCGTCTACGCGGGAAGGAGGGCTGACGAAAAATACTGTTCCCCGAGTGCGGTGATATCATCTTGACCTCTACGCGGGGGACGGACCGGCGACTAAAAGGAGAACCGTCCATTGAATCTGCGTGCAATCTTCGGGGGGGCGCTGCCCCTGTTCGTTCTGGGACACTTCAGCCATCATATCCTGACGGCGATCACCGTGCCGCTCACCCCTTTCATCCGCAGCGCGTTCAACCTGGACTACACACAATCGGGGCTCGTCGTCTCGGCCTTTATGCTCGCCTACGGTTTCGGCCAGCTCCCGGCGGGCTGGCTCGCCGACCGCATCGACCCCCGCAAGCTGATGATTGTCGGCATCTCCGGTGTGGCACTCGCCGGCATCCTGGTCGGCCTCTCCCAGAGCTATGGTTGGATGATCGTCTTTCTCGTGCTGATGGGAATCCTCGCCGGCGGCTACCACCCGTCCGCACCGCCGCTGATCTCCGCATCAGTGAGACCCGAAAACCTCGGAAGGGCATTAGGGTTTCATAACATCGGCGGCGGGGCCAGCTATTTCCTGGCGCCGCTTGTCGCCGTGGCGATTGCCAACGCCTGGGGATGGCGGAACGCCTATGTCGCGCTGGGAATACCCACGGTCGCATTCGGGATCGCATTCTACATCCTTCTCGGGCGCCTGAACGCCCGGCAGAAGGCGAATTCTCCCCCACAACCGGCAGAAAGAGAGGAGGATGGCGCGCCGCACCGCTCGGAGAAGAGGCGCCTCGTGGTCTTTTTGATCCTCACGACGGTCATATCGGCGACCATCAGCTCCACCTTCTCGTTCATTCCGCTGCTGATGGTCGATCATTTCGGCGTAAGCAAAGAGATGGCCGCCGCTTCCCTCTCAGTCCCCTTTTCGGCGGTCTTCTGGGCGAGCCCGCTCGGCGGTTATTTCGCCGACCGGTTTGGGAGCGTCCGGATGATCCTTGCGGTCTCCTTCATTGCCGGTCCGGCCATCTTCCTGCTCACCGTTGTTCCGTTTGGATGGGCGCTTGGAGCGCTGCTCCTTCTTTTTGGCGTGATCATCTACACCCGGATGTCCGCTTCGGAATCCTTCCTCATTCATCAGACGCCGGTCGGCAGCCGGTCGACGATCCTCGGCATTTATTACTTCACGGGAATGGAGGGCGGCGGGATCCTGACGCCGGTCGTCGGTTACATGATTGATCATCTCGGCTTCACTACGGCTTTCGCGGCGGCCGGCGGCGCGCTGCTGACGGTGACGCTGATCTGCTCGTTCTGGCTCCGGGAAAAACGCGAATAACGGTAAAAAGGCTTTATCGGCATGACAACGCACCGCTGCGACGTCGCCATGGAAGCCGCCGCCTCCGCTCGACGACGCGATGCGGCGGGTCATCGCAAGGGACCGGGCGGAACTCGCCGGCGACTTCTGCAGGGGATGCGGCTACTGCCTCCCTTGCCCCGCCGGAATACCCATCTCCCAGGCGGCGCGGATGTCTCTTCTTCTCCGGCGTACGCTGGTGTCCCGTTTCCTCACGGATGAATGGAAGCGGGACATGGCGAAGATCCGGGAGTGCCAGAAGTGCGGCCACTGCCGCGAGCAGTGCCCCGACGAGCTGGACACGCCGTCCCTGTTTAAGATGATGCTCGCGGATTACGAGGAGTTTCTGGAGAAGCTGCCGCAGGACTAGGGATTCTGCGTAATGCTTGGACTTTTTTGCGTAGCCGATGAAAATGTGGTATGCAGGGCATGAACGGTTTCCGGAACAACATTTTGCAGCCGTCAAGAGGAGATCCGCATGTCAGAGCAGTTACGGTACTACAGCACGAACCGCCATCTGGACGGCGTCCCCGGCATCACCCCCTTCCGGGAAACGGTCTCCTTCCGGGAGGCTCTCCTGATGGGACAGGCCCCGGACGAGGGGCTCTTCATGCCGGAGCGGATTCCTACACTCCCCGCAGAGTCCTTCCGGGTCCTCAAAGGGGCGCCCTACACGGAAGCCGCGATGCTCGTGGCGCAGGCCTTCCTGGCCGGCGAGATCGCCGATGAGGCGCTCCGGCGGATCGTCGATGATTCTTACAATTACGAGGTGCCGCTGGAGAATGTTTTCGCACGCAAATACGTCATGCGGCTTGATCAGGGGCCGACCGCCTCCTTCAAGGATTTTGCCGCCCGGATGATGGCGCGTCTGATGAGCGCCTTCAGCGATCCGGCGAAAAGGCTGAACGTCTTGGTCGCCACATCCGGAGATACCGGAAGCGCCGTGGGGGAGGCCTTCAAGGGGGTGGCGGGAATCGACGTGACGATCCTCTACCCGCGGGGCGAGGTGAGCGGCCGGCAGAAGAGGCAGCTCGACACGATCGGCGGTAACGTCCGGGCCGTTTCAGTGGACGGGAAGTTCGACGACTGCCAGGATCTCGTCAAGCAGGCATTCTCCGACCCCGCTTTCCGCGACTTCAACCTGACCTCCGCAAACTCGATCAACTTCGGCCGGATCCTTCCGCAGATCGTCTACTATGTCTGGGCCTGGGCGCAGCTCGCGCGCGACGGGGAACCGGCCGTTTTTTCGGTGCCGTCGGGCAATTTCGGCGACGCCCTCGGTTGCGAGTACGCCCGGCGGATGGGCCTCCCCGTGGAAAAGCTCGTCATGCCGACGAACGAAAACGACGAATTTCCCCGCTTCCTGGAGAGCGGCCTGTATGAGAAGGTCTCGCCGTCGCGCGCCTGCCTCTCGAACGCGATGAACGTGGGTCACCCGAGCAATCTGGCCCGCATCTTCGACCTCTACGACGGCACCGTGGACCGTACCGGCGTTGTCCACCGCGCCCCGGACCTGGACGAGATGAGAAAGCGAATCTATTCCGTGAGTATCTCCGACCGGGAAACAAAAAAGACGATCAAGCGGATTTACGAGCAGTACCGGGTGCTTCTCGAACCGCATGGCGCCGTGGGCTGGCGGGGGCTTGAGGTCTATCTCGAACTGTTCGGCGACGTTCCCCTCTGCATCAGTCTGGAAACGGCCCATCCCGCGAAGTTCCCCGACGAGATCCGGGAGCTTTTGGGGATCAACCCCGATCTTCCGCAGAGCATGAAAGACATCGACGAGCGGTCGGGAGAGCCGGTCCTCCTCTCTAACAACTACGGCAAATTCCGAAAATACCTCCGGAAGAACCTGCGCGTAAAAGACTGAAGGACAACACCTGCGGCGGAGTGATCTCCTTTAAACCGCCGACACCTTCCGGAACCTCCTCCAGCCCGCCGGGCTTGAGATAAACCACGATGTTGATAGGACGCTCAGGAAACTTGGCCAACGCCGGGGCAACCGACAGGACAATCAATTCCGCAACGATAACGACCAAACAGAATATCTTTTTCATCCTTCCTCCTCCCTTCTCGAATCATCTTCCCTTCATAACGACATGCAGGGATCGTTTATTCCGGGCCACTTACCATTTTGTGAACGGGTGTTTGATCAAATTCGAGTTAAAGTAACGGGGATCGCCCGTCACCTCTTCAGCGATCCATCCGGGCTTCTCGAAGACCTGGTGCTCGCTGGCCAGTTCCACCTCGGCCACCACGAGTCCCCGGTTCTCTCCGAAGAACTCGTCGATCTCCCACGTGTGATCCACCGCCCGGATCTTGTAGCGGTTCTTCTCGATGAGCGGTTTTTCGCAGAGGTCCGTCAGCATCGCATCGGCGTCGGCCGCCGGGATCTCGTACTCGTACTCGGAACGCGTCGCCCCGGTCGTGATCCCCTTGACCGTCAGATACCCTTTGTCGTCGATCGTCCGGACCCGGACGGTCCTTTCCTTCACGCTGTTGAGATACCCTTGGCGGTAACGGGTGCCGCCGGCCAGCGCCTTCCAGGCTTCTCCCTTCACCAGAAACTTCCTTTCGATTTCCTTGGCCATGCCTCTTTCTCCTTGATTCGACCTGTCTTGCTCCAATCCCAGGCGAAAGCCTCTTCCGTCTGCGCCGTCTCAGACGGGCAAACGTTCGAGGCCGATGATCCGTTTGATCGCCCGCAAGTAGTTGACGTTCTCGTACTCCTGAAGCCCAAGCATCTCCCTGGCCTTGAGGATCGCCCCGATATCCGTGTGCTCGACGGCCACCGTCCGGATCGCCGCCCCGTTGATCAGAAGCTGGGCGATCTCGGCGATGCAGCCGTTCACCGTGAAGGCAAAGCGGAGCTTGACGACGTCGACCGCCGTCAGCTGCGGATGGGGGAAGATGATTTCGTCGAGATACTGTTGGAGACCATATTCCTCGCGCCGGCAATCAGGCTCGGCCACGCCGAAGGCCGGAAAGACCTCTCTCCGGAGGAGTTCGGTCTTCATCGGAAACTCCCCTTTCATCCTGGGGTTCCACTGTTCCAGCCCTTCCCGCTTCTCGACGAACACCTTGATGTCCATCTTGCCGTCCCTGATTTTTGTGTTGTTTTCGCTGTTCGCAGCTGAGACGATGTAGATCTCGGAACTCTCCCGGATCTGCTCGCACTTTGCAAGCCGTCTCATTTTCGTCTCCACCATCCCGAAATTCTGGGCGAACGCCCGGAATTCATACCTTGGACTGATTTCCGCCATTGCCACCTCCCCGCTGTGCGCTTGTGTCCCGTCCGAATCCGCCTGGGCTCCCCGGACCGCGGATTTCATTTCATGTAACTGGTAAAATAATACCCTGTCTTCGATCCCTGAACGGGATTAAGCAGGCCTTTCCCCTTCAGGGTCCGTTTCCTTCCGCCGGCTTTTCTTTCTTTATTTCTATGCGGATTTTATGATAAGATCAAACAATCTCTTGTGATCATTTCGATAAGGATTTCTTATGAATGTGGACCATCTCAAGGCATTTCAGAAGGTCGCCGCCACCGGCAGCTTCACGAAGTCGGCCCGCGAGCTTTTCCTGACCCAGTCGGCCGTCAGCCAGCAGATTCGGGCTCTGGAGGATGAGATCGGCGGCAAGCTCTTCGACCGCTCGGGCCGGAAGCTCCGTCTAGCCGCGAAAGGCGAGGCTCTGTTGGCCTATTCGGAGCGGCTCTTCGATCTGCACGATGAGATCGAGACACTCTTCGGCCGTCTCAAGACCTTGAAGAAGGGGAAAATCTCCGCGGAAATCCGTGGAAAGCCTGATCCCCTTTTTCTTGACATGGGAGGGTCTGATCCTTATACTCCGCCGCTACCGCAAGCAAGTCCCCGTCAAATGGGAATGAGATAGCGGCGACATCTCGTTTGGAA
>JAHIMW010000178.1 GCA_018896355.1 Pseudomonadota bacterium
ATGGTCCGCCATAAGCTGCTTCAGTTTCGCCGTTGAGCGAAAGTTCGTCTGCGGTCTCTCTTTTTCCGCGGGCATCTCTTGCCTCATCCCCCTTCCCTTAATCCCCTCCCGCGGGGGGAGGGGAAAATTCACTGGTTACGAGAGCGTCCACCTTAAACGGGTTCCTGAGCGCCCCCCTCCCCTTGCTCCCCTCCCGCCGGGGGAGGGGAAACGTGACCCTCTCCCCCTTGCCGGGGGCGACCTGAATCTTCTCTCCCCCTTGCCGGGGGCGACCTGAATCTTCCCTCCCCCTTAACGGGGGAGGGGCAGGGTGGGGGTGAAAAGCGGCTATCCCCGGCCCGCGTCCCGGCCTGCGAGAAAGGCCTTCTGGTTCATTTCCACGAACCGCGCCGGAACCAGGTGTTTTATCACCTGCAGCCAAATCTCCTGGCCGCCGCCCACCAGGTTGGACAGGGCGCCGAGCAAGACCACGCCCGCCATGGCCGGGTTGCCCGCATCCTTGGCCATGTCGTCGGCGCTCAGCCATTTAACTTTACCGCCTCTCGATTGCAGCAGATTCTCGATCTCTTTTTCCGAGGGGTACCGCGCTTTCCCCAGAGTGACAAGCAGCGGCGGAATACGAAAACGGTTGATGAACGTTACCGAGTTATTGTTCAGATAGGTGAGCCAGCGGGCGGTCTCGACCATTTCAAAACCGATCAGGTAATCCGCCATGCCATGCTCCACCAGCGGTGAATAGACCTTTTCCCCCCAGCGTACATGGCTCTCCACGCTGCCGCCGCGCTGTGCCATGCCGTGAACCTCGGCGGTCTTGACATCATAACCCAGTTCCAGGCCGGCGCTTGCCAGGATTCTGCTCGCCAGAATGGTTCCCTGGCCGCCAACCCCGGCCAGCAAATAGTCTATCTTTTTCACATTCACTCTCCTATGGACGGATTATTTTGCTTCCTGACTGATTGCCTCGGCGGGACAGACCTGCACGCAGAGGCCGCAGCCGGTGCACATCGCTTCGTTGATGCTCACGCAATCTTCCTCCTGAACAAGGGGCGGGCAGCCGATATCAAGGCATGTCCCGCAATTCGTGCAAAGATCCGGATCGATCCGGGGGGGCGTTCTTCTCTCCCTGGACTGCAGAACGCAAGGCCGCCTTGCAATGATCACGGAGGCCTCGTCGCTTTTCAGGTGGTCTTCGAGTATTTTCCTGAAATCATCCATCTCATTGGGATCGCATACGTCAACCTTACCAAAGCCCAGGCCTCGAACCATTCCCTCCAGGTCGACCTTCACGGTCGGTTGCTTCTGCAGGGTATACCCGGTTCCCGGATGATGTTGATGCCCTGTCATGCTGGTGGTACCGTTATCCGCGATGATCGTCGTTGTTTTCCCCCGGTTGTAAAGGGTGTTGATCAATGGATGTATGCCGGAGTGGAAGAATGTGGAATCGCCAATGACCGCCACAAGACGATCCGGAATGCCCCCTTTGTCCATCCCGTGGGCTACGCCGATGCTCGCGCCCATGCACCCGCAGAAATGGAGCGCCTCGAGCGGCGAGGCCGCCCCCAGCGTGTAACAACCGATGTCGCCCATCACCACCACGCCTGCCTCCTTCAGGACGGTAAACATGCCGCGGTGGCCGCAGCCGGCGCAAAGGATAGGAGGCCGGATAGGGATATCCAGCGCCGGCGCAGCGGGGAATCCGGAAACCGCCGCCGGAAGGATGCCGGCCTGGATGGCGGCCTGACGGATCAGTGAGGGGCTGAATTCGCCGACGATGGGGAAAATGTCCTTGCCGGCAACCGGAATGCCCAATAGACGGATCTGCTCTTCAAAGAACGGATCAAGCTCTTCGATGACCAGGACTTTTTTCACCCGGCCGGCAAACTCCCGGATCAGTTTCTCCGGCAGAGGGTACACCATGCCCAGACGGAGAAAAGTCGCATCGGGGAACACCTCCCGTGCGTACTGATAGACCGAGCCGGAGGCGACGATCCCCAGCGCGTCATTTCCCGGTTCGATCCGGTTCAACGGGGTGGAGTCGGCGTATTCCCGCAACTTTCTGATCCGTTCCTCCACTACCGGATGACGGCGTCTGGCATATCCCGGCACCATCACAAATTTCCCCAGTTCCCGCTTGTAGGGTTTGATCTCCTTTACGGGAGGAGGAACCGCGGCAGGATCGACATCCACCACCGAAGAGGAGTGGGAGGTGCGGGTCACGAAGCGGACGATGACCGGTGTGTCAAAGGTTTCGCTCATCTCCAGGGCCGTGGCGGCAAATTGCTTGGCCTCTTCGCTGTCCGAGGGCTCCAGCATGGGCACCTTGGCGAATTTAGCATAGTTCCGGTTGTCCTGTTCATTCTGGGAACTGTGCATTCCCGGATCGTCGGCGCAGGCAATCAGAAGCCCCGCGTTCAAGCCGGTATAGACGGCATAGAAGAGCGAATCGGCCGCCACATTAAGCCCTACATGCTTGGTGGCAACCAGGGCCCTTGTACCCGCGAAGGCTGCCCCGATGCCTGCATCCAGGGCCACCTTTTCGTTCGGGGCCCATTCGGCGTGGACCCCTGGAAAAGTGGCAAACTTTTCCATGATCTGCGTGCTGGGCGTTCCCGGGTAGGCCGCACCCACCCGCACACCGCTGAGATAAGCGCCGTATGCCAGCGCTTCATTTCCGGTCATGAGTTCTTTCAACGTCTCCTCCCTTTTAAAAAATGGATTTCCAATATTCTCAAGCATTGATCCCCTTGGCCCAACCGCACAATCGGCAATCAGGGAATAAGAATGGGCCGCAATGATGTTTTTCTCTGGTGGACCAGCTCGAACACTTCATTGATCTCGCCGAGCGGGTAGGTCTTTACAAAAGGGGTGATCCTGACGCTTCCCGCAAGGGCAAGTTTCAGCACTGCCGGGTAGTGTTCAGGCACGCAACCCCAGTTACCCCGCGCCATGGCATGAAAGGCCATCAGGTTGGACAGCCTTATCTCTACCGTGTCCATCGTAAAACCGATCACCTGAAGCGATGCCCCATAGGTGAGAAGCCCGAAGGCCGTTTTCTGGCCTGCCGCCGTGCCTGAGGTTTCAAATATCTTCCATTCCGTCGGGCGCTTTTTCCGGCTTTTGATAAAATCGGATACGGCTTTTTTTAACTCCTTTGCCGGCAGCTCCAAGGCGTTGAATGTGATATCCACATAAGGGGCGATAGCCTTCAGCTTGTCCGGGTCGATATCCATGGCTACGACCAAAGCCCCGAGAGCGTGGGCGATCTGCGCCCCGAAGCCGCCGACGCCGCCGACACCGACGAAAATGGCGGTATCTTCCCCGGTCAGGCCCGATTCGACTATGGACTGGTAGGGGGTCGTTATCGCATCGGCCAGGACGGAGAGTTCCGCCAGTGTAACTCCGGAGGTGGATATCGGCCGGTATTGATCATCCACGGGAACCGCGCAGAGGCTTCCGGCGGGTACGACAATGTGGCTGGCAAAACCACCCGGGATGTCGTTACCGGGCATTTTTTGCACCGGACAGATATTGCCCTTGCCGCGCCTGCACACATCACACGCGCCGCACGGCATGACCGCCGGCACGATGACCGCCTTCTTTTCCCAGTGCTCGGCGCCGGCGCCTGCAGCCTCGACGATGCCGCTGATTTCGTGGCCGAGCGTGAGGGGAAGGGGTGTTTTGGTACGGACGCCGTTATAATAAAAACCGAGGTCGGTATGGCACACGCCGCAACCGGCCACCTTGAGCAGAACTTCTCCCGGGCCGGGAGCGGGAAGGGGCGAGATTACTTTCTCTATCGGTTTGCCGGGCGCCGACATTTTCCATGAGATCATTTCCATCGGTTCATCTCCTTTATAGTCCCTTGTATTCGGGCTTTTTTCGACCGAGCGAAGAGAGGCCTTCCAGCGCATCTGCGGTGGCAAAGATCACCCCCAGGTGGTCAAGCTCGATCTCGATCCCCTCGTCTCGAGAGGTTTTCGCCTGCCGGTCAATGATCTGGTTGACCAGTTTCAAGGCCAGCGGCGCCTTGTTGCCCACGGTTTTCAAAATTTTCGATGCAACCGCTTCATCAACGCCCGGCGGGATTTTCGCCGCCAGGATGGTTGCCGTGTTTTCTGCGCCAAACAGGGTTTGCCAGAGGGTAAATCTGTCGGGAATCGGCCGCGGGCGATACTTGTCAGGCCTGCCTTCCCTGATCAGGTTCCGGATCGCCTCATCCACGGCGGAGGGCTCGACAAGGCGGGTGACAATGCCGAGCTCTTTTGCATCAGAGGCAGTGATTGTGGCGCCGGTGAAGGTGTAATACTTGGCAAGTTCCGGCCCCAGGTGGAGTCCCAGCCGCAACATGCCGCCGAGGCCCGGGTAGATTCCGATGCCCGTTTCCGGGAAGGAGAGAGAGCCTGCCGGCGTGGCCACAATGGCTTGGCAGGCCAGGGCGAGTTCACTTCCGCCGCCCATGGAAAGGCCGTCTAAAAGTGCGATGGTCAGCTTATTGGAATCTTCAATCCGCCTGAAAAGCTGATGACCCTTTCGGGTAAAATCCACGATGTCGGCAATTTTTCCGGCCTTTATCTTTTCAACAAAGAAGCGGATATCCGCCCCGGCCACGAAGGCTTTTCCGGCGCCCTGAAAAACAATGGCCGACACGCCGGGATTCTGCTCCGCTTCGGTGAACCGTTCGGTCAACTGCTCCACTACGGTTTCATTCAAGGCGTTCATCGCCTCCGGGCGGTTGATGGTGATGGTGGCAATGTCCTTATGGATGGCCAGGTTGACAAGCGTAAAGGCAAAGGGTCGGCCTGACTGACGTTGCCTTGCCAGGAGCCCCGGCATTCGGAAGCCGGGATATTTGTCGGCCACTTTCTCGACCAGGGCGAAGGTTTTTTCGATGCCCAATTTGTTCATGATCTCAAATGGCCCAAGCGCCCATCGCAGGCCGACCTTCGCTCCCCGGTCGGTATCCTCCATCGTGGCCACCCCTTCATCGACCAGGGCGGCGGCTACGCCGAGACAGACACCGTAAAAGCGATCCATCGCGGCGGCGATCTGGTCTTCCTGCACCTCGCCCGAAAGATCCCAGTTGGTTTTTTTCTCCATTTGCGATTTCATGATCCCGGCGGTCGCGTAAAATGGGCCCAGTTCATTGCCCAGGGTGACCGTAGCATGGAACGTGATCGGGAGGCCGGTCACATTCATCAGCTCAAAAGGCCCCATGCCTGTCCGGAAAGCCCGCTTCGCCGCCTCCTCGATGGTGGGGATGTTGGCCAGCCCTTCCTCCAGCATCCGGGCTGCTTCGTTCAGGAAAGGGACAAAGAAACGATTGACCGCAAAACCGGGCGTATCCTTCACCAGAATGGCGGTCTTTCCATGCAACTTGGCCGCCAGCAGGGCGCGGTCGATGGTTTGCGATGATGTTTTTTCCTGGGGGATCACCTCCAATAGGCGGTTTTTGGCGGGATGATAGAAATAATGGAGGCCGATCACCCGGTCCGGCCTTGAGGTTATCTCGGCAAATTCTCGGACATAGAAACTCGATGTATTGGTGGCAAGAATGGTTTTCTCCATGCAAATGCTGTCTAACTTTTTAAAGAGCTCGGTCTTGACGCCCTTGTCCTCAAAGACCGCTTCGATTACCAGGTCGGCGTCCGCAAGCGCCTGAAGGTCTGTGGTTCCGGTGATGCGAGACATGATGGGGCCTATTGCGTCCGGAGGGAAGATCTTCCTTTCCGCCCCTTCCCGGAGCAGCCGTTGGATATTGTCCATGCCCTGCTTGACCAATTCATCCCCGGTATCCACCATGACGACATCGAGGCCTTCCTGGGCGATCTTCTGGGCAATGCCGCTGCCCATATTGCCGGCCCCCACAACACCAATCTTGCTGATTTTGCCCATGTGGTCTCCTTCAATCTGGACCTATCGATTTTTCCAGTCCGGTTTGCGTTTTTCGGAGAAGCTGTTGATCCCCTCCAGCGTATCCTCTGTTTTCATGAGTCTGTTGAGGAACAGGTCCGTCACCCCCGCCAGGGCCTGGGGAAAGGCCATGCCGATATGCCTTTTCACGGCGAGTTTGTTGAGACGGATAATGAGTGGGCTGCTCAGAAGCAGGCTGGCCGCGACGCTCTCCACGGCCTCGCCAAACGCTTCCTCTCCGGCTACCTGGCTGATCAGACCCATGGCCCTGGCCTCGTCGGCGGAATAGTTCTTGCCTGTTGCGCAAATCTCGATGGTCCTGGCGGTCCCTATTAGTTCAGGAAGGCGTATGGCCGCGTAGGGAGGGAAAAATCCAAGGCGTATTTCCGGCTGGCCAAAAGTGGCTTTGGATGAGGCAACGATGATATCGCAGGCGATGGCCAGCTCCATGCCGCCTCCCAGGCAGGGGCCATGCACCGCGGCGATCAGCGGCACCTCGATTTTTTCCATGGTTTCAAAGATGCCGTTGAAGGCGCCCATCATCTCCGCAACCACTTCGGGACGATGCTCTCCCACATCGACGCCGGCGCACCAGCTTGGCCCCTCGCCGGAGAGGACCACGCACTTCAGGTCTGCATCCGTTGCGCAGGATGAAAGGGCCGCATTCAGCTCCTTCATCATTTCGATGTTGAGCACATTGTGCTTGGGACGCGCCAGGGTAATCCGCGCCATGCCTTTTGCATGGTCCGTTTTGATATGCTGAAACGACATGTTCATCCCTCCTTGGCGGCTTCGTAAAAAGTCCGGATGCTGCGTTGCGCTTCATCCCTCGTCATTGCAGCGTACGACAAAGTACGCCTCATTCCTCAGGATTCGCGCGCCTTGCCTGCGGCCTTTTTACGAAGCCGCCCTCCGTGGGTTTACGTTAGAATGGCCCCTTTTATTCCTTCTTTGGTTCGGGGAGCACAGCGGCCATAAAATCCGTATCAAACGCCGCTCCATGCGCCTGAAGACGGCGATACTCTATAAAGTCGATTGTATCCTTGCCCGTAATCTTTTTCGTGTTAAATGCGGTGAAGCCGAGATTCGCCTCTGTGGCCATGTTGGCCGCCAGCCAGTGCCGGTTGATTACCTTGGTCTGGTCCCAGAAAAATTTCTTCTTCAGGCGCACACCCTCGGTGCTTTTGATCAGGCATCCGGGGAAGAGGTTCGTGAATGTCCATAGTATTTTGTTGACCTCGGCATCCACCAGGGCGAAGTCCGTCTTTGCATTATTGATGTATTCGCGAGCCTTTTTCGCCTCTTCGCCGGTTTTGAACTCACCGTAGACGATCTCCCCGTCATCCACGTAACTGTCCGTAACAACGGCAGGGTTGCGAATCCACTTCCCGCCGTCCCGGATGACCGGCAGGCACTTGGAAAGGAGACCCAGTCTCTTCATCTTGTACGCGCTCCACAGCTCGCAGGAGACACAGTTCCATATCGCCAGCTCCATCGGCAGCATCCAGGGAAGGAAATCGCTGCTGCCGCCGTCCGGCGCGGATCCGTGACGGGGACCGGCCTGGCCAAAAATCGCCAGATCGCTCGTGATCGTCAGATCGCAGGCCATGCCTATCTCCTGCCCGCCCGCCACCCGCATGCCGTTTACCCGGCAGATCGTGGGCTTTTTGCAGCCGAGGATGCCATCCACCATGGCGATGAAGAGATCCATGTAGA
>JAHIMW010000179.1 GCA_018896355.1 Pseudomonadota bacterium
GGAGCGCGGTTTGCCATCTATGCGCCCGGAGCCAGTGACGCTTTGGTGCGTGGCGGTCGCTATGACGAGGTGGGCGCTGTGTTTGGCCGCAACCGGCCTGCAGCTGGTTTCAGTCTTGACATCAAGCAGGTCGTTAGCGTCGTATCGCCGCGTGCGCTCAAGGCCGCCATACGTGCGCCCTGGGGCGACTCGGGTGATGTGCACGCTGCCATTTCAGCGTTGCGTAGCCGCGGGGAAACCGTGGTCTGCGTGCTGCCGGGGCATGAAAGTGAAGTTGATGAGTTCCATTGCGACCGAGAGCTGGTATCAGTCTCCGGTCAGTGGGTCGTGCAAGCTATTGAAGCAACTGACAATTGAATTGGGTCTGTGATGAAAGTTACCAAAGGTCGCAATGTGGTCGTGGTCGGCACCCAGTGGGGTGACGAGGGAAAAGGGAAAGTAGTTGATATTTATGCGGAACACGCCGATGTGATCGCTCGGTTCCAGGGAGGCAACAATGCCGGCCATACCCTGGTCGTCGGGGGCAAGCAGACCATCCTCCACCTCATCCCCTCCGGCATCCTGCACGCGGGCAAGATCTGCATGATCGGAAACGGCGTCGTCGTGGACCCGCAGGTCCTGATCGAAGAGTTGGACAGCCTCCGGGAGCGCGGCCTTCTCCCCGACAATACCCCGCTCTTCCTCAGCGAAAGGGCGCACATCATCATGCCCTACCATCGGCGGATCGACGTCGCACGGGAATCGCACGGCATCGGCAAAAAGATCGGCACGACCGGCCGGGGCATCGGGCCGGCCTACGAGGACAAGATCGCGCGAATCGGCATCCGCGTCTGCGATCTCCTGGACGAAAAGATCTTCCTGGAAAAGCTGGCCCGGAACGTGGAGGAGAAGAACTTCTACCTAACAAAGCTCTTCGGGGAGGAGCCGATCGACGGCGCGGCGATCCGGAAAGAGTACCGGATCTATGCCGACCGCATCCGCCCTTACGCCGCCGACTGCTCCCTGATTTTGCAGAAGGAGATCGCAAAGGGGAAGAAGATCCTCTTCGAGGGCGCCCAGGGGTCGCACCTCGACATCGACCACGGCACTTTCCCCTATGTGACCTCCTCGAACACCGTTGCCGGGAACGCCGCCTGCGGAACCGGCGTGGGACCGTTGGCCGTCCGGTCGGTGGTCGGCATCTGCAAGGCCTACACAACGCGGGTGGGGGAAGGCCCCTTCCTGACCGAACTCACCGACGACACGGGGGCCAGGCTCCAGCAAGTCGGGCAGGAGTTCGGGGCGACCACGGGCCGGAAGCGGCGCTGCGGCTGGCTCGACATGGTCCTGATCCGCCATGCCGTCCGCGTTTCCGGGATTACCGGAATCGCGCTGACCAAACTCGACGTCCTCACCGGGATTGAAAAACTGAAGATCTGCATAGGCTACCGGACGGATAAAGAGGAATTCACGGAATCCGTTCCCGCAAACCTGCGCGTCATGGCCCGCTGCAAGCCCGTATACGAAGAACTGGACGGCTGGACGGAGGATATCCGGAGGGCAAAACGGATCGAAGAACTCCCAAGGAACACCCGGCGCTATATCGAGCGGATTGAAACCCTGGCCGGCGTCCGGCTGGTCCTCGTCTCCGTGGGCCCGGATCGGGACGAAACAATCAGCCTCGCCGACCCCTTTGCGGACTGACGGGGAAGAGCTCGGGAACGTTCATATTAATGCTTGACAAGAAAAGTCCGTTCCTGTTAAGAACTCCGGCTTCAAATTCAAGGGTCGTTAGCTCAGTCCGGTAGAGCAGCGGACTTTTAATCCGTTGGTCGCGGGTCCGATTCCCGCACGACCCACCATACAAAATCAAGAGGTTACAGCTTTCAGGGCTGTGACCTTTTGTGCTTTTTGGGGCAAAATGTAACTAAAATGTAACCGTCCGACTTGCAGCGCATAGAATTGAAAATGCGGGAGGTGGACGTCACGCCCTTGGCGCCAGGTGAAGCGACAGGTTGAAAAGAATTACTGAAGCTCAATTTTCAGTGGAATACCTACTGCCAAACTCGCCCGTGACAGGGTAGCCAGGGTAACGCTTGTATCATCTTCGTCCAGCAATCGATTTACAACCGCACGGCTCGTATGCATACGAGCTGCCATTTCAGTCTTCGTTATGTGCATCCTCTTCATCGCTTCTGCCAATTGCCACGCAATAACGCGCTTAATCGCGGCTGCGGTTACCTCTTCCCGAATGCCTTCTTCCTTTAAGAAGTCATCAAAATCGCTTCCAATATGCTGATTGCTCATACACACCTCCTACAACTGGTTCTTACGGGTCCTTGCTATCTCTAAATCCGGCTGGGGCGTACCCTGTGACTTCTTGATGAAAGCGTGAAGCAACACCATTTGGCCGTCAACCACCGTAAATAGACTCGAAATATCCGTCTTTCAAGATGGCTGCGAACTTCCCACAAGTCCTTTTCCATCTTGCGCACCAGTGGCATACCCAGCGGCCAGCCAAACTGAACTTCTTTGATATCTGTGCCAATGATCTTTCGATCTTCCAGTGGTAAATTCCGCAGGAAATCCCTTACCGGCTCATTTCCGGCTTCGGTATGGAAGAACTTTACAGACAGGATAGGCCCACTCATGGTTATATCGTACCTAAAAAGATACGTTTATGCAAGTTCTTTGTTGACCTTGTAAGCAGAAGGAGTTGACACATTTCCACTACATTGATAATCATAAATCATGAAAGTAGCGGAAAAAGATATCGTTGTCCACGGGATGCTGGAAGACGAATACGGGCGCTGCCGGGAGGTCATCGAGGCCCTTCTCGCCAGGGCAGAAAACTACCCCAAGGGCGCCCTCAATATCCGCAGGAAACAGGGCAAGGGTAAAGAGTACGTCTGCCATTACCTTGTCCGGCGAGACGGGAAAAAGGTCATCAACCGACACATATCCGAAAAGGAACTGCCAGAACTTCAAAAGCTGATAGAAGAGCGCGAAAAATGCCGGAAGGAGATCCGGGCCTACAAGAAACGCATGGCCTACCTGGAAAAGCTGCTTTCAAGGGGAATTTCGGCATTGACATCTTTACAAAATGTAAATACACTGAAGCCATGAAATTTGGATGGGACGAAGAAATGCGACTGGCCAATGTTGTGAAACACGGTGTTGATTTTACCGATGCCTGCCGCCTTTTTGAAGGCCCGTTTATGACCATGACGGATACCGCCGCGATTACGGAGAAATCAGAATCATCGCCTTCGGGCATGTTGAAAACCGTCTGATTGCGGTGGCGTTTACGAAACGACAGGACATTATCCGCATTATTTCTGCGAGAAAGGCAAATGACCGTGAAAAAAAGAGATTTGAAAAAGCAATCGCTGACCGACCGGAAACGGATCGATTCCATGAAGGATGAAGAGATCGACCTTTCGGACATTCCGGAATTAGGCGACAACTTTTTCAAGAATGCCGAATTGGTTCTTCCGAAACCTAAAGTTGTCGTGACGTTGCGTGTAGACGCCGACGTAATGGAGTGGTTCAGGAACAAAGGCAAGGGATACCAGACCATGATGAACGCTGTGCTTAAAGGATGGGTTGAGCAGCACAGAACGTAAGAGAAGAAGGGAGTGAGCAACTCGTGAAAACGCTATCGATCACGGTACCGGACCATCTGGCCGAGCGCATCCATGATTATGTCCAGTCCGGTTTTTTCATGTCCGAGCCGGATGTCGTCCTGGCGGCCATGTCGGAATTTGTCCGTTGCAACCGGGTTGACCTGATGGAGCGTTTCGCCCGGGAAGACATCGCCTGGGCCATCAAAGAGGTTCATACGGCCAAATGAGAACCGTCGTCTGCGATGCCGGTCCCATCATCCATATTTGCGAGACCCATTGCACGAGATAAATCCGAATAAAAAGCACCTGAGCCCAGGGGAAATGCGCATTTCGGATCATCCATTTCTCTTGCATAAACTGACATTTTCTGTTAGCTTCTGCAAACGAATTGGATGAAAAGGATGTCCCTATGCTCATCAAATCGATGACCGCCTTTATTGAAGCCCTCCAGGCCAAGGGGCGCTATACGTTCACCTTGATCGAAGCGATGGATGCCGATCAGCGTTCGGACATCGCGTTGGAAGCGGCCTTAAGGAGGCTCAAGCAGAAAGGCCGAATAGCCAATCCACGCAGGGGCTTCTATGTGATCGTCCCCGTGGAATACCGGGAAGCGGGATGCCCTCCGGCGAACTGGTTCATCGACGCCCTGATGCGGTTCCTCGGTCAACCCTATTATGTCGGAATCCTGAGTGCAGCGGCGATCCACGGTGCAGCCCACCAGCAGCCAATGCTCTTCCAAGTCATCACGGACAGGCCGACACGGCCGGCGCGGGCGGGCCGTGTCCGGATCAGGTTCCATGTGGGTCGCCATGTCGAGAAGGCGCCGGTGGTCGAAATCCAAACCGAAACCGGTTCGATGCGGGTTTCTACCCCGGAAGCGACCGCCTTCGATCTCGTCCGATTCGCGCCTTCGGCAGGACACATCGGCAACGTCATGACGGTGCTGCATGAGCTTGTCGAGAAAATCGACCCGCAGGCGTTGACTTCTCTTGCCGATCTGTATGCGGTATCGGATGTGCAGCGGCTCGGGTATCTGCTGGAGCGGCTCGGTGAAGACCGCCTTGCGGAACCGCTTGCGTTTCGGCTGAAGGCCCGGCGCTACCGTCCCATCCTTCTCGCCCCGGGTCAGGCGAAAGGCGACGCCCCCTCCGATCCCCGGTGGCGCGTGATACCCAACGAGACCGTAGAGGTGGAATTTTGATCCCCCGGGCGCATGTCACGGCCTGGCGTTCTCGCGCCCCCTGGCCGACGGACTCCCAGGTCGAACAGGACCTCGTCTTGTCGCGGGCGCTTGTGGAGCTTTACCGCAATCCGTCCGTTGCCCAGACGGTGGCTTTCCGCGGTGGCACTGCGCTGCACAAGCTCTTTTTCACCATGCCCGGCCGCTACTCTGAAGATATCGATCTGGTACAGATCGGTGCGGGACCCATCGGGCCAATTCTTGACGCGATCCGGGCATCCTTGGATCCCTGGCTCGGAGAACCAAAGCGAAAACAAAGCCAGGGCAGGGTCACTATGATCTATCGTTTTGAAACCACCACCAAACCGGTTCAACTGATGCGGCTCAAGGTTGAAATCAACACACGCGAACATTTTGCCGTTTTGGGAATTCAGCGCCGGCCCTTCGTCGTCGATAGCCCCTGGTTTTCTGGCCATGCGGATATAAGCATCTACGGGATCGAGGAGTTGCTCGGGACCAAGCTGCGCGCCCTTTATCAGCGGAAGAAGGGGCGAGACCTCTACGATCTTTGGCTTTCCCTTACCTCCCTTGAAGTTGACGATGAAAAGATCGTTGATTGTTTCGGTCGCTACCTGGAGCACGATGGTCTTGCCGTCTCGCGCGCAGAATTCGAAGAGAACATGAACGGCAAGCTTCAGAATCGATCGTTTCTGAGCGACATCCCGCCGCTTTTGCCGACAGGGGTTTCTTACGATGTAGCCAAGGCCGGTGTCCTGGTAGGTCGGAGGCTCATCTCGCAGCTTCGGGGTGATCCCTGGAGAGGTGCGGATGGCGTTGGAATTTGACGAGGCTTCATCAGAAGAGGTTTGAATATGTTTGTTTTCGTTGACCTGTATTCTCCGTATATGAATATTTTTAAACCGGCAATACAAGATTGAACAGATTGAACAACTGAAAGGGTTCATCTCTGGATGCTTCCGATCAACTCATCGGCGATGCCTGGGTTTTCGAGCCGCATGATGCTCTCTTCCGAACGGCCGAAGCTCAAGAGGTTGATGCTCCCGTACCAGACAATTTTTTGATCGAACACGGCGAATTTCTGGTGAATGTTGGATTTGTACGCCACATGGACGCCGGCTGCATGGAGTAACGCCAATGTCTCCTCCAGGGCCGGGCGGTCCTTCTCCTTGAAATCGGCTGCCGGCCTTGTGACGACAACCACCTTGACCTTTCGGTCCAGGGCAGCGGCCAGGAAGGGCAGCATCTGCGACACGCGTCTTTTGGTGACAAACGGGCTGACGATCAGGATCTCCCGCGTCGCGTTCAGCAGGTCATTTTTGTAAACCGGCAGGAAGGTTGTGTTGTCGAAGATGATGTCCGTGGATTCACCGGGAACGCTTTCCGCCCTTGCCTTGTATCCGATCGCGGCGTATCCGGCCAGCCGCTTGTGGTACATCTTCTCCAGCATGGGGACATGGATGTCGATGTAGTCATAAATCCGAACCTCCCGCTTGTTTTCACAGAGCCGGTGGAGCCTGCCCGCGTATTGCTGAAGCGTTCCTTTCCAGGAGATGGGCATGGCCAGAAACAGCGTATCCAGGCGGGGCTCGTCGAATCCCTCGCCGATGTATCTCCCGGTCGCGATCAGCGTCAACGGCCTGTCGGCGGGCATCGCGGATACCCGGGCCAACGCTTCCCGCGTCTCTTTCGCCCCCTTTCCGCCGGTCAGGGAAATCACGTCGGGGATCTGTTCCTGCAACTTCGCGGTCAGCAATGCCACATGCGCGGTTCTTTCGGTGAGAACCAGGGCGTTGCCGCCGTTTTGAAAGCAATGGAGGACGTCCTCGGCAATCCGCTGATTTCTCGGTTCATTCATCGTGATGGCGCTATAGAGCCGCTGGATCGACGGGTCCTTCCCTTCTTCCTCCAGAGGTACCCTGAAGCTCGTCAGTCGGGGAATGACATAATGGTCGAAGGGCCTTTTTCCCGCCTGCTTTCTGGCGTCCACCCGGTACAGGATCGGCCCGCAATGCATAAAGATGATCGGATGATGGCCATCCTGCCGCGTCGGGGTGGCTGTTAAGCCATACACGTATTTTGCGTGAACACCCTTGAGGATCTGTTCAAAGCTGAATGCCGGTACATGATGACATTCATCGACGATCACCATGCCGTAATTCTTGACCAACTCCTTGACCTCATCGCCCCTGTTCAGAGACTGCATGATCGCCACGTCAATGATGCCGCTCGGGCGGGACTTGCCCGCCCCGATCTGGCCGATCAGGCTTTGTTTCCTTTTCCGCCCCCTCTTTTTCTCTAAAATGGGCAGCGCTTCATCGATCTCCAGAAACTCGGTCAGTTTTGCCGTCCACTGCGAAAGCAACTGCCGTCGGTGCGTCAAGACCAGCGTGCTGACCTTTCGTTCGGCAATCAGCTTCGCGGCGATGACCGTTTTGCCGAAGGCCGTGGTTGCCGCAAGAACGCCGGTGTCGTGCTTCAGCATCTCTTCCGCGGCAGGAATCTGTTCATCTCTCAGATTTCCATTGAATGCAACGTTGATGCGCCTTCCCGGACAGGTATGGTCCGACCATGCCATCTTGACGCCGGCTTCGTCGAGCAGGCCCGCGACGTCCGCTTCGCAGCCTCTGGGCAGGCACAGGTATGCCGGGGTCTCCTCCGAGCACGAGATAATCGGCGGCTTTCCATAGGTCGACAGGCGCAGCGCCTGCGCCTTGTAAAACTCCGGGTTCCTGAAGGCGGCCAGCCTCTTGATCGCATTCAAACCCCGCTGGGGAATCCCCGCTTTTTCGATGTAAAGCATGTTCGCCCTGACCAGCTTTATCTCTTCCGGGAAATCGTTCCCGGCCCATCGCATCCGTTCAGTCTCCCACGGTTTTTCGGCTTCTTCGTCGTCCTTCCGGAGCGCTCCCAGTTCGCTTCCGGGGCTCAACCGCGGGATCAATCCCGCGATCGCCTCTTCGGACAATCTTCCGATGCCAGCCAGGAACCGCCACTGGTCTTCATAGGGCTTGAAGTTTTCATCCAGAAAGACGCTGTGGCCGTGTTCTCGGGCCGCCTTCTGGAGGGGAAGGGCGATCAGGTTTCCGAAGCCACCCTTCGGCAGGGTGTCCTGATTGGGAAAGAAGCGGTCGTAGGATTTGAAGGTCAGTTCATGCCTTCGGCTCATGGCGCAGGTCAGCAGGGCGAAACCGAACTTCCGCGCCAGGCTCGCGGAGAGGGGATCTTCAAAGAAAAACCAGGCATGCGCCCCGTTTCCGGAACGGGAACGCTCCAACGCCACGGGCACGCCGAAAGCGACGCAGACCTCCCTGAGCGTGGCGCAATCACGTTGCCAGCCCTCATCGTCAAAATCGACGGCCAGAAAATGGCACGTCTCATCCCGGCGCAAAGGGTAGAGTCCGGCGACGATATTTCCCCGCAAATGCGCCTCGATGACCTTCCCGTCCAAGGCGTCGTAAGCCTGATGCCGGCAGTCGAAACATTTGA
>JAHIMW010000180.1 GCA_018896355.1 Pseudomonadota bacterium
GACCGTCTGCTCGATGGCGGCCCATTTCGCCCGTGCGACCGCCTCCGTCTTTGCGGAGGGGATGTCGCCGCCGACAATGGCAGCCTCGCCCTCCGTCTTCACGCATTTTTCTGCGCCGAGACCGGGCAGCGGAAGGAGCAGCAGAAGGGTCAGGGCGAACAGGGGTATTCCGTTCATGACATTCTCGATCTCCCAGATCATGAATCGTCGGTGCGACTCTCTGTCACGTTGAATGCCTTTGCTCTATACCTGAAAATGGACGGTTCTGTAAAGCGTTTCTGAAGCGACGGCTGGCGGAAGCGCCATATGGATCCGTATGCGGATCAACCGGAGCGGCTTTGGCGATTACACCGAAAAGAGGATCTGGGAGTAGGGGAATTGAAGGTTGAGCATTTCCCTGATTCTGGCCTGCTCCTCTGCGTCTTCGATGGCTTCTACCTCGCTCGCGGGCAGGCCGGTTTCGGTCAGACGGTGTTTCCAATCGACAACGTAGCCGGGAACGTTCACAAAACGGCACCCCTGGACGCCGCAGCAGGTGCTCTCGACGGCGGCGATCCCCACGACAATGAGGAGCTCACGGCTTTGGTGGATCATCCGCCTTTCTTCAACGATGGTGTAGCGCCCGGCGATAAACCGGACCTCCGTTCCCGGTTCCTGATGCTGGTATTCCGGCATGGAATCCTCCTGATTTAACGGGTGGGAATATCCCATCGCCACAAACAGGATCGTGAAGCCGGCGATCTTCCCGCATGCAAATATTGACGGCCGTTCATGGCGATCTTCCGCCCCGGGGAAGCGGCGATTCTACTTTCCGATGCAGAAGTTCGCGAAAATCCGGTCGAGGAGCTCTTCCGACGTCGTTTTGCCCGTGATTTCCCCCAGCGCATCGAGGGCATCGCGAAGCTCCAACGCAACGAGCTCGGGCGGGCGGGTGACCAGCAGAGCCTCACAGGCGCGCGCGAGGCCGGCCGCCGTATTCTCAAGGGCGGTTTTCTGATGGAGATGCATAATCATGGCCTCCGGCGATTCCACTGCCGGCGTCGCGAGGACCAGGTCGCGAAGGGCTTTGGTCAGGCGGTCAAGCCCGTCGCCGTACTTGGCGGAGATCCGGATGGCCGGGGGGGTTCCCTCCGGGAGGAGCCCGATCAAAGATTTTTCATCGAGGCGCTGCGGCAGATCGGATTTATTGAGGACCGGGAGCATCGGTTTTGATATCATTTTTACAAGGAGTTCCCGATCGTCCGCCGTGAGGTCCGCGCTCCCGTCGAGGAGGACGAGAACGGCGTCGGCCCCCTTCAGGCGCTCCCAGACGAGATCGATCCCCTCCTTCTCTATTGTGTTCTCCGGGAGCCGAAGCCCGGCGGTATCGGTCAGGCGGACGGGGATCCCCCCGATGTCAACACTCTCCTCGATGAAATCTCGCGTTGTCCCCGGGATGGGGGTGACGATCGCCCGTTTTTCGCCGAGGATGCGGTTCAGGAGGGAGGATTTGCCGACGTTCGGGCGGCCGGCGATGACGACGCCGATCCCCTCCCGATAGATCCGCCCCTGCCGGTGAGTCGCGGCAAGGGCGGTGATCCTGTCGATGAGTTTTCGGATACGGGGAAGGGCTTCGTCGGTCGTCTCCTCGACGCCGTCATCCTCCGAAAAGTCAATGGCCGCTTCAACCCCGGCGAGGAGATCGATCATTTCACTGCGGATCGACTCGACCTGTCCGGAGAGTTTTCCGCTCAGGCAATCGATGGCGGCGGCGAGTCCCGGCCGGGTCTTTGCGGTGATGATGTCGAGGACTGCCTCTGCCTGGGCAAGGTCGAGACGGTTGTTCAGGAAGGCGCGTTGCGTGAATTCCCCCCGTTCGGCCGGACGCGCCCCGGAAAGGAAAACCGCTTCGAGGACGGTCCGGAGGATCAGCGGCCCGCCGTGGCAGCTGATCTCCAGCGTGTCTTCGCCGGTGTAGGAATGGGGTCCCTGTAATAAGGCGACGAGAACCTCGTCGAGGATGGCGCCTGTCGTCGGAGAGATGATCCTGCCGTGATAGAGGTGATGGGAGAGGAAATTTCCGGGAGGCAAGGGGCGGAAAAGCCGTTGGGCGATCCCTTCCGCAGCGGGTCCGCTGACGCGGATCAAACCGACCCCCCCGATCCCGGGTGGGGTGGCGATGGCTGCGATGGTGTCCCTGAAGGTCATGGGATCAGGGCTTTCCCTCCGTTTTCCGTCAGGCCGCGGAAGTATCCGGTCCGCGACGGGCCGGAAGGATCACGATCTTCCGGTATTCACCCTCGCCGCGACTCTTCGTGGTCAGGGTCTCGTCGTCCTGCATGGCCATGTGGATGACGCGGCGGTCATGGGCGTTCATGTGGCCGACTGTTACCGGTTTCTTCGTTTTCTTGACCTTTTCGCCGAGCCTCATTGCCAGGGCGACGAGGGATTCTTCGCGCCGTTTGCGGTACTCCTCCGTGTCGATGACGATCATCTTGTGTCCGTTTGCGGAATGGTGGACCGCCTTGTTGACGATGTACTGGATCGCGTCCAGGTTTTGCCCCCGCTTTCCGATCAGCAGGCCGCTCCCGTCCCCCCGGATGTTCAGAATAATCGCCTCCTCCGTCTCCTCCACGTCCACCGGGGAGGCGATCTGCATTCGTGTCAGGATGCCTTCGAGAAGCCGCCTGGCCTTTTCCATGGCCGGTTCACCGTCGCGATCGGCCGCCGCCGGGTTCGGTGTTTCGGTTACCCTTTGTTCCACAGGTTCCGGCGCCTTCGTTATTGCCGCCGGACCGGTTGCGATGGGGTGAACAGACGGACGCCCTTTCGGGACCGGAGCGGCAGATTTTGCCCCATTGTCCTCGGGGCGGATTCCGGTTCTGTTGCCTTCCGTCGCCGGTGCAGCAGACTTTTCCGTCCGGACCGGGGTCGGCGTCTCCACGCGGGAGAAGACGGCGTCGAGCGCCATGTCGATGGAGAGGAGTCCCGCACGGATTCGTGCCTTCTTTGCCCCCAGACCCAGAAAGCCGGGGTTTCCCTCCGCGATGATCTCGATGTTTAGCTTCTCCCGGGGAACCTGAAACGCGCTGCACGCCTTTTCTATGGCCTCATCGATGGATTTACCTTCGATTTCAATTTTTTCCATTGTTCAATGCACCTCTTAAGACGGTTGTTTGTTGATGTACACCTGCTGGCCGATGCTGATGATGTTGTTGAACAACCAGTAGATCACCAATCCCGACGGGAAGTTGAGGAACATGAAGGTAAAAATTATCGGCATGAAGAGCATAATCTTTGCCTGCATCGGATCCGCCCCCGTGGGGGTCATTTTCTGCTGGATGAACATCGTGCCGCCCATGATGATCGGCGTGATGTAATAGGGGTCCTTCGCTGAAAGATCCTGGATCCACCAAAAAAGAGGGGAATGACGCAGTTCGATTGCGTAAAGCAACGCCTTGTACAGGCCGAAGAAAACGGGGATCTGCACGACCATCGGCAGGCACCCGCCCAGCGGGTTCACCTTGTGTGTCTTGTAGAGGGCCATCGATTCCTGGCTGAGCCGCGTCTTGTCGTCCTTGTATTTCTCGCGCAGGGCGGCCATCAGCGGCTGAAGTTTCTGCATCTCCTTCATCGACTTGTAGCTCTTGTTTCCGAGGGGCCAGAAAATCAGCTTGATCAGGATGGTCAGGATGATGATAGCGATTCCGTAGTTGCCGACATAGCCATAGAGGAACTTGAGCGTGATCAACAGCGGGATCGCCAGCCACTTGAGCCAGTCGCCGAAATCGATCGCGTTCTCCAGGCCGAGGTTCTGAGACTTGAGGATACTGTAATCCTTCGGCCCCATATAGAGTGCGTAGCTGAAGACGCCGGGCTGATCTGGGGGGATCACGTTCTTCGGACCCTTGAGGCCGACGGCGATCAGGTTGTTCGCGTCCTTCGACATCCGGAAGGTTGTCAGGGACGGATTCTGCGGGATCATGGCGGCGATGAAATATTTGCTTTCGAAGCCGCCCCAGGAGACGTCGGGACCGAGGGTCTTGTCCGCTTCCATATTACTCACCTCGGGACGGTCCATGCTCTTCGCGATGTAGGAGACGGGGCCGTCGTGGCCGTAACTGTCCGTCGGCGCATTGGGATCGACATACTGGTACCAGGTCAGGCCGCCGCTCTGGTTCAAGGGGGCGGCCCCGAGGTTGTGGACCCGAACTTCCAACTCGAAGCTGTACTTGTCCGGATGAAAGGTAAAGGTCTTGTCAATCCGGAGTTCCCCCGGATAGGACTGGGTGAAAGTCAGACGACGCGGCTTCATGCCCTTCGTCATGTCGAGCAGGCTGCCATCCGCCTCGTAGAACCCGCCATCCGGGATATTGACGGTCGAATCAGGGAAGGAGACGGAGAGGGGCCTTGGCATACCCTCCAAAACATGAACGAGCTCGATTGGCTTCGGTCCTCCTTCCGGTTTCGGTTTCCCCTGGCCGATCAGCCGCATGAAGATATCTACGAGATCCTCGCTGTTTGCCACCTCCGTCTTGTACCGTTTCAATTGAAAGGATTTAAGTGCGGCGCCCCGCGTGGTGAAAACCGCCCGGTAGAGGGGGTTTTCCACGATTACGTCGCGCTCGGAGCCGGTCACGGCCTCGGCGGCCGGAATCCGGCCCATTGCTCCCGTCTGAATGGCGGCCGGGGCCGACGCCTTTCCCGGATCGGCGGGCGGCGTCTGCTGTGGCGCCGTCCGCGAAGAGACGGAGGCCTCCTGCCGGGGCGGATCCAAAGCCGTTTTGACCGGCGGTTTGACGAAAAAGTTCTGATAAACCATCAACACAACAACCGACAGGACAACGGCGAGAAGGGTTCTCTTGTCCATTCATACCTCCAATTTTACAAACTTATTTTATTTCACCGGGTCATACCCGCCGTGGTGCAGCGGGTGACAGCGGAGAAGCCGCATCAGCCCCGCAAACGTCCCCCTGAAGGGACCGTAGCGCCGGATGGCGATGATCGCGTATTCAGAGCAGGTGGGGTAAAAGCGGCAGCAGGGGCCTAAAAAGGTCGAGATGCAGACCTGGTAGGTGCGGATCAGCACCACAAAAAATTTCCCCAACATCTGTATGAAAAGGTTTTCAGACATCGGTTCTACGGATCAGGCGACTCTCCAGTTCCGTGCAAACATCTCTGTAGCTAAGCGGCAATATGCCTCTTTTAGCGATGATCACGATGTCCTGCGAAGCTGGAAGCCTGGATTTGTTCAATCTGAAAAACTCACGCAAAAGGCGTTTGATCCTGTTTCTCTGTACGGCATTCCCGGCTTTCTTGCTGACCGTCATGCCCAGTCTTTTGATTCCCGACTGGTTCCGGCATGTGATAATGGTGAAACGCGCCGAGTGACTCCGTACCCCCTGCTCATAGATCCGTAAATAATCCTGTCTTTTCCGAATACGATCATCTTTGCCAAAGGTTTGGGATTCCATACCCTGCCGCCCCTTTCCCGGGGCCTCACCGACCAGCCTTTGGCCCGCCCGCGGGCGTTACACCGACAGTCTCTTCCTGCCCTTCGCCCGTCTTCGTCTGATAACGTCCCTGCCGCCTCTGGTGGCCATCCGAACGAGGAAACCATGGGTGCGCTTTCTTTTGGTGTTGCTGAACGCCGTTAATGTCTTTTTCATCGCCTGAGCCCCGGTTTAATTTAATGATTTTGCTATAAACCATAGCTGAAATGGTTTGTCAAGCAAATATGACAGCGCAATTTAATCTTATGTTCCTACTTTTTTGTCGCA
>JAHIMW010000181.1 GCA_018896355.1 Pseudomonadota bacterium
GCCGGTTGAGCTCCTCCGTCTGGCCGGAGAGTTTTGCGATGCTTTCCAAGAGAAGCTGCGTGTACCGGTCGATGCCGCCGTCAGGACTGTCGGTCATGGTTTCATGTCACCCCTTTCGTTGTCGTCGCTGGGCCGCGATGAATCCCATCTGCCGCCGGCGGCGGTCATGACCGATACCTTTCCAGAAACGCGATCCACTTGCAGTCTCCGCTGAAATCGAGGTTCCGGTAGGCGGTGTTGATCCTGTCTCCGGGGAAATAGATCGACAGGCCGCATGTTCCCCGGACCTGCCGGCCGATCTTCCCTTGGCAAAGGATGGCCCGCCCCTTCCCGGCCTTCAGCGCGGCAATGAGATCGACCACCTTGGCCTGGAGTTCGGCGTCGGCCTTCTTGCGGAGGCTTTTGGCGAAGCAGGCCAGATCGATGTAGTTGTCGTCGTAGAACCGGGGGCTCCGACGCCAGGCGGCCTCGATGAGTTTGGAGTCAGTCTCGAGGGCGGCAAGAAGCCTTTCCGACAGGGCATCGACCTTGGCCGTCATCTCCCCGATCCGGCTCACGTCCAAGGCGGATTGGGTGACCGTCTCGTCTTTCCCTTTGTAGGAGAGGAGGTAACTTTTGACGATCCAGCGGGCGAGGGCGGCGGCGTCCTGGCGGGGCCTGGCGGTCAGGCGGGTCAGGATCTCGGCGTAGGGCCACCCATCGAAAGGCTCCTCGATCTCCGAGCCGACGATGACGTTCACGGACTCCCGGAGCTGGTAAGCCACCTCGACCATGTTCATGAGACAGGCGTCCATGCCGAGGAGGTCGATTTTCCGTCCCAGGAGCGCGCAGATCCCGGCAAGGACAACCCTCAGCTCGCGGTTGTCCAGGGCGTCGCCGCCGGAGGTGTCGTCATAGCAGATGCTGCGGTGTTCTTGCGGGAAGGCGTGACGGAAAAGGCGCCGGCGCGGTTTCTTCTCTGCGGGACCGGCCGCCCTGCCCTTGGCATCCTCCCACCAGCCGCTGCCGTGGTTCCAGAGGATGAGGGCGTACCGGTCGGCCGGGTAGTTATCCGCCGCCCATTTGACGAAATTATAGAGAATCTGAGGGTCGCCCGTGTTGGTGTCGCCGAAACTTTCGAGGCAGTCTTTCTTGAAGCCGCCGCCCTGGGTGATCCGGAAGCGACGGGTGAGATTGTCCTCGATCCGGTCGAGCTGGACCAGGACGTTGACGTCCTTCGTGGAGCCCGCCCGGGCCATCTCCGCGATGTCCCGGAGGGCCGCGCCGTCGAGGTTGTTGTCCCCGGCCATGTAGACCATGAACGTCCATTTTGCCTGGCCGGCCGCCCGGTTTCCTGTCACGCTGCCCGTGTCGGTTCCTGACTTTTCCATATGAGCCTCCGTTTTTGAGTGGATGGTAGAAGCTCACGTCGGAGAAAGTCAAAGAACTCAGGAGCTATAGGGGCTATAGGAGTTATAGGCAGAGAATTTTTGGTTGTGATGAGATTTTCTTTTCAGGAGGGTAGGGGAAAAAGGGGTTCAGTGAAAAAATGGTTCATCCGGTTGATTCGTACTTTTATGAAAAAGGATGAGATCAAAGCCCAATAGCAAGCAACCTCACTTTCACCTACCAAACAAACGGCAGGTAATAATTAGAGCTATCGAAGATTATTGATAGAACTGTTGAACGGCCGGCATCAGCGGCGGAGCGGTGCGCCGTCCGTTGCATGCCGCTGTTCGCCATGCTCGCTACCGTCAACTTCGTCATATTTGAAGCGGACGCGCTTCAGCAGTTCGGCGGTTTCATAAGGCCTGCCCCGTTGGGTTGTTCTGCCCCTTTCAGCGATCAGGTGAAGGCGGCGCTTGGCTCTGGAGCAGATGACGTAGAGCAGTTTCGATTCTCGTTCCGAAGCCTCCCGCTCGGTCCCGTTGATTATCACAGACCAGTGTGGTACGTATCCCCTGAGAAGGCCGAAGGCGATCACGGTGTCGTATTCCTCCCCTTTCACCCCGTGGCAGGTGCTCACCACGACACCCGCGGGATGACTGAATAGTTTCCTGAAGCTGCTAACATCGGTAGGCATTCCGCCCTCCGAAGTCGCAATACGGTTCTCTGCTTTCTCGAAGAACGTGTCAAAAGAGGTATTCAGCGCATCACTTGAGTCAAGGTCCAGGCCCATCCTCACCAAGAGCTCGGAAAACACATCTCGCAGATAGGACATTCCCTCGGTTTCGCTGGAAGATATCGCATTGATCATCCTGAGCAGTCGCCTGGGAGTCGCGATGATTTCAGGAAGTGACATGTCCGCGAGCTTGCTCAGATCAGAAAGGACTTCCTTTGCCCAGCGAATCCGGGTCCGTGTTCGAAACGGGGAAGGAGCCATGAGGAACAAACGACCGACCTTGAACCAGAAGTTGTCCCGCGAGCTATGGAGGGGAGACAGTCCGGGCGCATCGAAGTCAACCTGGGGCAGCAGACCGACAAGACCGCGGGCAAGCGACCGAACATGCCACCAATGGGGTGCCAGGACGCAAATGTCCTGCGGCGCCACACCGGCATGTAATGCGTTCGAAATCAGAACAGCAATGCTCGCAGGGAGGTCCTCCCTGGGGACTGTCTGATCTTGGAATGTTATCGTGCCAGCGCAGTCTGCATAATCTGTGCGAGATTCGATGGCTGGAACAGCAGATCGAAGGCGGCGGTAGAAGTCGATGATCCGCTGCGTAGATCGATAGTTCCCTTTCAACTCCAAGTGAGCGATGCTATCGAGGCCAAATTCGGCGGCGATCTCCTCAGGAGTCTTCGTGAGAGCCCCCAGCGACTCGTAAATTGACTGGTCCGCATCGCCAACGAAGAAGAGGCTGGGCGAGGAAGCAGCGGCCTTAAAGATCGCGGACAGGATGCCGAACTGCAGATCTTGAATGTCTTGCACCTCATCCACGCAGACCAAACGAATGATAGAGGCCAGAGTCGCAGCAATTTCGGGATTCCCCTCAAGGATGCTGTATGCAAGATAGAGCACATCGTCGTAGTCGATGAGCTTCATGTCCCGCAGCTTGACCTTGTAGCGTTCGAATATCGCATGGCGGCTATAGTCCGCATTGAGACCAGCGCCAGTTCGCGTGAGTGTGGTACTGATCTCCGTATAACCGGGAAGCCCTACTTCCCTTTTTAACTCATCCAAGAGCCGCTCCGTATGGAATTCGTCGGCGACGGTGAAACCGAATCTGGTAATCTCAGAGTAAGGAGCGTACGGGCGTAACACCCATTCGAGGGCAAACGCATGGATTGTTCCTGCCCATAGGCAGTCGGCGGCGACGTTCTCTTGATCGAGGCGCACCTGTATCTCGTCAGCAGCGCGGTTTGTGAAGGTCAATGCAACGACACGTTCTCTGCCGGAGTCAAGTTCGGACAGACCGCGGATCACGCGAGCGGTCAGCACGCGAGTCTTCCCACTCCCGGGACAAGCGGTGATCACGACGTTACCACCGCAGTCAACCGCTGTTTGCTGTTCCCGGTTCAGGCGTATCATTCTCCTTGGTACTCCTCAAGGTACTGGCAGAAGAGCGAGAGCGCATCAGTTGGCGCGGCTTTGCAGAAGGTCGATAAGAAGTCGGGCGGGCTGAGGCTCTGTAGTTCTGCCAACTGTGGTAGGGCTTTGGCCAGATCTCCGTCCGGCTCCTCAGCTTTGACCCTGAACATGCCCATCTGCTTTAACGCGCTTTCACCGATGCTGGGATGACAGGCGAAGGCGACTGCACGAAGTATGTACTCCGGGAGGTAAGTCCGCGAGACAAGCCTCTCTGAGAGCAAAAGAGCGAACCAGCCCTTGCCAAGTTTCTCTGCCAACCGCAGGATCTCTCTGCCGGATACCTGGAGATCATCCGAATCCAGCTTAGCTTGACTGCGACTCTTGGAGGTGGCCTGTGTGTAAATACCGTCCAAGGTCTGAACAACCTCCCACGAGTTGCCCGCCCCAATAAAGTCTACTTCGAAAGTGTGATCCGCGAAAAAGGCCCGAATCCATCGATTACCCCTCGCAAGCTTCCGGAGGCTTTGGCACCGGGACCTGCCTGACTCCTCTGCTGCTCTGGCGTGTGCTTGATCCTTGGTATCGTCCTCTGAACTTACAGGTAGGTCGATGAGCGCCGCATCAAAGTCCGTAGCGATCGCACAGGGGCGCTGAATTCGATCATCGGCAAATATGACTGCCACGTGTTCGAAAAAGGCAGAACTCATCGCTATCACGCTGAAACCCAGTTCGTCTGGGGTCACGCCAAACACAGCGCGCAACATGGCAGGAATCATGATCTGCTCCGCGTCCCCCTCTACCAATAGAACGCCTTTGGCAAAGAGCAATGTCGAACGAATTGCATCCAAGTATCTCTCTACCCGGCTCACCGTTTCCGGTGACAGACCGTGCGCAGGCTGGTAGACCTCTGCATGGTCCTCCTTCTTTGCGAGCACGCTGACACTGGCGATTTGCGAGGCCGACGATATGTGCGTCGAGTGGGTGGAAACGATCACTTGGGTTCTTGTTGAAGGGAGGTTGGAGAACAGAGATTTCTGTATGTGTGTGTGGATATGGGCTTCTGGCTCTTCGATCAGCAGAAAATGAGCGACCCGGTCACTTGAGAGTTTGAACTCATACTCGAGCAGCTTCAAAGCCACGTAAATGAGATTCGCGCCCCCAAGGCTCTGCTCGTGCAATTCCCCACGATAGTCCGAAGTGGCGCTGTCCCCCACGAGTACATTCAGCCGCTGGAGGAGCTTCTCCATGGAATCCGGCAGAGCGGACTCAATGCTTATACCGGGCGCATATGTGTGCCCAACTGCGTTGTGTAGCGTGGACTCGATCCCGTTCGCCAGTTTCTTGATCTCTTGCAACGAGGAGATGTCACTGTTCAGGTCAGCTACTTTCCTTGTAATCCGCTCAGAATCCGCGATCTTTATGGATGATTCCATTCCGCGCAGTAGAGTCAGAAGCGGGTTGCCACGGTAGCCGCGCAGCTCAGCAATGACGTCGCGGAGGGCTGGGACAAAGGTACAGGCAACCTCTTGGTAGATGGGTTGTACTTTGACGCCAAGGACCTCTTGGTCGTCATCCTCGGGATTAGGAAACTCTCCCGCCTCGAAATCGCCTACACACTCGCTGTAGACATGATCGTTCAGAAAATTGCCGCGCGCACGGCCCGTCCACACGGGCTCGTAGTCGTCAACTGTCAGAGCGTCTAGATACTCGCCAATGCCGTCGCCTTGCTTTGACAATTCGTTCAGTTTCTTTCGGACCTCGCCTTTTGGTCGAAAAAAGAACGAATAGGTGCCGGTGTTCGTTCCATCCATGTGCGCCGCGCTGTGCCTCAGAAGCTGACAGCCCTCGGACGAATCCAGGTCCGCGAAGTCCGCAGATAACACGATCCAGTGCCCACGCCACTGTCCAAGGTCGCGACAGAATTCTGACTCTCGAAGGTACACGGCATTTCGCGTGAGGGACTCATCGAGGAGAACGCGCAGGGCGTGCAGGGCATTCGTCTTGCCCGAGCCGTTCTCTCCGATCAGGGTGTTGACCCCCTCTCTGAAGGAAAACTTCGCCTTCATAAAATTTCTGAAGTGGCGGATGCGCAATTCCGTAATGTGCATAGTATCACGTCCTCCCAATGCAAGACTCTACGAACCACATAGCTCGTCGGTGAACCTCACGGTAAGTTCGGAACAATCCCATGTACGCACTTTACGCCTGAGTCCAACTAGATACGAACGTTTCATGATCTCTTTCTTGGCGAACATTGTTTATATGGATCGGTATAAAATCCCCTCGACCTCTTTATCGGCGATAAAAAACCTCTCTTTTTTTGCATGAGACGGGGTATTTCCCAGCCAGTCCATATTTCCCTCCAGGATGGTTATACGGGATGGAACGTATTCAACTGCCGTTTATATTCTGCATTTTTACTATCACGATTTTCGTTTGAAATCTACAAGATCAAGAAAAATATCGACTTATCTCTTTCAGGAAGGAAGCGAGACGTGATTTTACGTGAGATGGCAGGTCAATCTCAAGTCAAGCTGTGCAAATATTAAGTATCAATAATTACATAATCTTGCGTTTCGTAGGTGAAGCATTCGAAGCGCCGGTGCCGCTTTGCGGCAAACGGCGAGGAGAATGCGAATATCGGGAGCGGTGCGGCGGAATGTTTCGGAACCAAGCGGCGGGCGTAGAAACATCACGGCGCTTCGCTCTTATGGGGATGGAGGAAGTGGGAGCCCCATTGGGGGCGGACGGGCCGGCGAAGGCGGGGGTGATGATCTGCGCGGCTTGCCGGGCTGATGATCACCAGGGAGGCGGGGGAAATCAAAGCGCGCAGCTGGCGCACAAAGCCAGCAGGGAGCGACGCTCCGGCGCGACCCTGGCGGCTGCGACAGCGGAGCGCAAAGAACTGAGCCACCCTCGGGGGGCTTCAGGGGGGAATAAATCTCGCCGCTCTTGAATATTGACGGCGCAGGGTTACATAACTTCAGTTATGTTTAGCGTAGGCCGGGAACCGGGAAGGCGTGGCGGCTGCATGCGAAGCAGATAGCAGGCGACATGACTGACAGGCAACGCGGATAAAAAGCGTTTATCGGCAGAGCCGGCCGGAGCGACCTGTGCCTTTCCTTTAAGGCGGCGACACCTTATGATCTCTTTGGAACGGAAGCGGAGCGCGTCAACGCGGATGCGGACATCAAAAAGAGGCGGGGCGGAGCTGTTGGCGTGCTGCCTGCGGTCTTTTCTTGCAGACCGCATGACAATAGCGAGCACGCGCCGCGATGCCTGCGCCTGCGATTCGCTTCGAGCGCCTGGGTTGGCGCAGACAGGAGCTCCTTACAGACATTCCCGGACTGCATGAGCGGAGCGCCGGAGGGACGACAATTTTAAGCGGAGTGAATTCAGGGAGAGGTTGCCCCTCAAAATGGGCGGCGCCTGGCCTTGGCCGCGTCGGTCAGGGAAGGGCGTCGCATTCTTTCAGTCTTTGACACCAGCGGCTGATCGGCTATCCTCCTGGATGTTGGAGAGTAGCGCCCTTAGCGCCGACGGCGCGACAGGGTGATGCGGGCAAGCGATGCCGGGGCGCGTTCAGCGCGACGGCGAGCGGGCGGGCCGTGAGTGAGTAAGCAGCGCCCTTAGCGCCTTAGGCGCGACAGGGTGATGCGGGCAGTAGACAATGAGCGAGCGGTAGCGAGCGGGGTAGCGGAGATGCCCGCATGCGCCGTGTATCGGCGCAGAGGACGGCGGAGCGGGCCATCACGTAACCGTGTAGTGAGATGGAGCGCAAGCGACAGCGAACGGGCAAGTTGGCACCTACAAAGCGGAGCGCCTCCCGAAGGGTGGCGCGGAGCGGGCCACGAAGCGCGGAGCCGATTAGCGAGTGAGCGAAGCGAGCGAGCGTCCAGACCCGGTGGCGGTAAAATGTCGCATATTAAGGCGGGAAAGGGGGTATATGTCGCACTTTCGGTCTCACCTCACGTACCCCGGTGTTAAAAGCGCCGGGGGATATCAGGTAAGCCTATCTGTTTTGGGGATGCTTTACGCCTGTCGATATTGCTCTACTTGAAAAAAATAAAAAAATTCATGCGGAGGCAGGCTATAATACCTTATTAACCACAAAATAATGGCAGGAATTATAAACAGGCAATACAGTTATTGAGGAAGGGGACTGTAACTAGGGGGGGGATAATTTATTGAAAAGATGGCTTGGTTATGACAGTCTGCATTGTCGTTTGTATTGGTAAAAATAAGTGGATATAAAAACTTTTGATTTGGTAAGGCATGGATAAATGCGAGAGGGTATTGGTGGCGGATTGGGGGAAAATGGTGTGCCGATTTGGTGTGCCGATTCCACTATTTTGTATGTAAAAAAACAGCACACCGCGCACAAGTGGTCATGAAAATCATTGGTATATTTACTGTATTTTGGCGGATGTATTGCTTCCCAAGCTGGACGTCGTGGGTTCGAGTCCCATCGCCCGCTCCATTTTTTATCCCCCCGGCCTCCACGGGCAGAAATTCGGTCATATCCTTTTTTCCTCTTGCAATCGGTTCGGTTGTGTGTTAGAAAGCGCCAAAATCATCGGCGGGTTTTGATGAGTGGGCTTCAGCCCACTTTTTTTTTCCCGGGGACGGGATAGAGGCATGCAAACTCATACGGAACAGATCCGGCAACTGGCCGAACCGCTTCTCACATCCGAAGGGATGGAGCTGATTCTGGCAGAGTGTCTGAAGATGAGGACGCACTGGCTGGTGCGGATCTACATGGATCGCGAAGGGGGCGTCACCGTAGATGATTGCGCGCAGATCAGCAACCAGTTGGGAGATCTGTTAGATGTACACGACACGCCCCCCGGCGCCTACACATTGGAGGTATCCTCGCCCGGTCTGGATCGGCCGCTGGACCGGGATCAGGATTTCCTGAAGTATCGCGGTTCCCGGGTCCATCTTCGTCTGGCGGAAAAGATCGAGGGGCGGCGCGATTTTCGAGGCGAGTTGGTCGAGTACGAGGATAGCGACGACGGAAAGCTCCTCGTCGTGAAGGTGGAGGGGAAAACCTTCCGGATTCCCCGGAAGACGGTGGTTAAGGCCAATCTGGAGTATAAGTTGTGAGATGGGTCATCGATGACAGGTCATAGGTTATGGGTTATCCCATCACCCGTCGCCGATGACCTGAGAATAAAAACGGAGGTTTTTGAATGTTTCCGGAACTGAAACGCCTGATAGAACAGATGGGCAAGGATCGCGGGATAGACAGGGAGATCATCGTCAAGGCCCTGGAGGACGCCATGCTGATGGCGGCCCGCAAGAAGTTGGGAGTCGATGTCGAGTTGGAGGCCCATTACAATGAGGAGGCCGGCGAGATCGAGGTCTTCCAGTTCAAGAAGGTCATGGAAAAAGTCCTGGATCCTGAAACCCAGGTCTCCCTGGCGGAGGCAAGAAGCTCGCTGGATGAGGGGGCGGAACCGGGTGACAGCCTGGGTATCAAGATCGAAACCGGCACCTTCGGCCGGATCGCCGTTCAGACCGCCAAGCAGATCATCATCCAGCGCGTAAAGGATGCGGAGCGGGACAACATCTACGATGAATACCACGACAAGAAAGGGGAGCTGTCCAACGGTTTTGTGCAGCGGTTCGAAGGCGGAAACATCATTGTGAACCTGGGGCGCGCAGAAGGGATCATCCCCGTTTCAGAACAGATCTTCAAGGAATCCTACAAGCGGGGAGAGAGGATCAGGGCCTTCATCTGCGAGGTCAAGAAGATCACGAAGGGGCCCCAAATCATCCTCTCCCGGACCCATCCCGGTTTTCTCAAGGCCCTGTTTGATGTGGAAGTTCCCGAAATTTCAGAGGGGTTGATCGAGATCGTCAATGTGTCGCGGGAACCGGGGAAGAGGTCCAAGATCTCCGTCAGGAGCCGGGACAAGGATATCGATCCGGTCGGCGCCTGCGTCGGCATGCGGGGGACGCGCGTCCAGAGCGTGGTCCAGGAGCTCCGGGGCGAGAAAATCGATATCGTCCCCTATTCGGAAGATCAGGCCAAGTATGTCTGCAGCGCCCTTTCTCCGGCAAAGGTGAACCGGGTCTTTGTCGATGATGAGAACCGGGCGATGGAGGTCATCGTTCCCGATGATCAACTCTCCCTGGCCATTGGGAAAAACGGGCAGAATGTGAGACTGGCCGTGAAATTGACCGGCTGGAAGATCGACGTCAAGAGCGAATCCACGGCCGCTGCGAAGGCGGACGAAGGATTCAAGGCCCTCATGAAAATCCCGGGCATCGGCGATGCCACTGCGGAGCGGTTGTTCAAGGTGGGACTGAAGAGCTTGGCCATGCTGGCAGCGGCCGATTCCGAACAACTGGCGGCGATTCCTGGCGTGGGCGAGAAAACCGCCGCGATCTGGATCCAGGAGGCGGGAAAGATGATCGACCAGGAGGCAGGCGAGCCAACGGTTTTCCCTGCTTAGGATGTCCTGGGATCTGAATTTGGATAGGGGAGAGTGTCGGGCATGTCGAAAAAAAGAGTTTACGAACTGGCGAAGGATTTGGGGCTGGAAAACAGGGAGCTGATCTCTCGTTTGGAAAAAATCGGTATTGCGGTCAAATCCCACTCGAGCACGCTCGAAGACGACGATCTGGAGAGGATTCAGGCGGAACTGCTTGCTCCGGAAGCCCGTGAGGTGGTTGAAAAGAGGATTAAGTCCACGGTAATCCGGCGGAGGGCGGTCCGCATGCCGGTTGAGGAGAGCAAACCGGAGGAACTTGCCGCCGAGCCGGAGACGGAAGCGCCATCGGATGCGCCGCCGCCGCTTGCGGATGCCGTTCCTGCAGAAGTCGTCCGAAAGACTGTTCCCAAGGAAGCCCCGGTGAGAACGTCCATCTACCGGGATGCGCCTGCAGGCGCATCCGTTCGAAAGCCGGTGGAACCGACAGCGAAAACTGCGACTCTCAAGCCGGAAGCCCCGGCGATCGAGCGAAACGCGGAGTCGGAAAAGAAGTCGGGTCCCGAAACCGTTTCGAAGGCCCCTGAGCAGCAGAGAAAACCTCTATCCGTCCAACCTCCGGAATCACGCGAAATAAAGCGCCCACCCCTGGAGCAGGAAAAAAAGCCGCAGATGCCTCCGGAAGCGCCGAGACCGATGCCGGGGGGACGGAAGGAATTTCCCCGTAGAGCGGATCTGAAGATCGTAAAGGATATCGGGGGCGCCGTTCCTCTTCCTTCCCGTATGGAAAAGTCCGGCCGGCAGCCGGAAGCGGAGAAACCGAGAAAGAAGGGGGGAAAACCGCCCGTTGAAGTTCTGATGGGGGAGGCGCCGCCGCGTAAAAAGGCCTTCATCAAGAAACTGGTTGACCGGAAGGGTCGGCAGATTGAGGTTGATCGCGAAGATCGCTCCTCGAAGTGGCGTGAAGAGAAGAAGGCTGCGCCGGTCAAGATGAAGAAGACCCTGATCACCACGCCGAAGGCGAGCAAGAGAAGGATCCGGGTGGATGAGGCGATCAGTGTCGGGGAACTGGCCAAAAGGATGGGGACCAAGGCATCCGAGGTGATCAACAAGCTGATGGGTATGGGCCTGATGGTGACCATCAACCAGGCGATCGATTGCGATACCGCCACGCTGATTGCCGCCGATTTCGGCTACCAGGTGGAAGCGGCGCAGAATGAGCGTGACGAGACCATGCAGAGAACCGAGGATTCTCCTGAGAATCTGAAGCCCCGTGCGCCGGTGGTGACCATCATGGGTCACGTGGATCACGGAAAGACGTCGCTCCTGGATGCGATCCGCGAGACCAACGTGATTGACGGCGAGGCGGGCGGGATTACCCAGGCCATCGGCGCTTACCATGTCCACCTCAAGGGGAGGGATATCGTCTTCCTCGATACGCCGGGCCATGAGGCTTTCACGGCGATGAGGGCGAGGGGGGCGAAGGTTACGGATATCGTCGTGCTGGTCGTCGCCGCCGATGACGGCGTTATGGGGCAGACCGTGGAAGCGATCAACCATGCCCAGGTGGCCGGGGTGCCCATCATCGTGGCCATCAACAAGATGGACAAACCGGGCGCCGACCCGGGCAAGATCCGCCAGGCCCTGACCGAATACAAACTCCTGTCGGAGGAGTGGGGCGGCGACACGATCTTCTGCGAGGTCTCGGCGAAGAAGAAACAGGGGATCGAGGAACTCCTGGAGATGATCCTCCTCCAGGCCGATGTCATGGAGCTCAAGGCCGATCCCGACCGGCCCGCCCGCGGTGTCATCATTGAAGCAAAGCTGGACCGGGGCCGGGGGCCGGTTGCGACCGTCCTGATTCAGGAGGGCACGCTGCGCGAAGGGGACGCCTTTGTCTCCCGAACGGAATTCGGCCGGGTCCGGGCGATGATCAACGATCAGGGCAAGCGGATCAGCGAGGCCGGTCCCGCCATGCCGGTCGAGGTCATCGGGTTCTCGCGGGTCCCCCAGGCCAGCTCGGAATTCATCTGCGTCGAGGATGAGAAGAAGGCCCGCAGCATCGGAGAATACTGGATCCGGAAGGAACGGGAGCGGGAGCTCTCCGTCTCCTCCAAGATCACCCTGGAACAGCTCTATCAGCGGATGAAGGAGGGGGTCAAGGAGCTCAACGTGATCCTCAAGGCCGACGTCCAGGGATCCGTCGAGGCCCTGATCGACGCCCTGAACAAGCTCAGCACGGATGATATCAAGCTGAAGATCATCCACAGCTCCACGGGGACGATCACGGAAACGGATGTCATGCTCGCCTCGGCCTCCGATGCGGTGATCATCGGCTTCAACGTCCGTCCCGACGCCCGTGTCGTGGAGGTGGCCGAGCAGGAAAGGGTGGACATCAAACTCTATGATATCATTTATAACGTGATCGCCGATGTGCGGGCCGCCATGGAAGGACTGCTCGATCCGATCTTCAAGGAGGTCGTCCAGGGACGCGCCGAGGTCCGGGTGATCTTCCGGGTGCCCAAGGTAGGGGCCATCGCCGGGAGCTACGTGACGGACGGCAAGATCACCCGGTCGGCCGGACTTCGGCTGCTTCGGGACGGCGTGGTCGTCTATGAGGGCCGAATCGCCTCCCTGCGGCGGTTCAAGGACGATGCGAAGGAGGTGGCCGCAGGGTTTGAGTGCGGCATCGGCATCGAGGGATTCAACGATATCCAGGTGGCGGATGTGATTGAGGCGTATGTGAAGGAACAGATCGAACGGAAACTGTAATCGATATGAATAGTTTTAAAAGGGCGGACCGTGTGGCCGACCTCATCAAAATCGAGATTTCCAATCTCCTCCTCAAGCAGGTCCGGGACCCGCGGATCGGTCTTGTAACGATCACCGGCGTGAAGGTCACCGACGATCTGCGGACGGCGAGGGTCTTTTTCGTTGAATTGGGCAAGGATCAATGCAGCGAGGAGGTCCAGGCCGGGCTTGGAAAGGCGGCGGGGTTCCTGAGACGGGAGCTGGGGCGCAGGCTTCAGCTTCGTTGCGTTCCGGAGCTTTTGTTTGCCTACGACCCCTCCTTTGCCTATGGGAACCGGATCGAACGGCTGATTTCGGAGATCCACCGGGAAGAGGAGGCGCATGTTCCGCAGGATTAGCGATATGATCGGCCGACACCGGGTATTTCTGATCACGTCCCATGAGCGGCTTGACGGGGACGCCCTCGGTTCGGAGCTGGCCCTTTTCCATATGCTGCGGGGGCTCGGGAAAGAGGTCGCCATCTATAATCAGGACCGGACGCCGGAGAATTACCTTTTCCTCCCGGGAAGCGACGGGATCGTCCGCGAGCTTCCTCCTCTCGAACCCTTCGAGGTCGCCTTTATTCTCGATTGCAGCGAACTGGATCGGATCGGGAAAGAGTCGGCCAGCGTCGGGTTGATCCCGAACCTTGTCAACATCGATCATCACGTCTCCAACGGGGGGTTCTGTGATGTTCGGCTGATCGATCCGCAGGCGAGCTCGACGGGCGAGCTGATTTTCCAGCTCGTCCGGGATATGGGTCTTACGATGACCGGCGAGATGGCGACTTGCCTCTATACGGCGATCCTGACCGATACGGGCGGTTTCCGCTACGGAAACACCCGCCGGGGCGCCCTTCTGGCCGCGGCGGATCTGGTGGCCGGCGGCGCCGATCCCCAGTGGATCTCGGAAAATGTCTATGAAGCGGATCCGCCGGCCCGGATCGGTCTGCTGGCGGCGGTTCTTCCCACACTGACCATCGACGAAGGAGGCCGTGTCGGTTCACTTACCGTAACGCAGAAGGCGCTCGCCGATGCCGGGGCGCTGCCGGAGCATGCCGAAGGGTTTGTCGATCTGCCCCGGTCCATTCGCGGGGTCGAGATCTCCATCCTCTACGCGGAGCTGCCGGACGGGAGTTTCAAGCTGAGCCTGCGCTCAAAGAGGAACTTCAACGTGGAGCGCGTGGCCCGCGCCTTCGGCGGCGGAGGCCATATCAATGCCGCCGGTTGCCGGGCGGACGGAGAACTGTCGGAGATCCGCAGGCGGGTGATCGAGGCGATCCGGGCGTCCGCGTCGGAATCATGAACGGGGTCATTGTCATCGACAAGCCGTCGGGGCCGACATCCCGGGATATCGTGGAGGAGGTCAGGCGGGCGCTCGGGATCCGAAAGGCGGGCCATACCGGGACCCTCGATCCGCTGGCGACCGGCGTCCTTCCGGTCTGCATCAACGAGGCGACGAAGCTGGTCCAGTTCCTGGCGCTCGACAACAAGGAGTACCGGGCGACCCTTCGGTTGGGGGTCCGGACCGACACCTTCGACACCGACGGCCGTCTCCTTACGCAGGAGGAGCCATGCGTGAACCGGGAACAGGTGGAGGCCGTGCTGAGCGGTCTGAAGGGGAGGCGAAAGCAGTTTCCGCCCCGGTACTCGGCGGTGAAGGTCCGGGGGAAGACTCTTTACGACTGGGCGCGCCGGGGGATCGACGTCAAGGCGCCGGCGCGGGAGGTGGAGATTTACGACATCCGGATCGAGGGGATTTGTCTCCCCGAGGTGACCTTTACGGTCTCCTGTTCGAAGGGCACCTATGTCCGCTCTCTCTGCGCGGAGGCAGGGGAGGCGCTCGGCTGCGGGGGCTGCATGTCGGCCCTGCGCCGGACCCGCAGCGGCAATTTCAGCGTGGATACGGCTGTCGCGCTGGAGGGGTTGACGGGTGAGGAAAAGCGGGAACGGCTGACGGCGAATCTGATGCCGATGGCGGAGCTCCTGCCCGATCTTGCCGTCATCGATGTGGATCCGCAGATGGCGGAAAGGTTGCGGAACGGCTATCAGCCGGACGGCGAGGTTCTGAGCCGTTATCATATTCCTTTTCTTGTCGCCGGAGATGTGATAAAGCTCACGCTCCATGACAAACATCTGGTGGCCGTCGCCCGGATGCTCTGCGCATCGGACGAACTGGCTTCGCGGGAGGGGAAGAGACAGGCGGTTCGAATATTACGGGTATTGAACGATTGAGCGAGAGGCCGGATGCCTCGATACTTGCGCGATTGACTTAAGGGAGGATGAGAGCAGTGTTGGATGCAGACAAGAGAAAGGGAATCATCGGAAGTTATCAGTTGCACGAAAAGGATACGGGATCTCCGGAGGTCCAGATTGCCCTCCTCAGCGCCAGGATTGAGTATCTGACGGAACACTTCAAGGCTCACAAGAAGGACCATCACTCCCGGCGGGGACTCCTGAAGCTGGTCGGTCAGCGGCGAAGGCTTCTGGATTACGTGAAGAACAAGGACGTGGAACGTTACAGAACGGTGATTCAGCGTCTGGGGCTCAGGAAGTAACCTGGGCTTGAGGGTGCGGGGTATCGATCAGGAGTAAGTAGTAAAGAGTAAAGAGTAAGGAGTAAGAAGCAGGCAAAACGCCCTGCTTTTTAATGCCTTACTCCTCACGCCTTACTCCTTACTTCTTCTGTGTCCCGTACTGCAAATCAACCATTGAGAGGAAAATATGAGTAAACTGTTCAGTACAGATTTTGCGGGGAGGAGCATCTCCCTCAAAACGGACTATGTCGCAGGGCAGGCGGACGGCGCCGTCCTGGCGACATACGGGGATACGGTGGTTCTGGTGACCGCCGTTTCGTTGAAGACGATCCGGGAGGGGGTCGATTTTCTCCCGTTGACCGTCGATTATCAGGAAATGACCTTTGCGGCCGGGAAGATTCCCGGGGGGTTCTTTAAGAGAGAGGGTCGTCTCAACGAAAAGGAGATCCTGACCTCGCGGATCATCGACCGCTCCATCCGGCCCCTGTTTCCGAAGAACTATTTCCACGAAACCCAGCTCATGGCGTCGGTCCTTTCCGTGGACAACGAGAACGACTCCGATGTGGCAGCGATGCTTGCCGCGTCCGCAGCGCTCGAGATCTCGAACATTCCGTTCAAGGGGCCGATCGCCGGTGTCCGGGTCGGCCGCGTGGAAGGCGCCTTCGTCTGCAACCCCTCGCAGGCGCTCCAGGGGAAAAGCGATCTCAACCTCTTCCTGGTGGGACGGAAGATCGTTCCCGGCACGGAGGGAAGGGACTATGACGTCAACCTCGTCATGATGGAAGGCGGGGCGGAGGAGGTCGCGGAGGATGTCATCGTCGATGCCATCAACTTCGGCCTCGAACAGATGCGTCCGGTGATCGATCTTCAGGACCGGATGCGTCAGGAGACGGGCAAGGCCAAGCGGGAAGTCGTGATTCCGGCCGTCGACGAGACCCTTGTCGCGAAGGTGACCGAAGCGGCCCTGCCGGGGCTGAAAGAGGGCTACGGCATGGCGCGCAAGATGGAGCGCTATGCAAAGTTAGATGAGGTCCGGAAAAGCGCCCTCCAGGCGCTGACAGCCGAAAATCCGTCGCTGAAGGGCAAGATTTTAGAGATCATCGAATCGCTCGAAAGGCGCATCCTCCGGGAGATGATCATCAAGGAGAAGCGGAGAATCGACGGCCGCTCCACCACGGAAATCCGTCCGATCAGCTCTGAGGTCGGGCTCCTGCCCCGCGCCCACGGTTCGGCCCTGTTCAACCGGGGGGAGACGCAGGCGCTGGTGACCGTGACCCTGGGAACCTCCCATGACGAACAGCGGATGGATTACATCGCCGGCGAGGAGCGACGCTCCTTCCTGCTCCACTACAATTTTCCGCCCTTCAGCGTGGGCGAGGCCAAACCGCTCCGGAGCCCGGGCAGGCGGGAGATCGGCCACGGCGGCCTGTCGCGCCGGGCGCTGATGCCGGTTCTGCCGTCCAAGGAGGTGTTCCCCTATACGATCCGGGTCGTCTCCGACATCCTTTCGTCCAACGGTTCCTCTTCGATGGCCACGGTCTGCGGCGGATGCCTCTCCCTGATGGACGCCGGTGTGCCGATTCGGGACACGGTCGCCGGGATTGCCATGGGGCTTCTGAAGGAGGGCGACCAGGTGGTGATCCTCTCCGACATCCTCGGCGACGAGGACCATGCCGGCGATATGGATTTCAAGGTCTGCGGAACCGAAAAGGGTGTCACCTCCCTGCAGATGGACATCAAGATCGACAACCTGACCGGGGACATCCTCCGGAAGGCGCTGAGCCAAGCCCGGGAAGGGAGAGTTTTCATCATCGGCAAACTGCGCGAGACCCTCGCCGCGCCGCGCCCGGATATCTCCGTTTACGCCCCGCGGATCACCACCGTCAAGGTCCGGCCGGAGAAGGTGCGCGACGTGATCGGTTCCGGCGGCAAGAACATCCGTCAGATCGTGGCGGAGACCGGCGTCGAGATCAACGTGGAGGATGACGGCACCGTAACCATCGCCTCCAGCGACGCGGAAGCCGCGGCAAGGGCCGTGGCCATGGTGAAGTGGCTCACGGAGGATGCGGAGGTCGGCAAGATCTATGATGGGACGGTCAAGAAGATCGTCGATTTCGGCGCCTTCGTCGAGATCCTGCCGGGTACGGAAGGGCTTCTGCACATCTCGCAGCTCGCCAAGGAGAGGGTGAACAAGGTCACCGACATCCTCAAGGAGGGAGACGCGGTTAGGGTAAAGGTGCTGGAGGTGGACAAGCAGGGGAAGATCCGTCTCAGCCGGAAGGAAGCGCTGGGAGAAAATGGTCAATAAGACCATCCTGGACAACGGCATCCGGAAATAGGGGGACAGCTCCCCTATTTTCTGACTTTGGGAAAAATAGGGGAGCTGTCCCCCTATTTCTGAGGCTATGGTAGAAGAGATCCAATTGTCCATCCGAAGGCTGCCGGGAACGGAAGATCTGCCGCTGCCCTCCTACATGACGGAGCAGGCGGCGGGAATGGATCTCTTTGCGGCGGTTGCAGAGGATGCGGCGATCCTTCCCGGGGAAAGGAAGCTGGTCCCGACGGGCGTCGCGGTGGCCCTTCCCGAGGGGTACGAGGCCGAGGTCCGACCCCGGAGCGGGCTGGCCCTGAAACACGGCGTGACGCTGGTCAACGCGCCGGGCACGATCGACGCGGATCATCGCGGCGAGGTCGGGGTGATTTTGATCAACCACGGCCGGACGCCCTTCATCGTCCGGCGGGGGGACCGTATCGCCCAGATGGTGGTGCACCGGGTCTGCCGGGTGGTCTGGACCGCCTGCGGAGAGTTTCCTCCGACGGAGAGGGGGACCGGTGGATTCGGCCATACAAGTTGATCCGCGTCAGGGTTTATCCAAAGCGCTGCATGAAAATCCCATATCTGTATATCGCAAGTATCCCCCATGAAGATTTTCTCGTAAAAATCGTCATTGCCGCACAGGCGGGAATCATAGTATGTAACTAATTGAATGTACTTGATTATAGCTTTTTCGGGAATGACAATCCGGGGTGAAATCCGTCTCTTTCTGAGGCGGGACGGGGCCTTGTAAAAAAAAACCTTGCAAAACCCTGTTTTTGTGTATATATTCTCGTAACATTTTTTCGGCTTCAGTGCCGGATTGCGGGGTGATGGGATGAGAGTAGGAAGATATCTCATTGTTTTTGTTTCACTTATGAGCGCCCTGATTACGTTCGGAGACCGAGGACTCGTCGACAATTACCGTATGAATGGAAAGTTGATGGCCCTCAAGAAGATCAACCATGAGACCACCCTTGAAAACATTGCCCTGAAAAAAAATATCACCTTGCTGAGGGATGATCTCCCCTATATCGAGATGATGGCGAGAAGCGGGCTGGGCATGGTTAAAAAAGGAGATCTGGTTTACCGATCGGTGCAATAGGACTTCCGCTTCCGCCTTGAGAAGGCGGGGTCCATACTTTCTGTTTCAAGACGGTGACCGCATGTTCGATATCGAGGGTTTGTTTTCAGGGGGGAAGCAGCTTGCCGGGCTGGACATCGGTTCCAGCTGCATCAAACTGCTGGAGATACAGGATAACCCCAAAGGTCGCATCCTTACCCGTTTTTCCCGGATCCCGCTGGCCAAAGGCGTCATCGTCGACGGCGCCGTGGTGGAGCCGGAAGCCCTGGCCGCAACCATCAAAGAACTCTACAAACAATCCGGCTGCAAGAGCAAAAAAATCGTCACATCCATCTCAGGGCATGCCGTGATCGTAAAGAAGGCGACCTTCGCGCTGATGGATGAGGAGGAACTTCGCGCCCTCATCCAGGATGAAGCGGGGAAGTATCTGCCCTTTGACGACATGGCCGCGGTGGACTATGATTTTCAGATCATCGGTGATAATCCCTATAACCCCAGTCAGATGGAAGTTCTCATCGTAGCGGCAAAAAAAGAGATCGTCGAAGGCTATACGGAGGCCATCCACGCGGCAGGTCTGATCCCGGTCATCATGGATGTCGATTCCTTTGCCCTTGAAACGATGTACGAGGAAAATTACGAGTTCGAGGAGAACGATGTGGCCGTTCTCATCAACATCGGGGCGAGCATAACCAACCTCAATGCGGTGAAGGGCGGGATATCGATCTTCACGCGTGATTTTACCCTCGGCGGCAACGCCATTACCGAGGCCCTTGCCGCAAATCTCGGCGTCTCTTTTGAGGAGGCGGAAAAGGCGAAGATCGAAGGGACCGGGGACGACGAACAGTCCAGGGCGGCGTACCGCGAGGGACTGATTGCCTATGCCGATCCGATATGCACGGAGATCGAACGGTCGGTCGACTACTTCCGTTCCACGTTTGGTGCAGAAAACATCGGTAAAGTTCTGCTGTCCGGCGGTGGGGGCATGGTTCCCGGCATCGCTGCCGACCTGGGGAGCCGGTTGGGGATCGAAACGGAAATGGTCAATCCGTTCCGAAAGATCCCGTTTGACAAAAAAGTCCTGGAGCCGGGGGCGGCGGAGCGCATCGGTCCCATTGCCGCTGTCGGCGTGGGGCTGGCCCTGCGGAAGATAGGTGATCAATGATCAAAATCAATCTTCTCCCCTATCGTGAAAAGGCAAAAAAGGAGAATCTGCGGCAACAGATCACGATCCTCTCGGGTACGCTGGTGTTCTTTCTTCTGATCATCCTCGCCGGACATCTCTATTTCAGCACTATCATCATCCCGGCCATGGAGACGAAGATCCGGGAGGCGGAGGCCAGGCTTGTCGTCTTGAACAAGAAGGTCGGCGATATCGAAGGTTTCAAGCGGGACAAAAAGGAGCTGGAACAGAAGTTGGAGGTGATCAATGCCCTGGAGAGAAACCGGTTTTTCCCCATCCGTATGCTGGATGAACTGAATCTGCTCGTTCCCTCCAAGGAGGCCTGGCTGGAAAAGATTACGCAAAAGGGGCAGGAGCTCCGCATCGAGGGGATGGCCCGGGACAACGGCACGGTGGCCCGCTTCATGAAGAGCATGGAAAAGGCAGGATTTGTCCAATCGGTCGAGTTGGTGGTCTCCAGAGAAAAAGAGCTGGCCGGAGTGAAGTTGCAGCAATTCATTCTGACCTGTGTCATGAAAAAAGAGATATGATCCTATGGACTTAAATGTCGATGACCTGAAGAAACTTTCCCTCAAGATAAAGGTGCTGATCGTTTTCGGGATCTGTCTTCTTCTGGGATATCTCTATTATGCGTTATTCTTTCAGGCAATCCTTGCGAAGCAAATGGCCCTTGGTACCAAGCTGACGGAGATGAAGCAGCAGATTGTGGAAAAAGAGAAGGTGGTGGCGCAGCTCGACAGGTATATCCGGGAGATCAACGCCCTGAAGCAGTCCTTTACGCTCGCCTTGCTGAAACTTCCCAATGCGCGGGAGATCGCAGGGCTTCTGGCGTCGGTGGTTCTCTCCGGCGAAGAAACCGGCGTGAATTTCCTCCTGTTTGAGCCGAAACCCCCGGAAACGAAACCCCCGGAGGTGAAGAAGCCAGACGCGCCCCCGAAGCCGGTTGATGCCAAGGCCCCACCTGCAAAGCCGGCCGTACCGGAGAAGTTTTACGATGAAATCCCCATCAAGGTGCAGCTTGCCGGCAGTTTCCACAATACGGTCTCCTTCTATGCAAAGATTGCCAAACTGTCCCGGATCGTCAATGTTGAAGAGATCGTCATGGAGGCACAGGATGTGAAGGGTCGGGGGAGGATCGTCCGGACCTCCTGCACCGTAAAAACCTATATGTTTGTGGATAGAAAACAATGATGAGACGGCATTTCATATCCGTTGTGATGGGCTGCACTCTAATGATCTTTTTGATTGCCGGCGGGACAAGCGCGCCTGGACTCCGGGCTGCTGAAGGGGACACCTTGCGGCAAGGTGTCCCCACCCTTCCTCCCGCTGCACCGGCGGGCGGTTCCGGTGGACCTCTGGCAAAGCCGCTTCCCGCCGCAGCCCTGCCGCCGGCTCCGACCTACGAGTATAAAGCGGCCGGGAAACCGGATCCCTTCAAACCATTCATGGAAACGGATCTGGCTCTGAAAAAAAAGATGGAAGAAGAACCGAAGAAAGGGGCTGCTTTGAAAGAGCGTCCAGTCTCGCCGCTTCAACGGGCGGAACTCGGGCAGTTCCGCCTGCTGGGGATCGCCGGTGATGAGAACAAACGCGTGGCGATTGTAGCGCATGGACCCACAAAAAAATTCTATCCCCTTTTTGTGGGGACTTACATCGGTCTGAACGAGGGCCGGGTTGCGGCAATCCTCCCCGACCGGCTGGTGGTCGAGGAACGGGTCGAAACCCAGGATAAAAAAAAGAGAAAACGGGTGCAAGTGAGGCAAATTTCGGTATTGCTTCATAGAGAACAATAAGAGGGGAAACCATGAAACGGGCAATACGATGGGCATGGCTTGTTTTTCTCGCGGCGATCATGACGGCGGTCCTCCCGCCGGCGTGGGGCGTGACCCCCGCGGCGCCTGATGCGGTTGCACAGACGGTCAACGCGGGCTACCTGGAAAACGTCACCTTTGAAAGGCTCCCGGGCAAGGAACGGGTGACCTTGGCGGTATCAAAACAGTCCGGCGTGACCGTCGAGAACCAGCCCGGCAATTCGGTGCTGGTCCGCATGGAGAACCTCTTCGTTCCCGAGGGGCTCCGGCGTCCTCTCAGCGATGCCGCGCTTGTGAATGTGGTCCGGGTGACGCCCGTCCAGAAGACCGCCGAAGGCCGATCGTGGGTCATCGCGACGATTGATCTGAAGCAGAAGGTGCCATACAGCGTGCGGCAGGAGGGGATGAATATCCTCATCGATTTCAACGTGACCTCCGTGGCGGCGGCGGAGCATGGGGACACCTTGCGGCAAGATGTCCCCGTATTGCCGCTGCCGGTCGTGCAGACCCCGGCGGCGCGGACCGCCGAAAAATCGGCGACGCCCCGGGGGGAGGATGCGAGAGAAGTTGCAGGAAACGCCGGCAAGGAGACAAAGGGCTATGGCGGCCCAAAGATCCTCCTCGATGTCCAGGACGCCGATATCAAAGCAGTGCTGCGACTATTGTCCGAGCAGGGCAATGTGAGCATCGTATCCGGCGACGACGTCAAGGGGACGGTGACGCTCAAGATAAAGGATGTCTCCTGGGAGCAGGCGCTCGACACCATCCTTACGATAACCGGGCTGGGCAAAAGACAGGTCGGCAACATAATCACCGTGATGAGCCTGGAGAAGATGAAAAAAAGTGAAACTGACCGGGCGGCATTGGAGAAGGAGAAGGCGAAGAAAGAGGAGGCAGACCAGCTCAAGGAGCCGCATATCACCAGAGTGGTTCCTATCGCTTACAACAAACCGGAAGAAGTTAAGAAAAACATCGAGGAACTCCTTAAAAGCATGGGCGCTCAGGACAGCAAGGACCCCAAGCAACCCACGGACAGCAAAGCCGCTTCGAATCCGGGTTCGGTCACCGTTGATATACACACCCGTTCTCTGATTATCAAGGCTACCCGCAGGGATATGGACAGCTTGCTTCGCTTCATAGAGAGAATCGACAAACCGACCACACAGATCCTGATCAAGGCCAATATTGTGGAAACGACGAAAAGCACCGCCCGCAACCTCGGCATCCAGTGGGGCGGCATGTGGGGGCAGAAGATCGGGAGTCAAGGGTTGTATGTGACGCCCGGCGGGACGGGAGGCTCTGCAGTTCCGCCCGGATCGGCCTTCTCCGGAGGGTATTCACCCACCTCCGGCTCCATGGGCATCGCCGGGCAGGGCTTCGGGGTCAATTTCCCGGCGGCGCAGATATTAGGCGCAGGTCCAGCTTCGCTGGGGGTCATGTTTGGGAGGATCGGCGCGAATATTCTGGAGGTCCAGTTAAGCGCCATGCAGAAAGATGGCAAGTTAAACATTCTTTCCAGCCCTTCCCTTGTGACATTGGATAATCAAACGGCCTATACTGAAAATGGAGAGGATGTTCCATTTGTCACGCCGGGCACGTCAACTTCTCCACCGACCGTCACCTGGAAGAAAGCCGTTTTGAGGCTGGAAATCAAACCCCACGTGATCGACGGGAAAAATATAAATATGACGATATTCGTTAAAAAGGATGAGCCGAATTATGCACAGTCGGTGCAGGGCAATCCACCTCTTATCGTGAAAGAGACGAAGACGGAATTGGTCGTCGCAGACGGCGATACCATCGTGATCTCCGGGCTGACCAAGCAAAAAAAGGATGAAAGTATAAGCGGGCTGCCTTGGTTAAAAGATATCCCCGTTCTGGGATGGCTCTTCAAGGGAGAGGGGAAAAGCGAATCGATGGAAGAGGTGCTGATCTTCATTACCCCCACGATCATAAAACCGCAGACGGTGGCCGGTATCCAGGAAGGGGCTTGACGCTGTTTCCAACCCATTCGGGTTCAAGCCGGAGGCTTGAACCAATATTATGTATCGTGATGTTATCATTCAAGGAGAGAGGCATTATGAAACATCTGGCCAGATTTTTTCTTTTGGTCTTCGCGGCGGCCATGTTTTGGGGCCTTGCAGGCTGCGCTTCGTCCAGTTACCAGAAGGGGATCAGACACTATAAACCGGATGATGTCGCTGCGGCCTTGCGCGAGCTGAAGCCGCTTGCCGAGCAGGGTAATGCCGAAGCCCAGTTCAACCTGGGTTCACTCTATTACCAGGGCTGGGAAGTGCCTCAGGATTACAAGGAGGCGGTCAAGTGGCTGCGCAAGGCCGCCGATCAGGGTCATGTATTCTCCCAGACCACACTGGGAACCGTCTATGCCGAGGGCGTGCAGGGGGTGGTTGAGAAGGACTATTCCCAGGCGCTCATGTGGTTCATCTTCGCCGCGGCCAGGGGTGATATGGAAGCCATGGAATTCAGAGACTCCCTGGCCAACCGGATGACGCCGGCGCAAATTGTGGAAGCGCAAAAGCTGGCCCGGGAATTCAAGCCGCAGGATGTCTATACGAAGTCGCTCCAGGAATTTAGTGCTCTTGCCGAGCAGGGGGACGCAGCCGCCCAGTTCAAGGTCGGTTTGATGTATTACAAAGGCCAGGGAGTCCGGCCCGATTACCTGGAGTCCCTCAACTGGTTTAAAAAAGCCGCACTGCAGGGCCATCCGTTGGCACAGTTTAATGTCGGTTACATGAACGAAAAAGGCGAGGGGACGCCGCAGGACTATGTGGAAGCGGTCAAATTTTACCGCCAGTCTGCAGAGCAGGGGAATCAGTTGGCCCAGCACAACCTCGGTTACATGTATGAAAAAGGTCAGGGTGTGCTGGCGGACGAAGTGCAGGCCCTGATGTGGTACAATCTGGCAGCGGTCCAGGGGGAAACCAAGGCCAAGGCGGCGCGGGACCGGGTCACGGTATGGATGACACCCGCGCAGATAGCCGAATCCCAGCGCCTGGCGCGCGAATTCAGGATTGTAGGGAAATAAGATTGGCCCTATTTTATAAGCATGTGAAAGGAGAATGGGGATGTCTATAAAAGCAATGCGCTTTCCCGGGCTGATGATGCCGGTGCTGATAATTGCATTTCTTTGTTTGCTCTCCGGATGCGGTACGGGCGGCCTGGCGGACAAGCCGGCCAGCTCCACGGACGGCGGTACGTCCACGACACCAACGGCAACGGCGGCCGCCGTCGGCCTTGGCACGGACGTTGTCACGGTGAAATCCGACAATTCCAGCACCGCTACCATCACTGCTACCGTTCTCGATTCCAGCAATGCCGTAATCAAGGACGCTGACGTCGCTTTCAGCGCCACCGGAGGCGCCATTAGCGCCGCCTCTGTCAAGACGGATGCGAATGGCCAAGCCAGCATTACGTTCCGTTCAGGGACGCAGGATCAGAGTAACCAGGTGGTCACCATCACCGCCACCGCCTCGGCAAAATCGGCCCAGATCCCGATCCAGGTTATCGGTTCGACGCTGACAATGACGTCGCTGCCCCACGTCAATATTCCTTCCGACGGATCCACGACGGCGACCTTGACGGTAACGGCAAAAAATGCCGGCAATAACGCGGTCTCCAATGTTCCCATCACCCTCTCGGTCAGCGGTGCGGGTAACGTGAGTCTATCGACGTCATCGGGGATTACCGATCCTTATACAGCCAACGAATTTCGGGTAACGGTCACCGGGACCTGGGCCGGGATTACAAGGGTAACCGCCCAAGGTCTGGGAACCTCGGCCACCTACGATTATACCGTTACCGGTCCTGCATTAGCCGTCTTCGGCATTACCGCGCCGGCGCTTGATCCGACGCAGCAGGTTACCGGAGCCCCGCTGACCGTTACCGTTTCCGCACCCACGTCCGCCAACGTAACGTTTGCTTCGAGCCTCAGTGCTTCTGCTTGGGACGGAGGGGCGTCGGCGGTGATCATAAAACCGGTCGTGGGCGGGGTGGTGTCCGCGACGATTCAATCGGCCCTGGCCGGTTTTTCCACCGTCCAGGTCTACGACAGCGCCGTCCCGACGACGACGGACTCGATAGGTATAGCCTTTTACGCGCCATCGACCGATGCAGCCCAGCTTTCTCTCCAGTCGGACTTCAGCGTCTTGGGTCTGACCAAGGAAGGCATAAACAATACGACAACCCTGCGGGCCAATGTTTGGACCAGCGTTGGTACGGGGAGCCAGCCGGTGGGGAACGCCCCCGTCGCCTTCTCCATCTTCAACCCGACAGGGGGCGGCGAGAAGATCGAAGACCCTGTGGCCTATACCGATTCCACCGGCCTGGCAACGGCGACCTTTACTTCGGGGTCGGTCAGCACCGGAGCGGACGGTGTCCGGATCGACGCTCAGGTATTGAATTCAGGGCCTCCCGTCGTGACTGCACCTCCGATATCCATCGTAATCGGCGGGACCCCAGGGTCTGTAGACGTTCATAGGGGCAGCGAGGTCACCGTCCTGAATTCCACAACTTACGCCCTTCCCATGGCGGTCCTCGTTGCTGACTCCGACGGGCAGGGAGTTTCCGGAGCCAAGGTGTCCCTCAGTCTGTGGCCTACACAATACTCGTCCGGCGTCTGGTACAACGCACTGGCCTACGATCCGCAAAACCCTGAAAAGGTGCGCTACCAACCCTATGTCACCGGAGCATTCGGCAATGACGACGTCAATGGGAATATGAGAAAGGATCCCACCGAGCAAAGCGATCCCGACGGAGCGCTCAGGCCGCCCAACTCGGCGGCGGGTTCTCTACAATCTCCGGTGACGACCGACAAAAGCGGGGTGGGCTATTTCGACTTGGTTTATCTGAAGGGATCGGCGGTCTGGATCACCGTCCAGGTCCGAGCCACGACACTTGTCCTTGGAACGGAGACATCACGATCGATCACCTTCACCCTGCCGGCGGAGAGGACGGAGGCAGAAAAAGGCGATCTGCCCAATTCGGCCTTCCCCGTCGATCTGACCGTGGCAGCGATTCCAGGCTCTGTGGCAGCGGTGCCAGGCTCGACGGTTCCCGGCTACACCCTGCCGGCATTCAACTCGCCGTACGGCCTCCCCGCGGCGATCACCTATGCCACGTCATCGATCTACTCTACGATCACGGCGCCGCCACGGGGGACATCGCCGGTCTATACGTTCACGGCGCCGGCCGATGTGACCGCTGGAAAGGTCTATTATGATTCCATTACTGCCAGCGACGGTGGTGTTACAGGAGCCACCGCCGCTGTGCGAATTGTCGCCCGGTAGGCGCATTTGTTGAGGATCGAGTCTCGGGAAGGGCGGCTTTCAAGCCGCCCTTTTTTATTGGGCAACTCGCTGGGAAGACCCCGCTGAAGGCCCTTGCTGCCACGAATACAAAACTGCGCTTTCCGGTGGAGGACAAAGCCCCAAAGCACCGGCTGAAGAAGCCGGAAACCGGCAGATATCGTTTAGTTCGCCTCATCCGTAGCGATTTGAAACTTAACATCTTCGGTGAGCTCTTCCCCGTCTCGCCGGAACTCCAGATTGAACATGTGGTGGCTACGATCAATGTCAAAGAACAAAAAATGAAACTGTTTCTGGACAAAATCCAGGTCGATGAATTCAGCTACAAGCTACGCGCAGAAAACAATTATTTCCTTTTAATAAGGACGATATTATGATATCATTTCCTTATATCAAGGAAAGGATTGGATAGCGCCATGAGAAAAGCCATTGCCGAAATCATCCGCGACTTTCAGAATACGCCGGCCAGAAAGCTAACCCGTCGTCGTCTCTCCGTACCCATTCTTCCCGATGGCATCAACAAGCCCTTGGCTTTTGTGGGCATGAGGCGGACGGGGAAAACCTTCCTTCTCCATCAGATCATGCAGGATCTGATGGAGAACGGAACGGACAAAGGGAGGCTTATCTACCTCAATTTCGAGGATGACCGCCTGGCAGGAATGGCGGCTGAGCAGTTGCGCCTGATCATCGACGTTCACAGCGAGCTGTTTCCCCGGGAGGCCGTCGGGAGGCGGTTTGTCTTTCTGGATGAAATACAGGCCGTCCCGGGATGGGAAAGTTTCGTCCGCCGCATCATCGATACGGCGGATGTTCAGATCTGCCTGACCGGTTCTTCTTCCCGGATGTTCAGGGATGGAATCGCCGCATCCCTGCGGGGAAGGGCGCTGACGGTTGAGGTGACGCCCTTCTCGTTTGCGGAATATCTCGACCATCTTGGGTTGTCCGTTCCGGCGCTTCCGTCGGCCCCATTGATCGGCATGCTGAAGGCGCATTTTCGTGACTATCTGGCAGGGGGAGGGTTCCCCGAGACGATCGGGCTGGACGAATCCCTGAGAATCATGATCCTTCAGGAATACGTTTCCGTCGCCATTCACCGGGATCTAGTCGAGCGCCACCAGATTCGGAATCCCGAATCCTTAAAGGCGTTGGTGAGGTTTCTGCTGGACAATGCGGCCAATCTCTTTTCCGTCCACAAGGCTTACAACCTCTTCAAGTCCCAGGGACGGGCGATCAGCAAGGACAGCATGTACCAGTTCATCGAGCACATCCGGGATGCCTTTCTTCTTTTTCCCGTGGAGATGTATTCGGCGTCGAAGAATCAACGCATGGCCAACCCGAAGAAGATGTACGCCGTAGATCCCGGACTAATCACGGCTTTCTCCTGGAAGTTCTCCCGCGATCTGGGCGCTCTTCTGGAAAATGCGGTTTATTGCGAGCTGCGGCGCCGTTATGCGGCCATCCATTACTACAAAACTGCCAAGGGCAAGAAGGTCGATTTTTATTGCACGTCTCCGGACGGGCAGGGGAATCTCTTCCAGGTTTCCTTTGATATCGAGAATGAATCGACACTGCAGCGGGAAACCTCCGCCCTCGTGGAGGCGATGGGAGAGCTGAACATCGGGGAAGCCACCCTGATCACCATGGATGAGGAGCGGGACATATCCGGCGGTCGGGGGATGGTACACATCGTGCCGGCCTATGCCTGGTTTCTTGCATAAATAGGGGACAGCCATTCATTTCTGCTCTCCTTTCGCTGCTTTGACGGGTCTGCAGACTTTACCCCTCGCAAGTGTATTGAGTAGGGTGCGTTACGCTTTGCCTGAACCAGCGAAGAATAACTTGACATTTGTACGTTGCAAGCGTACATGGAGGCCATGTTTACATTTATCGAATCCCACATTTTCGAGAGCATTCTTCCCTATTATCTCGATGATGATGAATATGCAGAGCTTCAGCGTTATTTAATGAGTGATCCTGAAGTTGGAGATTTGATCCCAGGTTCAGGGGGCGTGAGAAAATTTCGATGGAAAAGAGCAGGAATGGGCAAACGGGGCGGTCTGCGTATTGTCTATTATCGCCGGTATGCACCCAATGAATTCTGGATGTTGGCCCTATATGCCAAGTCCAGGCAAGAAAAATATGCCGGCGCATATTGCCAGACAGTTAAAGGAGGAATTTTAAAATGAGTAAGAAGCTTACAGGACAAGCGCTGGAAGAATTTGAAGCCGGACGCGACGTTTGGCAGGAAGTGCTTGACGGTATGCGTGAAATCAAAGCGGGAGGCGGAAAAAGATATATCGTTGAGCCGAAAACGGTGGCAGCCAAGGCGCGGTTAAAAACAGGGCTTTCTCAGGCCCAATTTGCCGTTCTTCTCGGTGTGTCTAAAAGGACCTTGGAGCAGTGGGAGCAGGGAAGGTGTGAGCCGTCCGGGGCGGCAAAAACATTGCTCAGGATAGCCGACATGCGACCGGAAGTGCTGAAAGAAATTACTGCCCGCGGGTAGGATAAATGGGAGACAGCCACTCCTTTCTTCTCTCTTCTACAATAACGTCGTAACCGTCGGTTTTTCGTTCTTGACACGCTCTCGCGGCGTGTGTTAGCGTTCAGCCCAATAGGGGCAAAATATTGTTAACACTGCGATAATATTGAAAAGAAGATGACTTATGGATGAAATGGGGATCCAGGAGCGAAAGTCTTTCCTCGCACAGACAGAGGCATACCTCGAACGGAACGAACTGCCCGCGGTTCTGGATCTGGCCGAGGCGAGGCTGAAACGGACCCCGGGGGATCTGGACGCCCGTATCGTGATCTGCCGTGTCTGGCTCCTGCAGGGGAGGCTGGACGAGGCCAGGGACATGCTGAATGAAATGGAGGATATCCTCGCGAGCCTCTCCCAGATCTATGCCTGTATGGGCGATATCTGCATGAAGAAGGGGATGAAGGATTCGGCGGATAGTTTTTACCGGAAGTTCATGTTCCTCAATCCCGGAGTTCCGCTGCCCAAGGATGTTACAGAGAGACTGGACGGCATCGAGGAGCTGCACGCGACAGACGCGGAGGGGGGGACGGAGGGGGATGTAGAGATCCCCACCGATTTCCAGACGGTGACGCTCGCCGAACTTTATATTCGGCAGGGCCATCTCCGGCTGGCGGAAGAAGTGTTGGAGAAGATCATCGGGCATGATCCGCAAAACGAGAAGGCGGCCGGTCTGCTTCAGGAGGTGCGTGAGCGGCTCCTCGAAGGGGCGTCAGCGCAGCAATATGCGGGGGTCGTTGCCGAGCTTTCCCGCTGGCTGGACAATATCGGCAGGTTGCGCACCCATGCGGCATGATTCGGCGGCCTGTGAGGCGAGGATGAACCGCCTGCGGACGGGGTTTTCGGAAGCGGACGCGCTGCTCATTCTGGGTGCAAAAAATATCCGTTATCTGACCGGCTTCACCGGCGGCGACGGGGCACTGATGGCCGGTCCGGACTGGCTGATCCTCCTCGTGGACGGGCGGTTTGTGACCCAGGCGCGGGCCGAAGTTCCTGACGTTGAGATCTTTGAATTCCGCAATCGGGTGGAGGGGGTCGCGGCGGTGGCCGGGCGGCGCGGGGTCGGGTCGGTCGGTTTCGAATCGCCTCTTCTCTCCGTGGAGGAATATCTGAGGCTGAAAGAGGCGCTTCCGGAGGTTAAGCTTCGGCCGCTTCCCAAGGGCTTCGAACTCTTCCGGGCCGTCAAGGACAAGGGAGAGATCGACCGGATCCGGGAGGCGGCGCGGATTTCCGGGGAGGCACTCGCTGCGGTCCGGGAGATGATCCGGCCGGGCGTCCGGGAGGAGGAGGTTGCCCTCGAACTGGAGTACCGGATGCGGCGCGGCGGGGCGGAACAGGTCTCCTTTGAGACGATTGTCGCGGCGGGGCCCGATGCGGCCCTTCCCCATGCGACGCCGGGCCGCCGTGAGATTGCGGATGGGGATTTTGTGATGATCGACTACGGCGCGGTCTGCGACGGGTACCATTCGGATGAGACCTGCACGTATGTCGTTGGTCACGCATCCGATCGGCAGCGGGAGGTTTATCGGCTCGTGCTGGAGGCCCACGACCGGGCGATCCGGGCGGTCCGGGCGGGTGTTTCCTGCGGGGAGATCGACCGCATCGCCCGGGCGTGTCTTGCTGAAGCCGGGATGGCCGGTTATTTCTCCCACGGGACCGGTCATGGCGTGGGTTTGGATGTCCATGAGGCGCCGCGTCTGGCCTCCGGAAGAGAGGAGATCCTCCAGGCCGGCATGGTGGTCACGGTGGAGCCGGGGGTCTACATCCCGGGCGTCTGGGGGATCCGGATCGAGGATACGGTCCTGGTGAAGCAGGATGGGTGTGAAATCCTGACGCGGACCTCCAAGGAGCTTGCCGTCATTGAACACTGACTTCAAGGCGGCCGGCGCAATTCTTAGGAACAAAGGTGCCCTAATATGAAAGTATTTCCGGATGATCTTCTGTACAGTCGCGAGCATGTCTGGGTCCGTGTGGAGGGGGATATCGCCACCATCGGAATCACGGACCATGCCCAGGAGAAGCTGGGAGAGGTCCTTTCTCTGGATCTTCCCGAAACCGATTCCTGTGTGGAGTGGAACGAGCCGTTCGGCACCATCGAAACGGCGAAGGGGGTCGTTGAACTCATCTCGCCGGTCAGCGGCGTGGTGATCAGCGTCAATGAAGACATTGCGGATGATATCGGGATCGTCAACAGCGATCCGCATGACACCGGGTGGATGATCATCGTGGAGATGGAGGATCTGGAAGAACTGGATGACCTCCTGGATGCGAGCGACTATCAGGAGTTCGTGATTCAGGAAGCGGAGGTCGATTGACCCGCCGGGGACGAACGGGCGACGAAGCAACAGGGCGGCGAGGGCCGGCAGAGGGGATGGAGAAAAGGCGAATGGATATCCGGGTTCTGATCAGGGATGAAGTCCTCGCCCAGAAGGCTTATGCGGTGGAACATGCCCCCTGTCCGATCAAGCTGGATGCCAACGAGAGTTCGCTGGCGATTCCCGAACCGCTTCGGGAACGGTTCGCGGCGAGGCTCGCCTCCATTCCGCTGAACCGGTATCCCGAGGCCGGCGCACCCGCGCTGGTCAGCCGTTTTGCGAAGGCCTTCGGCGTTGGGGAAGACCAGGTTATCCTCGGCAACGGGTCGGACGAACTGATTCAGATCCTCTGTACGGCCGTCGCTCGTCCCGGGGCGGAGGTGATGATCCCGGTTCCCACCTTCGCGATGTACCGGATCTCCGCCCTCAATGCCGGCTGCCGGGTCGCGACGGTTCCGCTCGACGGGGAGTTTGATCTCGATCTCGCCGCCATGCTGGCACGCGTCGCAACGAACCCTCCCGCCCTGACCTACCTCGCCTCGCCCAACAATCCGACCGGCAACTGCTTTAGCCGCGAACGGATCGAGACGATCCTCGAGAAGTTTCCCGGCATTGTCGTCGTGGATGAGGCCTATTTCCACTTTTCAGGGCAGACCTTTCTGCCTCTGCTGGGCCGGCATCCCAATCTGGTCATCCTGCGGACGCTCTCCAAGGTGGGGCTCGCGGCCATGAGGATCGGCCTTCTGATCGGACCTCCGGAGCTGGTCCATGAACTCAACAAGGTTCGGCTTCCCTACAACATGAACGCGCTGTCGCAGGCGGCCGCCGGCTTCTATCTCGATCACGAGGATGCCTTCCTGAAGCAGGCGGGGGAGATCCGCCGCCTGCGCGGCGAGCTTTTTTCAGCAATGGAGGCGATCCCGGGGATCCATCCGCGGCCGGCGGATGCAAATTTTATTTTTTTTGGTTGCGATTTCGATGCGGATCGCGTATACAGTCAACTAATGGAGCGGGGCATCCTGATCAAGAACTTCAACACCCCCGGGACGATGAAAAACTTCATGCGCGTCACGGTGGGAACCCGCGAAGAAAACGACGGATTTATTGAGGCATTGCAGGTCATCCTCTCATAGTAAGGAGCGTGGTCCCCATATAGGAAACATCAAGGGTGGTTTACGGCACAGATCCTTTCGTGTGACGCCGTACTGCCCTTTTTTTGCGCCGGTTTTTCAGCGGAGACGGGTTTGCTGATGAAGCAAGAACATTCAAACGAAGAGAGAAGAAAGGGAGAAGGAATTTGGAAGTCAAGGTATTCGACAACGATGTGGAAAAGGCATTGAAGATTCTCAAGAACAAGCTCTCCAAGAGCGGCCTGTTCAAGGAACTGAAGTTGCGCCGGGCCTATGAGAAACCCTCCGTGAAGAAGAAGAGAAAGGCCATTGAGGCGCGCCGGAGGCTGGCCAAGGTCCAGCGACGCAGGGTCAATTAGCAAAACGTCACGGATCGGGAAGCTGCCGGATCGCAGGGGTGCCGGGCATAAGGGGCGCTCCCCATGCCTGTGGCCTGACGGCCGGCGGCGTTTTGGGAGCAGGGAAAGAGGGGGTGGCGCGGTCATGGCCTTCCCCGGCGTGGGGGTGTGTCAATGGACGAAAAGCAGTATGTCGTGGATGCGCTGTCCATCGATGAATCCTGGCGCATCTTCCGGATCATGGCCGAATTTGTCGAGGCCATCGAAACCCTCTCCCGGGTGAAACATGCCGTGAGCATATTCGGCTCGGCGAGAACGAAACCGGACGACCCCTATTACCAGAAGGCGGAACTCCTGGCCCGGCGCCTTGCTGAAAAGGGGTTCGGCGTCATCACGGGCGGCGGACCGGGCGTCATGGCGGCGGCGAACAAGGGAGCCGCGGAGGCGGGCGGGCAGTCGGTGGGGATGAACATCCGCCTGCCGTTTGAACAGAAGCCAAACCCCTACGCCAACGTCAGCATCGACTACAAATATTTCTTCATCCGGAAGGTGATGTTCGTCAAGTATGCCGTGGCCTATGTGATCCTGCCCGGCGGCTTCGGGACGATGGACGAGCTCTTCGAGGCGCTGACCCTCATCCAGACAAGACGGATCAAGGCCTTTCCCGTCATCCTGATGGGGAGCGAATACTGGAAGGGGCTTTTCGACTGGCTCCGCGAAACGATGCTCCGCGACAACAAGATCTCCCCCGATGACCTGGAACTCCTCCAGATCATCGACGATCCCGACGAGGCCGTGAAGCACATCCAGAAGTACGTCCTCGTCTAATAAATAGGGACAGAGCCCTATTATTTTCCAGGAAAATAATAGGGCTCTGTCCCTATTTATACGGTAATTCAACATGGCTCTTCACGACGACGATACCGGGCGGGGCGCTTCGCTGGAGGCGGTCCTTGCCGAGCTGAAGCGGGGGAAGGCCGTTCCCTGCTATCTCCTCTATGGGGATGAGGAGTTCCGCCTCCGGGACGCCGTCGAGAAGATCACAACCGCCCTGATTCCCGATGCCCGGGACCGTGAACTCAACCTCTTCGTGACGGACGGCGAACACGAGGATGTCGGCTCCCTCTGCGAATCCCTCATCACGCCTCCCCTCCTCCCCGGACGCAAGGTGCTGGTTGTCCGGGAGACCCGTCTTTTCCAGTCGAAAAACCTCCTCGCGCCCCTCATCGCCCGCATCCGGGAGCGGCTCGAACCGGATCCCGCCCGGGCGGCAACGGATTTCATGCAATTCCTGGCGCTGACGGAACTCCAATTAGACGACCTCCGGGAGGGCGGCTGGCGGAAAATCGATGACGACGTCTGGCAGAAAATCGTTCCCGACGGCGGCGGCGAGGGCAGGGAGAGCTGGCTTCCCAGGGCCGTGGATCTCTGCGTGAGCCGGGGTCTTGTGCCGGTCAAGGAGAAGGCGGATGAGACCGACCGCCTGGAGCGGGTCCTGGCCGGGGGGATGCCGGAGGGGAATCACCTGATCCTGACGGCCGAGACGGTGGACCGGCGGAAAAGGCTCTTCAAGGCCATTTCGACCGTGGGAAAGGTCCTTTCCTTTGTAAAGATTACAGGGGAAGGAAAGGTGAAGGATAAAGCAAGGCAGGAAGCCGTCCAGCAGATGGCTACCGAGCTCTTGACCAGGGCTGGAAAGAGAATCTCAGCCGGCGCCTGGTCCGTCCTTGGACAGAAGACGGGTTTCGATCTCCGGGAATCACTGGCGGCGATCGAAAAGCTGATCACCTATTCAGGGGAGAAGGCGGTCATCGAGGCGGCGGATGTGGAGGCCGTCATCGGTCGGACGAAGGAGGAGCGCGTTTTCGATTTGACCAGGGCGATCGCGGAAAAGAAACTGACGGCCGCCCTCAGATCTCTGCGCGAGCTTCTCGACCAGGGGGAGCCACCCCTGAAGATCTTCTCGATGATTATTAGGGAGATTCGCATACTTCTCCAAGCGAAACTCCTGATCGCCTCGGGGCGATTGGGGTCATTCGATCCCGATATGGACTTCGGTCGGTTTCAGAGGACGGTCTATCCGGCGCTTACCAAGCTCTCCGGCGACGGTGGAATGGAAGGGATCGCCATGATACCGAAAACCCCCTTTCCCGCCTATCATTCCCTGAAGAACGCGAGCCGGTTCACCCGTGCGGAGCTGGCCGGTTACATGGAGATGCTGGCCCGGATCGATCTGGCGCTCAAGTCGACGGCTCGGGACGAGAGGCTCCTTCTGGAGCGGTTCCTGATATCAGTCTGCAAGGCTAAAGCTTAATCCCCTACCGCAACTGCAAGTCCTTCTTCACATCCCTCAGCAAAGTGTTGACTTCCTTGACCACATTTTCCGGAGGCGCCGTTTTGCCGTCGCCAATCTCGATACGCAGGCGAAACCGCATCCGTAATCCAGTTTTCTTGATTTCCAGAAGCTTAGGAACGATATCTCCCAGATCTTGAATCTGTGACGGCTCGAGATCGGCTTCCGCACAAAGCATCATGCCCGAAGGCGGCTGCTGAGGAGGAGGAGGGGCGTCCTGCGGTTTCAGGATGACGGTCTGCGCGGATGGAAAATCACAGGGCCAAGCCGCCGATCTTTCCGAAAGTGTGAGGAAGCGCGCCTGCAAGGCGCCGCCGATGACGTCCCTGATCGTTTTCCAGGGCAGCGTCTTGTTTCCCCTGATGGATAGCGCCGAAGAGATGGATAATCCCGAGGCGTAACCGCCCTTCCAAGCACCCGGCAGGTTCTCCGGCAGGATCTCCGCGGCAGCGATGATCGCCGGTGGATGAGATAGTTTGGCATTGGCGTTCAATACGCCGGGCGGTATCGATTCACCGAGGATGCTGGCCGGTCCGGAAAGGAGCCACAACACTCCGCTTTCCACCGCCGAGGCGACGGCCTTTTCCACAACCCCTTCGCCGGCCTTCGGAACAGGAAGCGATTCCCGGTATCCGTCCCGGTCGATCTGAACAACGTTATCACCGCTGAAGTAGTCAGCCACGGCCTTAACCGTGATTTCATCTGCTGTCCACAAACCGGGCAGGCTGTTGGGAGCCAGAAGCGATGGCGGGATCTCGCCTAATTCCGCCGCCTTCGGCAGCACAAGTTCAAGCGCCGGATCGTTCAGGGCAATTTCATCGGGCTTGGTCATCCACAAAGTGCGGGATGTGCCGTCCGGGCGGACAACGCGCAGGACAAAGATCCCTTTCCCGCAACCTTCCGCCAGGGTGCTGAGGATGGCGCTGGCCTTGAGCATCTTCGGCAGGTGCGGAAGCTGGGCAAACGCCCCGGAGAGATCCTTGACCCGTCGGGAGGTCTCGCCGGGCCGCCAGAGATTGTAGGGTCCGTCGGGCAAAAGGGCCTCGGCGGTGACCGGTGTATCCTTCATACGGCTCCGCTGGTCCCCTTTGATGATATTGAAGTGCGGTTCATCCGTGACGGTGATTTTGAAGGCCTGCGCTTCATCCTTCTCCGAAACCGTTACGACGATGCACCAGGCCTGACGGATTGCATCCGGGATGCGGCCCTTGGCCTTGTCGATGTTGATGGACAGCGTCTGTGTCCTGGCCGGATCGACGCTGCCCCCCTTTTGCTGAAGCTTGATCTCTTCACGGACGCCCTCCCATCCCAGATAGTCGCGTACGCGAGCCGAGGCCAGTTCCAATCCATCCCTGGAGGGTGCGACCAGAACGACCGCATTCCGGTAGACGCGGGGCTTGTCCGGTCCCGTCGTCTCGTCCAGGAACCGCTTGGCCTCCGTGCTCGGCTTGCCCGACTCGGATGCAGCACCGGGACCTAGGACGGCGTAGTGGAAGGCGCCGTCGTCTTCAACGTCCTTCGGGCGTATTGGGAGCGTATGGGGATGAACCCCCGCGGCAGATGCATTAGCCGTGAGGGATTTAAGTTTGCCGATGTCGTCCAGCAGATGGGCACGGACGGTGTCATCATGGATGTTTTTCGCCGCGACGGCGTGCATCTGATTGAGGTTTGGGCGGTTGCCGAGCCTCCATGTACCGGGAAGCTGTCCCTCGGGCGTGGTTGTATGGAGGTCATCAAGCCAGTAGCTCGTCTGCGCCCAACGGGCGAGCCCCTTATCCAACTCGATCTTATCCGGGCGGGTCGATCCCAGCAGCACCAGAAGCTCTCTCGTTCTGGCCGTCTGGCCGATGGGCTGGGAATGGAGAAAGGTCGCCACGACGGCCTGTTCTACTTCACGAAACTTCAAGCCCACTGACTCGATCTGAATCCGTTTGGCCTGCTCGAATTCGTTGTCCAGGATGCCGGTCCATGCCTGTTTCTTCCCCTCGGTTTCCTCGGTGTCGGCGACGGTGACCATTTCCCGGAGAGCCTCCGACAATCCCTCGTTTTTCGGGGCGTTGAGAAACACGGCCGGCCCGATGAGGGGGGATTTGTCCCACTTTTCCGCTTCCCGCAACGCCAGGGCGAAGGTCCGCAATACGCCCCGGGTCCGCTGAAAACGGGCCAACTGCGTCCATTTGGAGTAGAGAACTTCCGTCAGATCGGGATGGAAGGGGTAACTGTCCAGGAACCGCTGTTCTGCATTCGCTCCCTGTTTGGCCGTCTGCTCGTCAACGGCCGTGATGCCTTTAAGGGCCGCTACGACATGCTGGCGGAAGACCTCCCGATCCTTGAGGGATTCCGGCTTGAAAAAGCGCCGCCGCAGAACCTCGGCCACATCCTCCTTGACCACCGGCTCCACAGCCTCCTCCCGCTGGCGCTGAAAAATGTCGTAAAGCTCGGCCTGGATCTCCCGCCCCAGGGTATCGCTCTTGCGCGGGTCTGTCGCCAACAGCGACGCCACGAGACAGCAGCGATCCACCTTGACCGCCGCCTGGGTCAGGTACTGGAAGAAGTTCTGGAGTCGGACCCGCCATTCACGGTTCTGGGCGACCTTCTCACGGGCATACATCAGCACCTCGTCGATAAGCACGAGAGTTCCGAGTCCATCCTTGCCCGGAATCTCCAACAGCTCGGTGAGCAGATTCTCCGCCGGAGCCGTCTCGCGCTCCTCCGCCAGGCCTTCGGCATGGAGAACCTTCAGCCCCGCCTCGCCCGCCAGTTGCCAGGCCAGGACGCTCCAGGGCTGTTTGAGTGTTCGCGCTTTGCCGTCGGGCGAGAAGATCTCCATTCCCTTTTCCACGTCAAGCTTATCAAAGCATAGTGCCGCCACACGGCACCGGGGAGGTCTCTGGCCGATGTCCTGGATGAACTCCTCCACAGCAGGCAGTTTTGGCAGCTTCTCCGGGTCATGGACGAGATGCCGGAGCGTGATCAGGGTGTGGGTCTTTCCCCCGCCGTAGGTCAGCTCCAATTGGCGGACGGCCTTGTCGTTCTTGCCGGCGAGGCGCAGCACGACGTCCCGGACCAGGCGCCGGAGGTTGAAGGTGGGAAACGTGAGGGCGAAGAACTGTTCCGGATCCTCGTAAACCTTCCGTTTTCCCCGCTGCATCACGACATCGTAGAGATCGGCGGCAAACAGGTGCAGCGGCAAATCGCCCGATCGGAGATCGTCGCGGAGCTTCACCACTTCATGCCAGGACTTCCAGGGGAGTTTGGTCATGGGTTTCATCTCCTTTTCACGTTATTTCAGCCATAACAGATTGGACAACGAAATCGGGATAATGCGCGGATCGAGGATCTGCACGTCATCATTGAGCGTGACCAGCAGACCCAGGGGTGCGTTGTAAACCGTCTTTTCCAGAAAAGCCCTCAAACCCCGTGTATCATCGTGAGGATCGATGCGCCGACGATATTTGACCTCGACGGGAATCCTTCGTGTGCCGACCGTCAGAACGAAATCAACCTCCGGTTCGGCGCCCCGCTCCGGGAAATAAGCTACGTCCAGGTTGGGGATCGAGGCGAAGAAAAAGCCCAGCACGCTTTCCGCAATGTGTCCGGCAAGGTCAGTCAGATGCGGATTCGCTTGCAGAACCTCCGCATCCAGCGGCACGATCTCCTGCAACCATCCGGCTCTCAAGGCATGATCGCACAGGCACACCTTTGAGGGGGACTTTCTCTTCTTCAGCCTCAATTCCAGCGGTTGTATGAGACGGATCAGCATGGCCCCGTCAAGAAAGCGGAGATACGTGAGGATGCGGTTCCAACCGATATTGGCCGAGAGGGTTTGCTGGATTTCCGGCACGAAAGCGGCCTGTCCGGGTGTCTGCCCGGCATATCGGCAACAGAGGCGGAATACCTCTTCCAGGAGTTTTTCATCACGCTTCTGCCCGCGGGGTCCCATCCGGAGGTCATGCTGAATGGCGCGTTTGATGACGGTTTCATTGAGATGATCGGCGAGCTCTTCCCAGGGGACGTCCGACTGGTCATGGGCGATCGGATAGGCGCCGCGATCGGAAAAGGCCTTGAAGGCCGACAGCCGGGAAAGTTGGGTTTCCCTGCCGTATTCGATCCCCCCCCGCCAGAATTCCCTCGTGGTGAGTCGGTCCAGGGCATTGTCGGCCCAGTAGGGTGTCGTGACCTGTCCGGATCGTAAATCGGAAATTTCGCGGAGGAAAAGGGGTCCGATGTCCAGAGTGGTAATTCGCCCGGCCAGGCTGTCCCGACCGGATTCGATCCGGAGGGACGAACTGCCGGTGATCATCACCCGCACATCATGATTATCGACGAGATTCTTGATCTGGGGCGCCCAGGCGTCGAGGTTCTGAACCTCGTCGAAAAACAGATAAGCGGTTCCCGCGCGCCTTGCGAATTCGTTGAACGTGCTTTTCAGAGCCTCCTTTTCATACCAACGGGCAATGTCCAGGACCGGCTCGCGCAGCCCCCTCAGCGTCGGAAGTTCGTCGAAAGAGACGTAGAAGATCCGGCAGGGGTCCATCCCTTCAGCCAGAAACGACTCGATCAGTTGCTGTATGAGAATCGTCTTCCCCACGCGCCGTGGCCCCCGCAGAACCGTTGCCGGGGTCATGCCTTGAGTCAGCTGACGCTTAAGCTTATTGAAAGCCCAGCGGTGAAAAGAAGGCGTCTGTTTGCCTGGCAGGCCGATCCACCAGGGGTTGAGCGAGCGGAGGTTGTCGGCCAATTCGATTGGCAATCTCTCAAACAAAGGATTGTCATGTAAAGAAAACCGTCTGATTTTCATGGCTTCTCTCCCTGCAGCAGCCGCTGCTGCAATCCGATAGGTTCAATCTGTTCGTGCATTGCCTTCATGTTCCTTCAAAACCAAAGCCGGTTTGACGATCATCCTTGACGGCGCCTTTGGCCTGGATGTGGTTGCTGATGGATTCAAGAAGCGATCTTTCCTCGCTTGCGGCGGACGACAGCTCGATGAGAGACTGGAGGAGCCGTCTGAAAAGCTCCTGGCGCCGCAGGCCATTGTCGTCGAGATACTCGTCCACTTTGTTGAGGTCGCCCGCCTTCCAGAGGTGCATCAGGCGGTGGACGCGGTCGATGAGCGGGACGGGCTTGCCCCCAGGCGCCTCGAATCCCAGGGATCGCCCCTTCCTCTGCGCCCAGGTTTTGAGTCTCACTTTACTTCCCGATTCCTCCACCGCGTCCGGGTCCGCCGCCTCATCGGCGCTGGCCTCTTCGTCCGATTCCTCCGCCGGTTTCCCTTTCGTGAAGACGATGAGATCCCAAGTGGCGGCCAGTTCCTTGTCCGAGACCCCGCAGGAAACGGCGTAGAGGATGCAAGCCCCGGCCGGAGCCTCCTCCATACCGAAGTCATGACGGTGGAGCAGGTAGTAGGCCGTCGGCTCATCCAGGCGGTCCCTGCCCATCGCATCCGTCTCGTCGGCCCCTGAAGGCTCGGTCCCGTCTCCGGAAAGGACGCGGCCGACCACAAAATCCACAACCATCCGGCGGACGTGGGTGAGAAACTCACTGACCGCCATCGGCCCCGGCTCATTGGCCTTTCGGACGACAGGATGCCTGCTGTAGGCCTCCAGCGCCGGACCCGTCGCCGCCCAGACGAAGTCGGGACCCCTGATCCCCGCGTCCCAGAACTCGCGGAGCTGTTCCCGGATCTTCCGGCGCATTTCCTCCA
>JAHIMW010000182.1 GCA_018896355.1 Pseudomonadota bacterium
ACCCTCCCCCGCCAGGGGGGAGGGGACTTATTGGTACTTTTGCAATTAACTCGAATACCTGTAGATTTCCGGATTTCATCCGAGGAGGGTCATTATGGACGGAAAAAGGGTCGAAGATAGCAGCGCCGTCATGTCTCAACTGATGAGTCATCAGGACACCAATCTCGCCGGGAATGTCCACGGCGGCGTCATCATGAAGCTGATCGATACCGCAGCCGGGGTCGCCGCAGTCCGGCACGCAAGAGCCAACGTGGTCACCGCCTCCATCGATCGGCTGGACTTCCACCACCCCGTTTTTGTCGGCGACCTTTTAACCCTGCGGGCCACCCTGAACCTTGTCGGCAGGACCTCGATGGAGATAGGGGTCAGGGTGGAGACGGAAAATCCGCTGACCGGCGTGAGACGCCATACGGCATCCGCCTATCTCACCTATGTGGCCCTGGCCCGGGACGGCCGACCCATGCCGCTTCCTCCGCTGATCCTGGAAACCGAGGAGGAGATGCGGCGCAACCGGGAGGCGAAGGCCCGCCGGGAAACGCGGCTGGCCGAAAAGAGAAAGGAGAAGGCGTGCCAGCTCCGGGCGGAAAACTGCTGACAAGATTTTCCTTGACACCCCTCTCCATTTCCGTTATTTATCCATCAAACGATTGAATCGCAGGTTGGAAGGCGCCCATGTCCACCCCCCTCGAAAAGGCCCGCAGGGACCCCGAATCGATGAAGGCCCGCATCCTCGACGTCTCCCGACGGATCTTCGGCGAGTACGGCTTCCACGGCACGACGACCCGGATGATCGCCCAGGAGGTGGGGATCGACATCTCCACCCTTCACTACCACTGGGGCGGGAAGAAGGACCTCTACGAGTCCGTGGTCATCGACATCAACAAGGACCTCCGGCAAAAACTGATCGAAGTGGAGCAGCGGATCCACAGCCTGCCGCTCGGCGAGCGGCTGGACATCTCGATCGACATGACGACCGATTACCTCTTCGAACACCCCGAAGTCTCGAACCTGATCCTTTTCCGCTATTTCGGCAAGACCCGCTCCGACGGGAACCTCGACGCCATCATTCCCGAATTCACCGCCGATATCGCGCGCTCCATGGGGCTCGCCCTTGACAAGAAGAACGTCCCGCCCGAGACCATGATGAAGGTGCTCGCGGTGATGAACTCCATCCACAATTTTATTTCGGGCGAAAACTTCTTTCGCCCGATGGTGAAGGCGGACCGGGAGCGGTACATCGCTTTGGTGAAAGAGACCCTGAAGTTCATCCTTATCCCCGCCTTCACGCAGAACGAAGCGATATAGCGTCGGCTTGAACCGCGCCCCGGACTGGTGTTGATGCTCTCGGAATAAGTGAAATTTCCCCTCCCCTGGCGGGAGGGGATCCTATCTAATTTCCCCTCCCCCAGGCGGGAGGGGATTAAGGGGAGGGGGAAATTACTCGCTGAAATACAGACCCTTTTCACCCCCACCCTGACCCTCCCCCGTCAAGGGGGAGGGAAGATTAATTACCCCCGTGAAGGGGAGGGAAGATTAATTACCCCCGTCAAGGGGGAGGGAAGATTATTTACCCCCGTCAAGGGGGAGGTGATTTGTGACTTTTTTACGAGGTCGCCAAAGACCTTAATCCGTATTCAAGGAGGAAACCAATGGCACTCGACATGGATGCAATCGGCAAGAAGATCGGCCCCATTAAAAAGGAGTACAACTGGAAGGACGTGATCCTCTACGCGCTCGGCGTCGGGGCCGGGGTCGACGAACTGGATTATACCTATGAAAAAAACCTGAAGGTGATCCCCAGCTTCTCCATCGCGTCGATCTTCAGCTTCCTCGGCGAGGTCGGCGTCACCTCGAACATGAACCTGGCGGGGATTCTCCACGGCGAACAGGATCTGATCTTCCACAACCCGATCCCCACCTCAGGGACGCTGACCACGGAAGGGAAGATCACCCATTATTACGACAAAGGGCCGAAAGGGGCCCTGGTCGTGGGCGAGAGCGACACCTTCCACTCGGACGGCCAGAGGCTCTTCACGAACATCGTCACGGTTTTCGCCCGGCTGGACGGCGGCTTCGGCGGCGAGAACGCCCCTCCGAACGTTATCGAATTCCCCGAGCGCGACCCCGATTTCTCCGTGGACGCCGCCCCGTCGCCGAACCAGCCGCTCGTCTACCGCCTCTCGGGCGATATCTTCCAGCTCCACGTCGACCCCGAATTCGCAAAGATGGCCGGTTTCGAAAAGCCGATCATGCACGGGCTCTGCACCCACGGCTTTGCCTGCCGCGCGCTGATGGCGAGTCTCACACCGGGAAAGCCGGAGCTGGTGCGGCGCCTCGCCTGCCGCTTCTCGAAGACCCTCTATCCCGGCGACCCGATTAGGACGCTGATCTGGAAGGTGGCAGACGGAAAGGCGCTCTGGCGGACGATCAACACCCGGACCAATGATACCGTCATCGACAACGGCGTCTTCGAATACGGCGAGATTCCGAAGGACGAGATCCGGTTCGACGGCAGGGTGGCCGTGATCACCGGCGCAGGCGGCGGACTGGGCAGGGTCTACGCGCTGGAACTCGCGAAGCGCGGCGCGAAGATCGTCGTGAACGATTTCGGCGGCGCCAGAGACGGCGCCGGCGAGGGATCGACGACGCCGGCCCAGAAGGTCGTGGAGGAGATCAAGGCCGCGGGCGGCGAGGCGGTCGCGAATTACGACAACGTCGCCACATCAGAGGGGGGCGAGGGAATCGTGAAGTCCGCCCTCGACGCCTTCGGGACGGTGGACATCCTGATCAACAACGCCGGAATCCTCCGGGACAAGAGCATCCTCAAGATGGAGCCCGAGACCTGGCGGGCGGTTCTCGACGTCCATCTCCAGGGGGCCTACCATGTGACGAAACCGGCCTTCGCCGTAATGAAGGAGAAGGGCTACGGCCGGATCGTGATGACCACCTCCGCCGCCGGCCTCTATGGGAACTTCGGCCAGACCAACTACAGCGCCGCGAAGATGGCCCTCGTCGGCTTCATGAATACGCTGAAGCTGGAAGGGGCCAAATATGACATCAAGGTGAACACGGTCGCGCCGGTCGCCGCCTCGCGGCTGATGGCCGACATCATCCCGCCGGAGCTCCTCGACAAGATGAAGCCGGAGTTTGTCGCGCCGCTGGTCCTCTTCCTCTCTTCGGAGAAGTGCCCGGTGACAGGCCGGATCTACAACGCCGGTGTCGGGTTCTACAACCGCGCCGCCGTGATGACAACCCCCGGCACGGTGATCGGCGACGGGAAGAAGGTTCCGACGGTCGAGGAGGTTGGCGCCGCCTGGGAGAAGATTATAAGCCTCAAGGGGGCCAGGGAGTACAGTCAACTCAACGACCTGATGGGCGACATGCTGACCGCCTTTCAAGGAAAAAAGGAGGGACAATTATGATCGGAATCACTTCCTACGGCGCCTACATCCCCCGCCTGCGGCTCGACCGGATGGCGATCTTCCAGGCGATGGGCTGGTTCGCCCCGGCCATCATCATGGTCGCCCAGGGGGAGCGCTCCATGTGCAACCACGACGAGGACGCACTCACGATGGCAGTCGCCGCCGCGCGCGACTGCCTGACCGGCAGGGAGAAGAAGGCGATCGACGGCGTCTACCTCTGCTCGACGACGCTACCGTTTGCCGACCGCCAGAACGCGGGGATCCTGAAGACAGCGCTGAATCTCCCGGACGACATGATCACCGCGGACTTCACCTCGTCGCTCCGCGCCGGGACGACCGGCCTGCTGACCGCCCTCGAGGCGGCGCAGGGGGGAAGCCGCAAGAATATCCTGGTCGCCGCCGCGGATAAACGGGAGACGAGGCCGGCCTACTTCTACGAGATGTGGTTCGGCGACGGGGCGGCCGCCCTCCTCGTGGGGGATCAGGATGTCATCGCGGAGTTCAAGGGGGCCTACACCGTCTCTTATGACTTCGTCGACCACTACCGGGGCGCCCAAAAGCGCTACGACTACATGTGGGAGGAGCGCTGGCTCCGCGAGGAGGGCTACTCGAAGTTCATCCCCGAGGCGGTGGACGGCCTCTTCAAAAAGCTCGGCGTCACGATGGACGACGTCCAGAAGGTGGTCTTCCCCTGCCTCTTCAAGGCGGAACACCGGGCGATCGCGAAGAAGTTGGGCGCGACGCCGGAGAAGGTGATCGACCAGATGCACGAGGTATGCGGCGAAACGGGGGCGGCCCATCCCCTCGTGATGCTGGTCGCGGCCCTCGAACAGGCGAAGCCCGGCGACGGGATCCTGCTCGCCGGCTTCGGCCAGGGGTGCGACGCCCTCTTCTTCAAGGTTACCGAAGCGATCACGAAACTCGCCCCGCGCGCAGGCGTCAAGGGCTCCCTTGAAAACAAGAAGACGATCGACAACTACATGAAATTCCTGAAATTCCGGAACCTGATCCATCCCGAGATGGGGATCCGGGCGGAGGCCCCGACACAGACGGCGATGACGGTCCTCTGGCGGAAGCGCAAGATGCTCACCGGCCTCGTCGGCGGGAAGTGCCGGGACTGCGGAACGGCCCAGTACCCGAAGATGGACATCTGCGTCAATCCGAAATGCAACCATGTCGACACCCAGGACGATTACGAGTTCGCCAACGTCCCGGCCCGGATCAAAACCTTCACGGGCGACCTCTTGGCCGTATCGGTCGACCCGCCCGCGACCTACGGCATGGTCCAGTTCGAGGGGGGCGGCCGCTTCATGGCCAATTTCACCGACTGCGAACTCGCGGACTGCAAGGTGGGCATCCCGGTGAAGATGGTCTTCCGGCGGCGGGTCACCGACGATGAACGCGGTTTTACCGGTTACTTCTGGAAGGCGGTTCCGCAGCCCGGGGCGGCAGCGGCCCTTCCAGAGATCCGGTTCGACGGCCGCGTGGCCGTCGTGACGGGCGCCGGGGCCGGCCTGGGGCGGACCTACGCGCTGGAACTCGCAAAACGGGGTGCGAAGGTCGTCGTGAACGACTTCGGCGGCGCCCGTGACGGCGCGGGAACCGGCTCCAGCTCTCCCGCCGACCGGGTTGTCGAAGAGATCCGGGCCGCGGGCGGAGAGGCGGTCGCCAACTACGACAACGTGGCCACCCCCGAAGGAGGCGAAAAAATCGTCAGGACGGCCGTGGAGTTCTTCGGCAAGGTGGACATCCTGATCAACAACGCCGGGATCCTCAGGGACAAGAGCTTCCTCAAGATGGATCCGGAGAACTGGAACGCGGTCCTTGCCGTCCACCTGAACGGCGCCTACAACGTCACCCGTCCCGCATTCGCCGTGATGCGGGAGAAGGGATATGGCCGGATCGTCATGACGACTTCGGCCGCCGGTCTCTACGGAAACTTCGGCCAGACAAACTACAGCGCCGCGAAGATGGGCCTCGTCGGCTTCATGAACACGCTCAAACTCGAAGGCGCAAAATACAACATCCGGGTGAACACGATCGCCCCGGTCGCCGCCTCACGGTTGACCGAGGACGTGATGCCGCCCGACATGTTTGAACGGATGCAACCCGATTTCGTCGCCGGGATCGCGCTCTACCTCTGCTCCGAGACCTGCGCGGAGAGCGGCGACATCTTCAACGCGGGGGCCGGCTTCTACAGCCGGGCGGCGATCCTGACTGGCGCGGGCGAAACGCTCGGCGACGGGACAAACATCCCGACGCCGGAGGAGATCCGCGACCACTGGGAGAAGATCAACAGCCTCGATGGGGCCAAGGAGATCGGCGACGCAAACAGCGCGATCATTTCGTTCATGACGCCCCAGGCCCCGAAGGCGGAATCGTCGGACGCGGCCGGCGGCGGCGCGGCCGACGTGAAGGGGATCTTCGCGAAGATGCCGGAGGCCTTCGACGCGGCCGCTGCGGCGGGAAAGGACGTCGTTTTTCAGTTCTCCATCTCCGGCCCCGGAGGCGGCGACTGGGTCGTCGCGGTAAAGGACGGCGCCTGCAAGGTCGAGGCGGGAAAAACCGAGAAGCCCACGACGACGATCAAGATGGCCGACGCGGATTTCCTCCAGCTCATCGCGGGCAAGCTCGACGGGATGCAGGCCTACAGCTCGGGAAAGCTGAAGGTGGAAGGCGACATCATGAAATCCCAGCTCATCGGCAGGCTCTTTAAATTCGGGAAATAAGCTTTTGGAAATCATGATCCCTTCGCGCGCTGGACATTTTTCTCCGAATAATCTCCAATGCGCGCTTCCGGGATCCGATTTCCAAGGGGTGCGAAAAAAAACAGGGAATTAGGGGGACAAAGCCCCTATTAAGAAGGAGGGCAAGACAATGGCTTCTGGAATCAGGGACAAGGTGGCGATTCTCGGGATGGGGTGCAGCCGTTTCGGGGAACGCTGGAATATGGGGGCCGAGGAGCTGCTGGTTGAGGCCTTCCAGGAGTGCCTCGCCGACGCGGGGATCGAAAAGGACCGGATTCAGGCGGCCTGGCTCGGCCACTGCCTCGAGGAGATCGGCCTCGGCAAATCGGCGACGCCGCTCGGCGTGGCGCTGCGGCTGCCGCACATTCCGATCACCCGGACGGAAAACTACTGTGCTACGGGGACGGAGGCTTTCCGGGGGGCCGTCTACGGGGTCGCCTCCGGGGCCTACGACATCGCTCTTGCGATCGGCGTGGAAAAATTGAAAGACACCGGCTACGGCGGCCTTCCGAACGCCGGCTCCAACTTCGGCTCGCTCGTCTGGCAGTGGTTTCCCAACGGCTCCGCGCCGGGCCTCTTCGCCCAGCTCGCCTCGGCCTACGCCGCGAAATTCCGGGTCTCCGACAAGGACCTGAAACGGGCGATCGCCCACGTCTCGATGAAGAGCCACGCGAACGGCGCACTCAACCCCAAGGCCCACCTGCGCAAAGCCGTGACGATGGACCAGATCTGCGCCGCCCCGATCATCGCCCACCCGCTGGGGCTCTTCGATTGCTGCGGCGTGAGCCACGGGTCCGCCTGCGCGATCGTGACGACGCCGGAGATCGCCAAATCCCTGGGGAAAAATGATATCATTTCCGTCAAGGCCCTCCAGCTCGCCGTCTCCAGCGGCTACGAGGCGGGATTCAACGAATGGGACGGCGAGCACTTCGTCACGACCAGCAAGTGCAGCACGAGGGCGTACGAGGAGGCGGGCATCGCCAACCCCCGGGAAGAGATCAGCATGATGGAGCTCCATGACTGTTTCTCCATCACGGAGCTGGTCACCTACGAGGACCTGCACATCTCCGAGCGGGGCCGCGCCTGGAAGGACGCCCTCGACGGCTTCTACGACCGGGACGGCAAGGTCCCCGCTCAGGTGGATGGCGGGCTCAAGTGTTTCGGCCACCCCATTGGGGCCTCGGGCTTAAGGATGATCTACGAGATGTACCTCCAGTTCCTGGGCCGGGCGGGCGAGAGGCAGCTCAAAAATCCCCGCTATGGGCTGACGCACAACCTGGGCGGCTTTCCGCACCAGAACGTCTGCGCGATCTCGATCGTCGGCCGCT
>JAHIMW010000183.1 GCA_018896355.1 Pseudomonadota bacterium
GATTGTCAATGCTTAAGTTACCTACAGGTTAAATATTTAGAAATACGACAATAACTGCTGACGACATATTGTGAGACGCTTGATCCAGATCAAGATTCCTGAAGTTGCTGATCACATGGTCAATTCAATTGCAAAATCCGCAAATTCGCCAGGATCAGAATTAAGGCAGGGAAAACCGCGATGGATACTTGCCAAGGATTTGCGAAACGAGACGGACGAGCATGTAAATACCAGAACCATCATGGAAAAGGTCAGGACAAAATTAATAAATGATGGCATTGCAAGATTTGTGGATGATCAAGCATTAAACGACATCTTGAATCAGTTGAAGTTCCAACAATCCGGCCTGTTTGACAATAAAACGCTTGTGCAAGTCGGAAAACTGGTTGGTGCCAAATATATTCTGAGAGGTACAATTTCCAGCATCCGAAAACGAAGCGATCGCACAGACATCATTTATTACAATATTACCTTACAATCTGTCAGTATCGAAACGGGAGAAATAATCTGGACAGATGAGAAAGAAGTCCAGAGATTGACGACCAAAGGATTGTTCCGATAAATTATGATGAACCCCCAAAGACCTTCTGATAATCGAAGGATGCTTTTATGGCAACACAAAATCCATTATTTGAAGTGGCAATCCTCAATTCATCTCCAACCTGCAAGTTGAGGACTCGTAGGTGGAGACAGTTTTTGACATACACCTATTTTCCTTGATGATGTATCGTTGATTGCCAAGAGAAAGCATGCAGGAAGACGTGCGCATGAACCGGATGAACCACAATTTCTCCCAGCGTCCAAACATACCCCGTCTCTTTTGCTTCCATTGCCGAAAAGCTCGATGAAGGGACATGCTATGACCACCCTTGCAAGTACCCGGCAAAGGCTTCACCCCCCCCCCTCTCTCGGATTTGGAAAAAGGGGACCCATTAACAGATCGCCTGCCCTTCTTCCCTTCGCTGTCTTCCCTTTGTTCTTACCTCTCTATATCCTGCTACCGCTTACGAGGATGCCCCGTGTTGAACGATCCCTGCCGTGGATGATGTCCAGTCATGGCAGCCGCACACGCGAGGGATATGCTCGTCGAATTAAATGGACGAAGACTGACGACACCCGGCAACGCCAAGAGAATCCCTGGGAGAAATCTCGGGGCTTTTTGGGGACAGCAAAAAGAAAAGTGGGGACAGAGTGGGGACAGGATCACCACACAAAAGAACAGGGGGCTAACCTTGATCCGGCTAACCCCCTGTTGTGTCTGGCTCCCCAGCGCGGACTCGAACCACGGACAAGATGGTTAACAGCCATCTGCTCTACCGACTGAGCTACTGGGGAAGATCGGTTTCAGGAGAAGCTTCATAATATAAGAAAAGGCCTTTGTCAACAGGAGTCTTGCAGAAAATATTGCCATTCACATTTTCTGTGATTTGGGGTTGACAGCAAAACGGCTGCTCGTGTTAGAATGCGCCCGCAAAGTCGGAAAGGAAAGGCTATTCCAGAACATTTGAACAGCGGAGGTAATCGGAGCCATGCAGCAGCAGCGGAGAGATCCGACGGAAAAGGGAAACGGCCGGGGGGGGCAGAAGGAGTTGGAAGAACAGGTTCTCAAGGCCGCTCTCTGTACGGGTTGCGGCGCCTGCGTCAATATCTGCCCCTATCAGACGATCCATCACGACCGGACGGTGACCCTCCATGCGTGCGATCTTGCCCAGGGAAGGTGTTATGCCTGCTGCCCGCAGACGCCGGTGGATCTGGACGACCTGCGACGGAAGCTCTATGAGGAGAGGGACTGCACGCCGGAGTTGGGGGCGGTGAAGGGGTTTTTCATCGTGCGCGCGGCGGACGAGGGTGTCCGTCAGCGGGCGCAGCACGGCGGCACGGTTACCGCGCTTGTGGCGCTCGCGCTGCGGGAGGGACTCATCGACGCTGCCGTCCTTGCGGGAGAAGGAGAGGGACTGCTCCCCCACAGCGTGACGATCACCGATGCGGAAGACGCCGCAATGATGTGCAAGAGCCGTTTCGTCGTCTCTCCCACGGTCGCCGAATTCAACCGGATCTGCCAGGGGGATGCCGCAAAGATCGGGGTCGTGGTCACGCCCTGCCAGGCGGTCGCCCTGGCCAAGATGCGCACTCAGCCGGTCTCCGAAGTCGAAAGCGGCATTGAAAAGCTCCACCTTGTCGTGGGGCTTTTCTGCGGCTGGGCCCTCTCCTGGCAAAAACTGGCCACTCTGCTGAAGACCAAAACGGATCTGGCCCAGGTGACGGGGATGGATATTCCGCCCAGCCGTTACCATGCCCTCGAGGTGTACACCCCGGGGGGGACCATCCGGATTTCTCTCGACGAGGTCAACCCCTGTGTGCGGGAGGCCTGCCATTCCTGCGGCGACATGACGGCCGAATTCAGCGATCTCTCGGTGGGGTCGGCCCGGCTTCCGGAGGGATGGGAGGCGGCGCGCTCCTGGAACCAGGTGATCGTCCGGACAAAGCGGGGAATGGATCTCCTGGAACTGGCGCGACGCCGGGGCGTTCTCGAATTCCGCGATCCTCCGGCCGAAAATCTGGAAAAACTGAAGGCGGCTTCGCTCGGCAAGAAAAAGGCGGCGGCGAGCCGGTCATACGCGCAGGACGATTCCGTCGAGCGGATAGAGCAGGCAGGTTAAGCCTCGGGCCGGATCGGCGGTGGAAATATCCCGCCTTCTCTTGTGGGTGCGGGAAACACCGGAACGGTGTTTTCAAATTGTTAGCATTTATTGGATAGTACGGCGAACGTGGAGGAACCGGATGGCTTTGGATCGTGAGCAGACAGAAGGGGCCGAGGTCCTGCTGATGGGGAACGAGGCCATCGCCCGCGGTGCCAGGGAGGCCGGGGTGCGGGTTGCCGCCGGTTATCCCGGGACCCCTTCCTCGGAGATCATCGAGACGCTTTCCCGCTTTTCGGAAGCGGGAAAGCTCTATGTGGAGTGGTCCACCAACGAAAAGGTGGCCATGGAGGTCGCGGCGGCGGGCTCCTTCGCGGGGCTCCGCTCCCTCTGCGTGATGAAGCAGAACGGCGTCAACGTGGCCTCCGATTTTTTACTCCACCTGACCGGGTCGGGGACGCGGGGCGGGATGGTTCTCGTCACCTGCGACGATCCGGGCGCCCTCTCCAGTGTCAACGAGGGAGAATCCCGCCATTTCGCGCGGCTGATGGAGATTCCGCTGATCGAACCGGCGGACTTCCAGGAGGCCAAGGAGATGACCCGTTGGGCGTTTGACCTTTCGGAGCATATCCGGAACATCGTCATGGTCCGCAGCGTGACCCGAATGTCGCATGCGAGCGGAAACGTTGTGCTTGGGAGCCTGCCGGTTTTGAAGGGAAAGGCGGAATTCCTCTGCGACGGTCCGCTTTCCGATCCCGAGCGGGGGCCGGTCATCAGCGCCCCGGTGGTCGCCAAGCACCGCCTTCAGCAGGAGAAACTGCGGAAGGCAATCGCTCTCTTCGAGGAGAGCCCCTTCAACGCCTATTCCGGTCCCGAGAATCCGGAACTCCTGATCATTACGAGCAGCGCCTGCACGCTCTACAGCCGGGAGGCCCTGTCGATGCTCCACGCGGAGGGACGCGCGGGCATCCTCAAGCTCGGGACGACATGGCCGCTGCCGCCGGCGTTGCTCAAAAGGCATCTGCTTCGAACGGAAAAGGTTCTGATTGTCGAGGAGGTGCTCCCGTTTCTCGAAGACCAGGTGAAGATCCTCGCCGCGGAACAGGTCCGGGAGATCGGCATCAAGACCTTTTACGGCAAGAACGACGGGGCGCTCCCGATGGTCGGGGAGCTGAATCCGGACCTTGTGGCCGCCGCCATCGGAAGAATTCTGGGGATAGATCCGTCCTCGATTCCCTCGGAATACGCGGAAAAACTTCGCCGACTCACCGAATTTCTTCCGATGCGCGATCAGACCTTCTGCCCCGGCTGCCCGCACCGCGCCTCCTACTGGGGTATCCGCGAGGCGCTCCAGAGGGATCACCGCGGCGGTTTCGTCTGCGGGGACATCGGCTGCTACGCGATGGCCGTCCTTTTCCAGGCGGCCGGTTTCCATACCGCAAAAACGCTCCACGC
>JAHIMW010000240.1 GCA_018896355.1 Pseudomonadota bacterium
GAAGAAGGGAGTCTTTGCCGGGGGAGATGCCGTGACCGGTCCCTCGACCATCATCGAGGCCATCGCCCAGGGGAGACTGGCCTGCGTATCCATGGATCGGTTTTTGGGAGGCGCGGGGGTGATCCCGGAGGCGCTGTCGGAAGAGATGATGGTGGAGCCTCCCGAGACGGCGCCGCGCGGCACGGAGCGACCGGAGGTCCGAAAGATTGCGCTGAAGATGAGGCGGACGACCTTCGATTCCGTGGAGCGGGTCTATCCGGGAAAAGCGGCGGCGGCGGAGGCATCGCGCTGTCTTTCCTGTGACCTCCTCGACTTCGATGTGGTCATCAACGATCTGATCTGCAAGGACTGCGGCTACTGCCGGGAGGTTTGCAGCTTCGATATCTTCAAACAATCCGAGGATTTCAACCCCAGCGGTTACAGACCTGCGGTTGCCGCGAATACGGACCGATGCGTGGGGTGCCTGCGGTGCCTCTATATCTGTCCCGATTTTGCCATTACGATCCGGGAGCGGAAAGCGGCAGAGGGTTGATTGGGCGCTTAATTGTTAATTAACGTTGACAGTGAGCAAACGCTGTTATAGGGACAACGGAACAACAGTTTACGATAACAGAAAAGAGTTACCGCCTAAATTCAAAAAGGAGGAAATGATGAAGATGCGATTAACGATGAAGGTTTTGGCTGCGGTATTGGTCTTCGGTCTGCTGGGTGCGGGTGCCGTGTCGGCGGCACAGCTCAAGATGATGACCGGCCCGCAGGGCGGATCATGGTATCCGCTGGGCGGCGCGATTCAGAATATCATCGAGAAAAACGTTCCCGGCGCCAGCATGATGGTATTGCCCGGCGCCGGTATTTCCAACGTCAAGGGTGTGCAGACCGGCAAAGCCGATCTTGGTTTCGGCAATGGGGTATCCACGGTTGACGGCGTAAACGGGCGCGCCCCATTCGATGCAAAAACCGACAACGTTCGCCAGCTCGCGACGCTGTACTTCCAGTATTTCCATATGGTGGCCCTCGCGGATGCGGGGATCAAGACGCCGGCCGATCTCGGAGGCAAGGCCTTGACGACACAGCAGAAGGGCAACACCGGCGAGCAGATGACGCGTCAAACGCTGGAGGTCTATGGCCTGAGCTACGACAAAATGGCCAAGGTCAGCCACGGTTCCTATAACGATTCGGTGGCGCAGCTTAAGGACGGCCAGGCACAGGTCTACACGCTCATCACGACCGTGCCGGCCTCATCGGTGATGGATCTGGCGAGCGCGCGCGACATCGTTGTTCTGGAGATCCCGGACGATAAGCTCAAGGCGTTGCAGAAGATAAATGGCGGCTACGACAAGCGCATCATCAAGAGCGGCAGCTATCCGAAGCAGGACAGGGATGTCCAGACCATCGGCACCTGGACGCACTTGATCGTCAGCAGCAAGGTGCCTGAAGAAACGGTCTACAAAATCACCAAGGCCCTGGTGGAGAACGTCGGCGCCCTCGGCGACGTGGTAAGGGCGGTCAAAGGCCTCACAGCCAAGGATATGGCCACCGATATCGGCGTGCCCTATCACCCGGGCGCCCTCAAGTATTACAAAGAAGCCAAAGTGATCCGGTAATCTCCGTACGCTGAGCCGCAGGAGGGATTTTCCCGCCGCGGCTCAGCGTACGCCAATTTACTCCAGCCATGTGGTGAACCCTAATGTCTTTTGAACGTATCCTCAAGATGGGCGTACTCGTACTCGCAGTCGGCATGTCGGTCTATCACCTCACGGTCGCCTATCTCGGACCGCCCGAGGCGTTTTTCTTTCGCGGCGCCCATCTCCTGTTAGCGCTGGTTCTGACGTTTCTGATCCATCCCGGACTCCGGCGGCGCAGCGCCAGGCCGGGGCTCCTCGACTACCTGTTTGTGATCCTCACGCTCGTTACCATCGGCTATCTGTGGCTCAATGTCGGTTATCTCTACGACCGTTTTGTGTACGTCGATGATCTGAGGACCATGGACCTCATCTTCGGCACCATCTTCATCATCCTGGTGCTGGAGGCCACGCGCCGCGTGATCGGTTTGGCGTTGCCTATAACCGCCCTGTTTTTCGTTGCCTACGCGCTGTTTATTGCCAGGGTGCGCCCCGAATCGGTGATTGAGATCAATTATCTGACCACCGAGGGGATCTTCGGCATTCCGTTGAACGTCTCGGCAACCTTTGTGATCCTGTTTATCCTGTTCGGGGCGTTCGTGGAGCGCAGCGGCACCGGCAAGCTGTTCATGGATTTTGCGTTGAGCCTCACCGGGCACGCGGTAGGCGGCCCGGCCAAGGTGGCTATCATCACCAGCGGCATGTTCGGCACGATTTCCGGCAGCGCGGTCGCCAACGTGATGACGACCGGCACCTTCACCATCCCGCTGATGATGCGCCTCGGCTACCGCCCTGCGTTCGCCGGGACCGTCGAGGCGGTGGCGTCGACCGGAGGCCAGATTCTGCCGCCCATCATGGGAGCCGCGGCATTCGTGATGGCGGAGTTCCTTGGCGTCAGCTACCTGGCGGTAGCCGGCTATGCGCTGCTTCCGGCGCTGCTCTACTATTCCGCCGTCTATGCCGCCGTGCACTTCGAGGCCAAACGCACGGGCATGATGGGGCTTCCCCGGGAAGAGCTCCCAAAGCTCGGCGCGGTTCTCAAAGAGCGCGGCCATCTGTTCATCCCGCTGTTGATCATTATCGGTGTGCTGATCGCCGGCTACAGCGCACCCTACGCCGCGCTTTTGGGCATCGCTTCGGTGGTGCCCGTCGCGATGCTGCGCAAGAGCACGCGGCCCGAGATCACCGTCAAAATGATCATTTCATCGCTGGAGGCCGGCGCGTTGAACACACTATCGATCGCGATGGCCTGCGCCTGCGCAGGGATCGTTATCGGCTCCATCGCCCAGACCGGGCTTGGTCTGTCGTTTACCGGTATTGTTCTTAACGTTGCCCAGGAAAACCTGATCCCGGCTCTGATGCTCACCATGATCGCCGGCATCATCCTCGGCATGGGATTGCCTACGACCCCCGCTTATATTATCCAGGTCGCCCTGCTGGTGCCGGCGTTGATAAAGCTCGGCATTGTGCCGGCGGCCGCCCACCTGTTCGTTTTCTATTTCGCCATCCTGTCGTGCATCACACCGCCGGTAGCCCTGGCGGTCTACGCCGCCACGGGAATATCCCGGTCGGCCCTGTGGGAGACCGGATGGGCCGCTGTAAAGCTGGGCGCCACCGGCTACATCGTTCCGTTCATGTTCGCGTTTTCGCCGTCGCTGCTCATGATCGGCTCGTGGACGAGGGTGGGCTTGGCCGTAGTCACCGCACTGATCGGGGTCATCTGCCTCGCCGGTTCGCTGCACAGGTATTTCCTGAATCACATGGTTCTCTGGGAGCGTGTCGTCCTGTTCGCTGCGGCGTTTGCGCTGATAAAGCCGGGCCTGATGACCGATCTGGTCGGCCTCGGTCTTCTGCTGGTGGTGCTTGTTAGCCAATATTTTGGGAAAATGAGAAAAAAAAAGCGTGAAACAGCCTGAAATCCTCATCATCGGCTCGGGGGTTATGGGACGGGGCATCGCCAAAAGTTTTGTCTCAGCCGGGATTTCCACCGCCATTCTCTCACGCAACGTGGCGAACGTTACCGCCGGCGTCGACGAACGCGTCGCGCTAATTGAAAAGCTTCCGCCGAATGCGCCCGGGCTGATCATCGAGGCGGTGCCCGAGATGATGGCGGTGAAGCTCAACAGCTATGCCGTCATCGAAGCCGCTTATGCGGGAAAACCGGTGCTTTCCTCCAACACCTCGACGCTCGACCTCGAGGAGCTGGCGCGGCCGCTTCAACACCCCGAGCGCTTTCTCGGCATCAAGAGCGGCAAGGGTTTTTACGACTGGAGCGGGAAGGACCCCGCCGAAGTAAAGGCGGAGGCCGCGCGTAAACTCGGCGACCTGCTCGCTTACCTGAAGGAACACCGGTAGGCGGGCCATCAAGATGGCAATAATCCTGTAGGGTGGGTTAGGCGGGTTTTTCCGTAACCCACCAGCATCAGGTCTGTTACGCTTCGCCAACACACCCTGCAAAATGGAATCAGGAGGCTCAACATGGATAGCGACAAAATCATCCTATCGGTAGCCACGACCGGCAGTTGGGCGGCCAAGGCGCAAAACCCCGCACTGCCCGTCACGCCCGAGGAGATTGCCCAGGCGGCGGTGGAGAGTTGGCGCGAAGGGGCGGCCGTCGTCCATGTCCATGTGCGGGACGATGAGGGAAAGATGAGCTGCGATCTGTCGCGGTTTCTGCGGGTCAGGGATCTGATTCGCGACCAGGGGTGCGATATTCTGATTAATTTCAGCACCAGCGGAGGGGCCGGCCGCGTCGGTGAGGAAGAACGGTTTAACAGCCTGTCAGCCGGGCCGGAATTGGCGTCGCTGGACGCGGGCTCCATGAACTTCAACGATCGCGTCTTTCTGAATCCGCCGGACTTTCTGGAGGAACTGGCCAGGCGCATGCTGGCGGCCCATGTCAAACCGGAAATCGAAGTCTTCGACAGCGGGATGATCGGCAATGCGCTGGCCCTGGAACGGAAAGGCCTGATCCCGTCGCCGCTGTGGTGGCAGTTCGTGCTGGGCGTCAAAGGAGGGACCCCGGCCACGGCGCGTTCCCTGCTCCACCTGGTCGACAGCGTGCCCGCAGGGTCGCTGTGGTCGGTGTGCGCGGTGGGGGGGCGGCAGTTGTCGATGAACGTGTTGGCCATCGCGATGGGCGGACACGCCCGCACAGGTTTGGAGGACAATCTCTATTACCGGCGGGGCGAATTGGCCCGAAACAACGCCCAATTTGTGGCCCGTCTGACCCGCATCGCCCGCGAGTGCGGCCGCGAACCGGCCACCCCTGACGAGGCGAGGGAGATGCTCGGGCTGGTGCGAACGGGAATCTAGAGGGAGGCCCTTGATGAGTGAAATACGAAACGTGACGATTGTCGGCGCGGGCACCATGGGCCACTCGCTGGCCCAGGTCTTTGCCCAGGAGGGGTACAGCGTCCGGCTGAATGATATCCAAGAAGGAATACTGGCCAGAGCCCGGGAGCTGATCGCTGCCAATCTCCAGACGCTGGTGGAGACGGGGTCTCTGGAGGCAGGCCGGCAGGCCCCTGCGCTGAATCGGATTTCAACGACAACGAATCTTGAGGAGGCTGTCCGGGATACGGACTTTGTCATTGAGGCCATTGTCGAAGACGAGTCGGCGAAAAAGGCGCTGTTTCGAAATCTGGACGCACTCTGCCCGCCTGAGGCGATTCTGGCCAGCAACACCTCCTACATGGATATTTTTAAATTTGTGGAGACCGGCCGGCCGGACAAGGTCCTGATCACCCACTGGTTTGCCCCGCCCCATATCGTTCCGCTGGTGGAGATCGTGCGCGGTCCCCGGACATCCCAGCAGACGGTTGATCGGGTGAAGCGGCTGATGATCCAGGCGGGGAAGGAGCCCATCGTGATTTCCAGATTCCTGCCGGGATTCATTGCCAACCGCCTCCAGAGCGCGTTGACCCGTGAGGTGCTGCACCTTCTGGATAACGGGTATGCCACCCCCGAGGAGATCGATTTGGCGGCCAAGGCCGGCTTTGGCCTGCGAATACCGATCCTGGGGCTGGTGAAAAGAATGGATTTTACCGGACTGGACCTGATCAGGAAATTGATCAGCAACGCCGCCTATCAAGCGCCGCCGCCGCGGACCCAATCGAATACGGTCGACCGGTTGGTCGCCGACGGAAAGTTAGGTGTCAAGACCGGCGGCGGCTATTATGAATACGGGGGCCGCTCCACCGAAGAGATCATGAAAGAGCGGGATATCAAGCTGATCAAGCTGAGAAAGTTTTTGCAGGAGATGGGGGAACTGTAACGAAGAGGAATTCATGTGAAACGATCACCGATAACCGTTCCGTCGGAATCCCTGACGTTTCCGCTCCGGAGGGCCGCCCGACAATTCCCGGATAAGGTCGCGGTGATCTCGCCCGAGGCGGAGGGGAAAGAGACCACCTATCGCCAACTGGACGAGCGCTCCTCGCTTCTCGCGGCTTCCCTGGCCGATCTGGGGGTGGAGCCGGGGGACCGGGTGGCCGTCTGGATGAAAAACGGTGTGGAATACATCCTCTCCTTCTACGGGATCTTGAAGGCCGGTGCCGTCGTGGTGCCGATCAGCACCCATTACGGCCACCGGGAAGTGTCGCACCAATTGAACATGACGGAGGCCAAAGGCCTGCTGGCGCAGGAGGGTCTGATCGGCTCCCTGGGGGATGGCGCTTCCGCACTCAAAACGCTCCGTTTCGTGGTCTCCGAAGGAGGAGGGGATCCGCCGCAAGGGGCCGTTTCGTTTTCCTCCCTGATGCGGGGCTCAGCCCTCCTGGACCGTTCGGTCGGGATGGATCCGGAACAGACGCTGGCCGTACTCCCGTTCTCCAGCGGGACGACCGGTCTGCCCAAAGGGGTGATGCTGACCCATGCCAATCTCTTGAGCAATCTGTATCAGATCATTCAGGCTCACGAGGTTTCGGACGGCGACCTGCTCATCAATCAGCTCCCCTTTTTTCATATTTACGGTATGACGGTCCTCATGGGCGCCGCGATCATGGCCGGGGCCACCCAGGTTGTGGCGAGCCGGTTCCGTCCGCTGGAGGATTTCCTGAACCTCTTTGAAACCTTTCGCCCCACCCTCTTTTTCACGGTTCCGCTGATCATTCAGGAGTTCTGCCACCACCCCCGGGTCCCGAACATGGACTGGCGCCGGCTCCGCTATATCAATACCGGCGGGGCGCCCCTCGCCCCCGATCTCCAGGAGCGGCTCACCCGGATCACCGGCGTGCCGGTGATGCAAGGCTACGGGTTGACCGAATCCTCCCCCACGACCCACGTCAACCCGATCCGCGCGATCAAGGTCGGCACCATTGGCCTGCCACTGGCCAGCACCGAGGATCGGATCGTCGATCCTCTTACCGGCGAGGAGTTGCCGTCGCCCGAGGTCGGGGAGCTTTGGATCCGCGGGCCGCAGGTGATGAAAGGGTATTACCGCGATCCGGAAGCGACGGCCCGGACACTGGTCGGCGGCTGGCTGCGCACCGGGGACCTGGCGATGAAGGACGACGAAGGGTACGTCACCATCGTCGACCGGTTGAAGGAACTGATCAAGACCAAGGGGTATCAGGTGGCGCCGGCCGAGATCGAGCACATCCTGGTCGGACATCCGGATATCCAGGATGCCGCCGTTATCGGCGAACCCCATCCCGACTTCGGCGAAGTGCCTGTCGCCTATGTGGTGCCGCGCCTCTGGGCCGTAATCTCCCCCGAAGCGGTCATCGGGTATGCCGCTGACGGCATGGCAAAATACAAGCGGTTGGCCCGGGTGGTGATTGTCGATGCGATCCCCCGCAGCCCTTCGGGAAAGATCCTGCGCCGCGTCCTCAAAGAGACCCTCTCGCCGGAGATTACACCTCGGGGAAGGGGATCGCCAGCTCCCGGCCAAGGGCGATGAAGTCCTTGACCACCTGCTCGGGAATCGGGATGCCCTTCGCAAGGCGCTCGGCCCTCATCTCGAACTCGATCTCGCCGGGAACGTAGATTCGCTTCACGCCCTCGGCCCTGGTCGAGCTCTTGATCTCCTGAAGCGCCTTGTCGATGGCCGCCGTGAACTCCGGCAGGTCCATGAAGCTCTCGACATTCACGGCCGCGAAAACGCTTCCGACGTCGGTCGGGTCGATCATGTTGTCCGCCAGAAAGCCGGGAAAGTGGGCCCCATAATTCGAGCCGGTCAGCACGCCGCAGAGAAAGTCCACCGCCAGCATGATGCCGTAGCCCTTGTAGCCGCCGATGGGGGCGAGAAGCCCCTTCAGGGCGGTATGCGGGTCCGTGGTGGGAATGCCGCTTCCGTCGAAGGCCCAGCCCGGCTCCAGGGGTTTGTCCTGCTTGGCGTGGAGCACGATCCGGCCGCGGGCCACCACGGTCGTGGCCAGATCCAGGACCACCGGCAGTTCCCGGCCGGCGGGGATGGCGACCGCGAAGGGGTTGGTGCCGAACATCGCCGTGCATCCCCCCGTTGGGGCGACGGCGGCCGGGGCGTTCGTCGAGCTGAAGCCGATCATGCCGTGCGGCAGGGCCATCATGGCCCAGTAGGCGGCCATCCCATAGTGGTTCGAGTGGGTTACGGCCGTGAAGGCCACGCCGGTCTGTCCGGCCTTTTCGATCGCCATCCGCATGGCGCGCGCCGCGCCCGCCTGTCCGATGCTGTTGTTGCAGTCGAGCAGTGCGGTGGAGGCCTTCTCGCGCACGACGACCAGGTTGCTCTTCGCGCTCACGACCCCCTTCCGGATCCGCTCCACATAGACACAGAGCATTCGGGTAATCCCATGGGTGTCCACCCCCCGGAGGTTGGCCTCGATCAGGGAGTCGGTGAGCAGCGCCGCGTCGTCCCGGTCCACCCCGATTGCCTGAAACACCTCTTGCGTCCAGCCCCGCAACTTTTCTGCGGGGAACATGATCCCACCGTCGACACCTGCCATGCCTGCTCTCCTTTCCCTGGAGTCATCTTTGATTGTGACGCTTTTTCTCCGGGGCCGACTATATGAAGAGGGATTTTGCGTGTCAAGAGAATTCAACGGATGTGGAGGGGTGTGATATCCAAGTATTGAAAACTGTGATAAATGACTTTCGGGATGTTTTACGATGATCTTACGAGATAATAATTTTCAATCTTTCTGCCAGCGCCTCTTTTTTAAGTTCCCTTTTCAGAACCTTCCCGGCCAGGCTCACGGGCAGTTCGTCTCTAAAAACGACTTCCCGGATCTTTTCGTAGCCGGCAACCTGCGAGTTTAGATAATCCATGATTTCTCCCGCCGACGCCTGCTCGCCTTCTCTTAAAACCACATAGACCCGGGGATACTCGGTGACGGCCGGGTCAGGGATCCCGATAACCGCGGCTTCTTTTATCTTGGGGTGCTGGTAGAGGATCTCCTCCAGGTTTCGGGGAAAGACGTTATAGCCCTTGTACTTGATCATGTCTTTGATCCGGTCCACTATAAAGAGATAGCCGTCCTCATCCAGCTTGCCGATATCGCCCGAATGAAGCCAACCGCCTTTCAGGGTACTGGCCGTTTCCTCGGGCCTGTTCCAGTAGCCTTTCATCACCTGAGGACCTTTCTGGAGGATCTCACCCTCTTCGCCGATGGGCATCTCTTTGGTATCATCGGTCAGGTCCACGATCTTGACTTCCGAATCGAAAATCGGTATGCCGACCGAACCCGGTTTGCGGACCGCCCCCTCCGGAGTCGGATTAAGACAAACAGCCATGGTGCACTCGGTCATTCCATAACCCTCGATAAAGACCCCTCCAATCACTTCCCTCATCCGATTCAGGTATTCAACGGGAAGGGGTCCGGCGCCGCTGGCAGCAATCTTGACTTTCTTGAACTGGGGGAGATATTTCGAAAAATCCGGATGATTAAGCAGAGCGGTATAGATGGGAGGAGCCCCGCCCATGGCGTCAATCGGGTACTTCTTGAAGACTTTTAAATACTCGCCCGGGTCGAACCTCGGCAGTACAACCATGGTTGTTCCGACGGAAATAGGATAATTAAGGTAAGCGATGGTGCCCATGGCATGAAACCAGGGCACCACATTGACCGCCATATGGTGCGAGCCCTCGGTATTGGTGTTTTCCGGTGACGGATCTTTTACAATCTGATGTCCAAAGGCCGGGGCGTTCCAGTTGGCGACCTGGGAGACATTGACAATGGTATTATAGTGGGTGATCATGGCCCCCTTGGGGATTCCGGTGGTACCGCCGGTATAAGCCAGCACGGCGATATCCTCCTTGCCGTTGATGGGTACATGGGGAGGATTGGGCGCATATTTTGAAAGGAGATCCTTGAAAAAGTAAATGCCGGCCTCGGGGTCACTTTTTATGGGGGTTATATTTTTTCTTTTTAAAAGCAGGAATCCGTACTTCTTAACCGCCGGAAGGGCTTCCTCCAGACCGGAGACGATGACTCGCTTAAGGCCGGTCTGGTCCTTCACCTTGAGCAGCTTGTCCATCAGGAGATTAAGCTTGAGGGTGATGATGGTTTCTGCCCCCGAGTCGTTAAGCTGTTGTTTGAGTTCCGCTTCGCTGTTCAGGGGCGAGCACATGGTCAGGATGGCGCCTATTTTTAGGGTCGCGTAGTAGGAAACGGCGAACTGGGGGCAATTCGGCATGAGCAGGGCCACCCGGTCTCCCTTTTTTACGCCCAGGTCGGCCATGGCGGCGGCCAATCGCAGGGATTGGTCGTGGAGTTCCCGGAAGCGCATGGGTTTTCCCATGAAGATCAAAGCCGCCCGTTCGGGAAAGCGTCTGGCGCTGGCCTCCATGAAATCCCCAATGCTGCCTTCATAGTAGGTCAACGACTTCGGATATATATCGGGCCAGAGTTTGTACCAGGATTTTTCCATGACGGCCTCCGATTCAAAGGCTGATATTGGGGTTGCTTTATTTCGTGATGCCCGCTGTATGATAGATGATGAGCTTTATGATATGTCTTGATGCTATGGCAGAACACGAGGTGTGTCAATGGAATTATCAATAATAGAAAGTTCGGCAGTGAAACATTGGATACCGATTACAGCTTAAATGTTGGATACCTGTCAAAATCTCCGGATGCTTTCCCGCTTGAACCCGAAATGGCGGTTTTTGCGCCGGTCAACATGTTGCATAAAATCGTTGTCGGTCCTGACGAGGATCTTACCTATGTCGTTGTCTATGCGCCTCCGGGACCAGAACAGCAACTCAAGAAACTCGGAGAGCACGCCTTCGACGCCCCAAAATAGGATTGATCGACCACTTTCCGTCCTTTGTTCGGGAGGATGAACGGACCCTATTTATTTTTGCATCCATGAAGAGATAAGAGCCGCACCTCCCAGTGTTCAAAGTTGCAATTTTGGTTATCACGGTATATTACTGAATACCGGATAAAGGTGGCATTTTGGGGGGATGACCGGCGGCGAGGACTGCTTCCTCAATAATTCTCCAATGAAGATAAAGATGCTGCATTTCAAATAAAAATCATCAAAGCGACACGCGGCGATAGAAACAATACCGTTTGGAATACAAAAATATGATAAATTTCAAAAGCTTTTCTGTGTTACTGATTGTCATTATACTGGTGTCTAATTTTGTCTATTTGTTCCGTGCAACGAAATGGTGGTACTCGATCCGAAAGGTTTTTCCCCTCAAGACTGAAGGGCCGGGACACGAAAATATACATCTGACTTACGGGAAAGCGAACCTGTGTGGGCACTATGTGCGCAATAAAGTATTTTCCGGAATCATAAAAGACGGCGTCGTTATTAAAAAACGCTTTCCAATCTCCAGGCTCATGCCGCCTATTTTCATACCCTGGAACGAAATCGAACGTATTACCATCATATACGAAATTGATGGAAGGCCAGGGACAAAAGTGAAAACATTCTTTTCATCATCAGAATATGCAAAAATCGAACTGAAAACGCATAAAATATTTTTAATTATCATCCCCTGGCAAGAAACCTATTCTGATAATTTGCCAAAAGAACTGACGATCACGAGCTGACACGCAATCTTTAAATCAAACATGATTTGAAGCGGATATTTTTCATCTAAAAATGCCTCTTTTTTGACAGGCGAGACGCCTGTCCTACGTTCCCCTCTCAAGGTAGGTCAGGCGTCTCGCCTGACTTGTTTTCATCCTCCTTTGTGACGGGTACCGTCATGAGGGTTTCATTTATTTTACGATACTAAATTTCTGGCAACCTGTACCGCTTGGACAGCATCAAGCCGCGGTAATAGGCCTCGGTGATATCTTCAGGAAGCCCCCTATGAGGATTCATTTCGCCTCCTCCCACTTCTTCCGGAATTCCGTTTTAAGCAGCTTTTCGAAGACGCGGATCAATCCGCCCTTGCTGAGATCACCGAATCCTTCCGCAATGGCCATCTGAAAGGTCACCGCCGTGGCGTTTACCACGGGAAGGGGAATGCCTTTGTGCGCGGAAATTTCGGCAGCGCTGATCATGTCCTTGTAGGCGCTTTTGACCGGATATCCTTCGTCGAACCGGTTTTCAAGCGTAAGCGGAATAAAGAACTCCGCCGCAAAACTTCGCCCCGTCCCGGTCGTCACGACCTGGGCCACCTTTTCCGGGTCCAGTCCCAGCTTGACGGCCATCGGAAGCACCTCGGCCAGTCCCGCGCAACTGATATTGAAGAGGAGCTGATTGATCAATTTGGTCAACTGACCGCTGCCGGCCTGCCCCATGTAGACGATCTGGTTGCCGATGGCATCGAACGCGGGCTTCAGGGTCTGAAAGAGGCCTTCGTCTCCGCCGAACATTACCGTGAGCTTGGCTTCCTTTGCGCGAGCCTCCATCCCGGAGACCGGTGCGTCCGCGAAGTGGAGTCCCTTTTCCAGAAGTTTGCGATTGATTTCAAGTGTCGGCATGTAGCTGATGGTGCTCAGATCGACCAGGACGAGGCCGGGCCTGGCCCCCTGCACGATACCGTTTTCTCCGAAAATCACCTTTTCCACAAGCTCCGTATCGGGCAGGCTCAGGAACAGCCAGTCGGCCGCCGCGGCCGCGTCCGCCGGCGATTTCGCCGCAACGGCGCCCTGCCCGACAAGAAACTCGACCGGAGCCGGATTGATGTCATACACCCGCATCGCAAAGCCGGCCTTCAGCATATTCAACGCCATCCATTTCCCCATGGTCCCCAGGCCGATAAACCCTATTTTCGCTGTCATTCCCATTTCCTCCAACATTTCTCATTGATCCGTTCCCGGAAAATAGAATCCGACGTGGGTTTCCCGGGAAACAAGGCCGAAGAAGCCCATCAATTACCCCTCAACGTGAGATTGTTCCGGATCGGACGGGCTGACCGGAACATGCTTTTGTGAGCGCGGAGGATAATGGGAACGGCATGGCCTGTCAATAGATTTTTACCATCTGATCATTGAAGCCCGCCGGATTTCGGAGATTTCTTGGGGATTAGTTTGCCTGAAGCCATCAGAAACTCCGAAGCAGCTTGACCGCCATGATGATCATGGCAATGCACTTCTTCAACATCGCAACGATTGTTTCGGTCCTCTCGGAGGGCTTTTCCATCTATCCGGGCGACCTGATTGCCGCCGGTACGCCCGAGGGTGCGGGCTTTGCGATGGACCCGCCCGGGCTGCTGAAGGCGGGCGATGTGGTGGAGTGCGAGGTCGAGAACATCGGGGTGCTGCGCAACTACGTCGTCGCGCCGAAGTAAAGGCGGCGGGCCGTTGGCTGATGATCAATTTTTTATGAAATCATGACCGCGAAACGGGGTATGGGTTGATCAATGGATCGTCAGCTCGGAAAGCAGATCCAGTATGCCGCCATTGGCGGTGTAGAAAAACAATTCATGAGCTGCAACCTGTCGGCGTTTGTCCCCGGCTTCTTTGAGTACAGGCACAATTTCGATTGTGGTTACATCCAGCCATCGGCCGTCCGTCTTTATCCGCACAACGACGCCCTGTTCATTGCGTTCATGAGGGATGGCGTAAGAGGTCAGAACCTGCGCCACAAAATCGTTCCTCTGTTTGATCACATAAGCGGCCCTCTGGTTCAGAGCGCGGATTTTACCGTATTCCTGGGCGTGTAGCGCCGGAAATCCAACGGAAAACAGAATCAAGGCAAGCAAATAAACAGATGCTTTCACGACACGCTCCTTCCCGCTCGATCTACTGAACACGACAAAGCCATGATCCGGGTTTCCGACCCTCATACCGATTTGGCAAAGGGGAGATCGGGATCAGGCTGAGGTGTGTTGAAGGCCAGATGAACGGTGTGATCGAACAGTCTCTGGGTCAGGCGCTCGTCGGCGCCGCTCTTGTCAATGGCCGCAAAATCGACGGTGCGGATGTATTCCATGGAGCCCTCCCTCCCAACATCATCGTTGCTAAAAACGGGTTTTCACGGTTCGAGTATAGAAAGGAGATGCTTCTGTGTCAATAGAATTAAACCACAGCCGGCAACCTTGATCCACCACCAACTTACGACGTTGGTTGAAATTACGGCGTAAATTGCGATTACTCGTGCGCAGGGAGGTGAAAGAAAATTGTCAGCAAACTCCTGTCCGCACGAGATTTGCTAAAAGTTGGTGGTGGATTTCGGGCAAAATCGTAATTTGACATATCCCATACTTACGTGTAGATTCCACGAGTAATCGCCAATTGTTCACGCCGACCGACTGCCATCGGCGGTTGATTTAGGTCATTAAGGCGCTTGGCCGCATATCTCTCCGTGAAAAGTCGGACCAGCGTTGCCATTCAAGGACCCGAATGATTCGACTCGAAGACCTTCAACCCAATGCTGCGATACGCGGTGTCCTTCCGGATTGCCTCGTCACGGTCGTCAGCGTGCAGTGGTTTGGTTCCGAGGCCCTCGAACTCACCTATAAGACGCCCGCCGGCAAGGTGGCTAACGAACTGCTCTATCGGCATGATGAGCCCCGTCTCGATCTTGTGGAACAGGGCCGCCCCTGGAGTTTCGACGGCGACGGCGCCCTGTTCCGCCTGGTCTCCGAAGCACACCGCATCCGTCTTGCGCACCTCTTCGACCCGGTGCTTGCCGTCCATACCTCAATCGTTGACCCGTTGCCGCACCAGATCACCGCCGTTTATGAGTCCATGCTGCCGCGTCAGCCGTTACGTTTTCTGCTTGCCGACGATCCCGGCGCCGGTAAGACGATCATGGCGGGTCTTCTCATCAAAGAACTGATCGCCCGTGGCGATTTGCAACGCTGTCTCATCGTCTGCCCGGGCAGCCTCGCCGAGCAGTGGCAGGACGAGCTTTACCGCCGTTTTCATCTTCCCTTTGAGATTCTCACCAACGACAAGCTCGAATCCGCACGCACCGGCAACTGGTTCCTCGAGACCAACCTTGTCATTGCCCGGCTTGACAAACTCTCCCGCAATGAGGACGTACAGCAAAAGCTCCAGACGCCGGATTGTCGGTGGGATCTTGTGGTATGTGACGAGGCGCACAAGATGTCTGCCACAGTTTTCGGCACTGAGACGAAGTACACCAAACGCTACCGGCTCGGCCAGCTTCTTTCGACCCTCACGAGGCACTTCCTGCTGATGACGGCAACGCCGCACAACGGTAAGGAGGCAGACTTTCAGCTCTTCATGGCGCTCCTCGATGGCGACCGTTTCGAGGGCCGCTTCCGCGACGGGGTGCATGTGGCCGATGTCTCGGACCTGATGCGCCGGATGGTGAAGGAGGGCCTGCTCAAGTTCGACGGCACGCCGTTATTCCCTGAGCGCATCGCTTACACTGTTCCGTACAAGCTCTCAGAGGCCGAAGCCCAACTCTACAAGGCGGTCACTGAATATGTGCGCCAGGAGTTCAACCGTGCCGAGGCGCTTGCGAATGATAAACGAGCCGGAACCATCGGCTTCGCGCTTACCATTCTGCAGCGACGGCTCGCTTCCTCGCCCGAGGCGATCTACCAATCTTTGCGTCGTCGTCGCGAACGGCTGGAAAGCAGACTGCGTGAGATGGAAGTGCTCCAGCGCGGAGGCCAGACTGCGTCAATCATTGCGGCCGACATTACGGGGCTGGACGCCGAAGATGTCGAAGATCTCGAAGATGCTCCGGACAATGAAGTCAAGGCTGCCGAGGAGGAAATTCTCGATCAGGCGACCGCGGCGCGGTCCATTGTCGAGTTGAAGGCCGAAATTGAGACTTTGAAAGACCTGGAGTCGCTCGCGCTCGGGGTCCGACGCAGCGGTACGGACACGAAGTGGCGTGAACTTTCCACCCTCCTGGGTGAGATCTTCACCACCGCCGCCATCTCCAGCCCCGTGGCCGAACCGATCAAACCTTACGGCGCCGGAGCGATTCCCCGGCCCACACCCTCCATACACCAGAAACTCGTTCTCTTCACCGAGCACCGCGACACCCTGAATTATCTTGAGTCCCGCATCACCACGCTGCTCGGCCGCAGTGAGGCCGTGGTCATCATCCACGGCGGCATGGGCCGCGAGGAGCGCATGAAGGCGCAGGAGTCGTTCAAGCACGACCCCGAAGTGCAGGTTTTGCTGGCCACGGATGCCGCCGGTGAGGGTATCAACCTCCAGCGCGCACACTTGATGGTGAACTATGACCTGCCGTGGAACCCCAATCGCATCGAGCAGCGCTTCGGCCGTATCCACCGCATCGGCCAGACAGAAGTATGTCATCTCTGGAATCTGGTGGCAGAAGAAACCCGTGAGGGCGACGTTTATCGCAGACTCCTGGACAAACTGGAGCAGGCCCGTCAAACCCTCGGCGGCCAGGTATTCGATGTGCTCGGAAAATTCCAGTTTGAAGGTAAGCTGCTGCGCGATCTTCTGATCGAGGCCATCCGTTACGGCGATCAACCGGAAGTACGCGCGCGCCTCACGACGGTGGTGGAGCATGCGCTCGATCGCGACCACTTCCAGGAACTGCTCGAAGACCACGCCCTTGCCCACGATGCCATGGATGCGAGCCGCGTCCAACGTATCCGAAAGGATATGGAGCGGGCAGAGGCCCGCCGCCTGCAACCTCATTATATCGAGTCTTTTTTCCTTGAAGCCTTCCGGTACCTGGGAGGATCGACCAGACAGCGCGAGCCGCGCCGCTACGAGATCACCCATGTCCCGGCCCCGGTGCGCAACCGCGACCGCCTGATCGGTATCGGCGAGCCGGTACTGCCGCGTTACGAACGCATTGCCTTCGAGAAGCCGCTGGTAGCGCCTCAAGGTCAGCCGCTGGCCGCCTTCGTTTGTCCGGGTCATCCGCTGCTCGACTCGGTCATCGACCTTACCCTCGAACGTCACCGCGATCTCTTGAAACGTGGCGCCGTGCTGGTGGACGAACGCGATACAGGCACCCAGCCGCATGTGATGTTCTATCTGGAGCATGCGATCCAAGATGCAAGCCTTACGCGCTCGGGAGAGCGCCGCGTCGTCTCCAGGCGGATGCTCTATGTCGAGCTCGGCGCTGACGGCGTAACACGCCATGTGAATTATGCACCCTATCTCGATTACCGGCCGCTGGCCAAGGACGATCCGAATGTTGAAGCGCTTCTGGATCGGTCCGAGAGCGCATGGATAACCCGCGAGTTGGAAAAGAAGGCTCAGGGCCACGCGGTCGTGAACGTCGTTCCCGAACATCTGGCTGAGGTGCGTGGTCCCAAGCTTGCTCTGATTGCCAAAACAGAGGCGGCGGTAAAGGAGCGGCTGACCAAAGAGATCACCTATTGGGATCATCGCGCCGAGCAGCTCAAACTCGAGGAGCAGGCCGGCAAGACAGGCGCCCGGCTCAATTCTGGTGAGGCCCGCAAACGGGCCGATCTGCTTCAGGGGCGATTGCAGAAGCGGCTCGAAGACCTGAAGCTCGAAGCCCAGATATCGCCGTTGCCGCCGGTGGTGCTGGGCGGCATGCTGGTGATACCCAAAGGCCTGCTCATAGCCATGACGGGCCAGGCGGCGGCGGTTTCTGCCGCGCCTGCTGATACACAGGCCAGTGCAGCGCGGGCTCGCGCCATCGTCATGGAGGTCGAGCGCAGCCTCGGCTTCGAACCAACCGATCGCGAATTTGAGAAACTCGGCTACGATGTCGAGAGCAGTGTGCCGGGCACCGGCAAGCTGCGCTTCATCGAAGTGAAGGGTCGTGTAACCGGCGCGCCGACGATTACGGTAACCCGCAACGAAATCCTCTACTCGCTCAACAAGCCCGAGGACTTCATCCTCGCCATCGTAGAATTCCTCGACGGCGACTCATACCGTGTCCACTACATGAGACAACCCTTCCAACGCGAGCCGGACTTCGGCGTGACGAGCGTCAACTACGATTTCGCCGAGCTGCTCTTGCGGGCGGAGGCACCACGATGAATGATAGACCAGCTTTCTTCGATCCGATTCGCCAGCGTGCTTCTCAACGTTGGGATCAACTGGAACAGGATCCGGAGTTAGCCGGACCTTGGCATCAGCTTTTCAATCAGGTGCAGAGTCCTCGGCATATCCTGTCCGAGCTTCTTCAGAACGCGGACGATGCCGGAGCGACAGAGGCTTCTGTGCGCATTGAAGATCGGTCCTTCATCTTTACACACAATGGCGAAGACTTTACAGAAGAGCATTTCGCTTCGCTCTGCCGTTTTGCATATTCCAACAAGCGTGATTTGCATACGATCGGCTTCCGCGGCATCGGTTTCAAAAGTACGTTCAGCTTGGGTGATACTGTCGAGCTCTACACGCCTACCCTGTCTGTTGCCTTCAATCGACAGAGGTTTACGGAACCGAGGTGGGTTGATTCCCCAAATAGCGATGCCGACAGCACACAGGTTCGTGTTGCCATTAGCGATGAGCATCGACAGCGTGAGGTCGAAAAGAATCTACAGGAGTGGTTGAAAAGCCCAGTATCGCTCCTTTTTTTTAGGCATATCCGCCACCTACGCATCGGAGAACAAGAAGTGTATTGGGGAAGTCTCGGCCCCGGTCCTGTTCCCCAAACCGAGAGGATGGCACTCCAAGCAGATCCCGATCAGGTATTTCTTGTCGCACGATCCGGAGCCGAACCATTTCCCAGGGAGTCGCTGGACGAGATCATGCAAGAACGTTTGCTCGGCCCGGACCAGGGCACGGAATTTCCGCCCTGCAAGGTCGAGATCGTGCTTGGCGCGAAAGGGCGCCTTTATGTTGTGCTGCCAACCGGAGTGGAGACTTCGCTCCCATTCGCCTGCAATGCGCCGTTCATTCAGGATCCCGCCCGCCTCAAGATCAAGGATCCCGAAACGTCCCCCACCAATCGGTGGCTCCTTGAACGTATCGGATTACTGGCGGCGTCGGTGATGCTGCAATGGCTGGAGTGTACCTCGGTAAGTCTCGCTGAAAGATCTTGCGCCTATGGCCTTTTCCCCGATGTGGATCGCGATGACAACTCTTTGGAAGGTCTGTGCGCCGCAACCGTGGAAGAGGCGTTCGACACATCGATCGAGAGCAAAGCCTTCCTTCTGACGGGTGTCGGCGAGCTCAGACCGGCCGGTCAGAGCGTGGTCATACCCGAACCACTCTTCGATGTGTGGCCTGCGGAGCAGGCGTCGGTTCTTCTGGACGATGCAGGTCGCCCTGCTTTCTCGTACTACGTTTCGGAAAACGATACGGAGAAGCTCATTCATCGGAACGTTGTCGAAAAAATCGACAAGGATCACATTCTCAATGTTCTGCAGACGAAGCATTTGCCAAGACTGAAAAACTGGCGCTGCTTGTTGAAGCTTTGGGCCTACGCTGCAACGGAGATGACCGGTTATCGTCCTCTTGTGTGTAATAATAGGCAAGTCCGCATCGTTCCCGTGCAGGGCAAGGATGTGCTCTATGCGGCGAGCGAAGTCGTTCGCATAGGTGAGAGGAGGCTACTCCAGGCTGACGCCGACTGGGACTTCCTTGCGGCGCATCTTCTTGTGTTCAATCAGAACTGGTCGCGGTTTCTTGCAGAACGGCGTCGAGATACAGAAGAAAGCAACGACAAGAGCCTCCAGTCTGACGTTGACGCGGCTTATGCTGTTCTCAAGGCGATTGGTCTCGAAGAAACGAGCGATATTAGCACGATGGTCGAACAGGTGGCTCTCGATTTCTTCAGGAAAGAATCGATTGCATTGTCCGATTGCATTCAAATCTCTCAAATAGCCGGAAAACTCGGTGCAACAGTTGGCGAGTCTTTCCGTTTTGCAACACGGGATCGGCATCTTCGTGGAACGAAGCATGTCGTACTCTTCGATGCAGACGGCACTTTGGAGGCGTTATTCCCGGAGAGTTGGTGCTCAGAGCATTTGCTGCACCCGGATTACACAAAGTCTTTCGACTCCTGTACCTCTGAGGAATGGTCTGGATGGATTTCATCTGGGCGTGCAGGGATCCAAACGTTCGCACCACTTGTTCAAACGGGGTCGACGATCTGGGGGGAAAAGGCGATCAATGTCGAGCTTTACAAGCGTGGTTTCGTGGGAGAGGCCAATTATCCCTATACATCCAAACAATTCCGGATCGGGGATTGGGATTTTGAAGAAAGCAATTGGGCTCATTGGACTCTTATAGAGGATGACGACAATCTTTGGGGTCATCTGGTCGACCGCATTATCAACCAGCCGGAGAGATATTGGTTGAAAGCAACAAGCGCGCGGATTTTTCAAGTTGCTTCAAATGGTTACACGCGGTCAATTACCAGCGATCCGCTTCTTCCCGCATGGATCATCAAGTTTCGTGATTTGCCATGCCTACCGGACACGCGCGGCTTCTATAACAGGCCGGCCGATCTTCTTCGGCGAACACCGGAAACCGAATCGCTCATGGATGTCGAACCATTTATCCACGGCCGGATTGACACGGAATCCACTCGACCGCTGCTCAAGTTGCTCGGCGTCCGTGACACGCCAACGGGTCCAGATCGTTTGCTGGACTGTCTGCGGGCACTGGCGAAGGCGGATAATCCGCCAATTTACGAGGTAGAGAAGTGGTATCGGCGCCTCGATCGGATGATCGAGACCTGCTCGACAGCCGACTTTGAAAAGATCAAGAAAGCTCTTTACGAAGAGAATGTCATCTTGATCGAGGGCAGCGGCTGGGCCAAGGCATCCGGCGTGTTCCTGTCATCCGATCAGGAAAATGTGCCGGGCGCCGCTGTGGTTCGGGCTTCGGTCAGTGACCTGTCGCTTTGGAGGAAGATTGCCATTGCCGAACGTCCGACAGCGGATCTGGCCATCCAGTGGCTGAAGGAACTGACTTCCGGAAAAACACTATCTCAGGACGATACCCGGCGTGTGCGAGCCCTGCTCCCGCGCCATGCCGCGCGTATTTGGAAAGAGTGCGGTCACTGGCTCAACCTCGCGGGCGAATGGGCGCCAACCGCAACGATTAGCTTTGCACTCACCATGCAGACGCTGGTGCCTTGGAGTCATCTCCACGAGTGGGTAAAGCAGAAGACGGCGGATTTCCAGCGCCTGCCGATAGAAATTACCGAGGCATGGCCATTCTGCGATGTGCCCACCCTCTCCAGCCGTATCGAAGATCGATTCCATCGCAGTCCGCTTTCTCCGGACCGACCGGAACGAAAGCCCTGGCTGAACATGATAGGCGTGGAGCTTCGCCGGATTGATCTGGATGACGTGGCGGAAACTGCCCGTATCAGATGCTTGGCGGCCGAGCTGGCGGAGACCAGGTGGCAGACCACGCAGGGGCTTGAAATTGTCCCCTACATTGACGGGACCCCGGCGGGAACTTCGAGACATGCCGAGGTCGTATGGCTCAACAAGATGCTTTATGTCGATCACCTTCCGAATGCGAAGCTGGCTCGTCTTGTACCCGATAGATTGGGCAAGATCTTTGGTCGGTCTGACATCACGGCTGCACTGAATTACTGCTTTGGGAGATCATCCGAGGAGGTAACGGAATACCTCGAAGAAAATTTTAAGTTGGTGCCGTGTGATCTTGTCGTGCCGCTGAGCGTTGAGGCCGCTGCATCCACGTGCGAACATGCCATAACGGATACCGGCGCGGCCCCCCAAACTTTATCCGATGAAACGCTGACCGATCACGAAAAGGCTGCAACGGGTGACGAAGTCGATGCCGCACTGGTGGCACAGTCTGAAGGCAAAGAAGAGCCCACAAAGGACACCGAAGAGCATTCTGGTGAATTGGATGGTATAGACGTCACGCCGCAGAAGGTGTATCCTCATCCCAAACCGACAAAGCCCCGCATCATCGAGCGTTTCGCGCAAGGCATGGGCTTCCGGAAGGATGGAGATGATCGATTTTTCCACGCAGATGGCAGATGGATCGCGAAAACGACCGGCGACCGTTTCCCTTGGGAAATGCGGACTGCCGCTGGTGAGATCGTTCGCTACTTCTGGCCAAAGGATCATTGTCTGGAGCAAGAGCCGCTTCAACTGGAGGCGGACATTTGGGGGCTGATAGACAGTTTCCCGGAGATTTACGCGCTCGTTCTTTCAAACCCGCAGGGTGAACCCGTCGAAGTACAAGGAGCACTTCTTCGCGCCATGCGCGCTGGCGGCAAGATCACCCTTTACCCGGCAACGTACAGATTGGTTTACAACGATGACAACTAACAGAAACCCCAAGAAAAAACTCAGTGAAGTCGCCTTGTCGCTCAATGGTGGCAACAAAGCCGACCCGAGGCAGAAATCCATACGGCATGGGCATGTAAGCTCACTGCATCTGTCGTGTGCACAGGTGGAGGCGCTGCGATGACCACAAAGCTCTGTGTTTTTGTCAGCTCGGTCCAAAAGGAACTTGAAGACGAACGCCTTATCGTCCAGAACCTGGTTAATACCGACGCTTTCCTGTCGACATACTGCACGCCCGTACTCTACGAGTTGGAACCGGCTTCCCCGGACAAGGCGCTGGAGGGATGCCTGCAATCGCTCGACGGCTGCCAGGTCTATCTGCTCATAGTAGGTATCGAGTACGGCACGCCGGTGGATGGGCTGTCGATCACCCACGCCGAGTATCGGCGTGCTAAGAAAAAAGCACTGCCCATACTGGCGTTCATCAAGGGCGACCGCAGCTTAAAAAGGGAGCGGGGGACATCAAAACTTCTTGCTGAACTCGATGCAGACGGGCCAAAATTCAAGCGTTTCGGCAACGTCATCGAGCTCCAAAAGGAAATCCGTGCTGCCTTGGTGAAGCTTCTTGCAGACAAATTCGGCATTGCCCCTTCCAGCGACGAGGATAAGATCGCCCAGCAGACCATCGAGGCCACCTCTTCGTTCGAATCGCAGCCGCTTGCTCGTCTCCGTTGGCAGGATCTTGACCACGATGTGTTACGCAGATTGATTGCCGTGGCCGAGAACCGAGACGCAGGAAGTCTTTCGGCGGCGGATCTCATGTCGGGCGCCTCTGCTCGCGGCCTTGCCTGGCGTGTCCAGGGCACAGGCGAAACCTATGCCACGGCTGCCGGCATCGTTCTCCTTGCCAAGGATCCCTCGATGGTGTTTCCCCAGTGCCGCATCCTCGCCGATGCCTACCGAAGTACGGAACCAGACGGCGACCCTCGGGACCACGAGGACATCCGATCGCCCATGCCGTTGGCGATAGATCGAGCCATCGCATTCATCGATCGTAACACACGCCACCCAATGCGCATTGTCGGGCTTGATCGTCTGCGTCTTGACGAGTACCCTGTAGATGGTCTGCGCGAGGCGCTGGTCAACGCGGTGGCACACCGCCAGTACGAGGACGCCGGTCGCAAGATTATCCTCGAGATCTTCGCAGATCGAGTCACCCTCTTGAGCCCTGGTCTTCCCCCTCGACCGCTCACGCTCGCCAACCTGCGCAAGGGGAAATACCGCCCCTGTTCGCGAAACCCTGTCCTGGCCCAGTGTCTGTCATACTTTCACCGAATAGAGGAACGTGGCAGCGGCTTCCGCCGGATGCACGACCAGATGCTCGACCACGGGCTCGATCCGCCGCTTCTTGGCACCGATATGGGTTATTTCCAGATTACATTCCCCGGTCCGGGCGATAAAATCGAGCGCCTGCGGGTTCCTGAGAAACGCCTTTTGGTTACCCCAGCGGTGGAGGCGCAGTTGAACGAACGCCAGAAGAAGGCTATGATGGAGGTTCTGAAATCGGGATTTGTCTCAAGTGGTTGGCTGGTCAAGAAATTGGGCGTTACCTATGACACGGCCAATCGCGACCTCAAGGGGTTGGCTGAGTTAAAGCTTCTGATACGACAGGGGCAGGGACGTGCCGCAAAATATGTCCTTTGGACGGCGGAATCATTATCATGAATCTTACGACAATCTTCCGATTTAGAGCAGTAATCTTCCGATTAGGTCATGGTCGATCTTTATCGAAATCTTCCGATAATCTTACGATGTTCTGCCGTAATCTTCCGATTTCGTCGCCTGCGGAGGTCCTTCGGTGTCATCCGGCATCCATCCGGTGCCGGAATAAAGAGCCGGAAATTATCGATGGACGGCGTAGCTATCTTGCGGTCGAATCTATCCATAATCTATTGACAAAACCCAAAAAAACTATCGGCGGGAGAACAATGACCCATAAGAAGAAACCCATCGAAGTCGCCCTGCTGCTGGAGTTCGTTAACCAATTCTTTGCGATAAACCGGGGATCTATAACTGGGGGAGTTGCCTGATGTCTAATAAGCAGCCGGAAACAGTTGCTTGTTTTACCGATGAGAATCGGCTCCGCCTACTGCAACTTATGACCCGCCGTGCCATGGCCGAAAGAAGGAGTAGGGCGGAGAATCAAAATGTTGATAACCTTGAATCGGTTGTAGGTCAAAGGGAGATGCCGCCGCTTCCCGGTTTATCCGAACGCTGGCAATTGATTCCAGATAAGGTTTCACTCTACGAGTGGCAAAAAGAATGCTTGCCACTATGGATGGCGCATGGACGTGGAACGGTCAAAGTGGCAACTGGCGGTGGAAAAACACTCTTCGCCCTTGCTGTAGCCCAACAGCTTCAAAACGACCGTGAGCATGACCTACGTCTTGTCATCGTTGTGCCTACAATCCCTCTGATGTTTCAATGGCGTGATGAAGTGCGGCAGGGAAACATTCCCGATTCCGCCATTGGACTCATGGGCGGCAGTCAGGACCTTCCTCCGGCTTCGGATCTGCGAGTTTTGATCTGCGTATTAAACTCGGCCCGCGAGCGTCTTCCTGAGTTTGTTGCGAAGGTACGCTGGGCAGAACGGATGTTTCTCGTTGTTGATGAGTGCCACCGAACGAGTGCCGAACAGTCTCAGCGCATTTTCAAGGCAATGCCAAAGTACACCCTTGGCTTGTCGGCGACACCAGAACGGGATTCGGAATCCGAGGGATTGCCGTCCGACGAGGCCTACGAGCAGGGTGTTGTAGGGCGGGCTCTGGGGCCGATCATCTATGACTTCACAATCAAGCAAAGCCTCGCTGCCGGCTTGCTCACACCGTTTGAGGTATGGCACATAGGATTGTCACTCTCTCCACCGGAGGCCAATGAGCACGCACGGTTGAGCCGAGAGATAACAGAACTGCGCAAGTCGCTCCAAAGACGTCACCGCCAGAGTTCTTCTAAACAGGGCTTCCTTGCCTGGTGCCAAACCCAGGCGAAACGAGGCGGTCCGGCAGGGGGTGATGCAAAGCATTTCATTAGCCTTGCAAACCGACGCAAGCGACTGCTCTATCGTGCGAAGGCAAGATTCGACATCACATTGGGGGTTCTTTCTGAATCGGTTACTGATCCGGAAGGACGGGCAATCGTTTTTCACGAGTCGATCGAGGAGATTGAGTCCCTGTTTCTATTGGCCGACGAAAGAGGACTACCTGCCGTTCTCGAACACAGCAAACTACCTGATAGCCTTCGTGCCGAGAACATTGATGCATTTCGGCGGGGCATAGCCCGCATTATCATCAGTGCTAAATCCCTCGTAGAGGGTTTCAACGTTCCGTCGGCGGATCTCGGCATCATTGCAGCGTCATCCGGCTCGGTGCGTCAAAGAATCCAAAGTCTTGGGCGTATGCTCCGAAAAAAGAAGGGGGACCGTGAAGCGCGCATTCTGGTGCTGTACATTCGCGACACCGAGGATGAAGCCATTTATGAAAAGGCTGACTGGGAGACCATTATCGGTGCCGAGCGCAATCGATATTTTGATTGGAATGCCGATCCGGAAGAAACTATATGGTCAAAAGGTCTCTCTGAAACAGCAAAGGCGCCCCGATTGTATAAACCTCCCTCTTGGGAAATCGATGTTGGCGATCTTCATTTAGGTGATCCATACCCGGCACAATCGGACGGTGTTGACCTCCGGGTTGATCAGTCGAATAACCTTCGTACAGAAGACAGCAGTCTCGTCCCAGCACCATCCGAGTTCATAACGGCTATTCTTGAGCGAACCTTACACCGTCGCGCCCGATGCACACCAGCGGGGCATCTCATCGTTCGTGTCGATCAAGGAGGTTTTGATGAATCAGATTGGCTATTTATTGGCGTGATCAAACTGCCTGAGAATCATGGTGCCGAAGCCGTTACGGTGCTTCGTCTGAGGACAGTTTCCGGACGTCGTGAGATTGCCTTGGAGGTCGAACGTGGAAGAGGAGCGGTCAAATTTGCCCTCAAACCCGGTACGAGCCTCACGCCAGAAGGAGGGGATGCACGAGACCAATTGTTAGAATGGGTGCGAAGCGTTGAATCAAAACAAGGTGTTCAAGTTAAAGAAATCTTCTGGGACCGCCAGTCAAATTACTGGCTGGAAATTGGGGGCGAAAAAATATCACATGATGGTCCCATACCACCTTTGGAGTTCAAAATATGATACCTTTCGAGTTCAAACCGCTGCTTCATCCGTTTCCCCGTTGGATGGGTCCCTTTTCGCCATCGAGAGGGAAGAAATCAGGATTCCGCGTTCAACAGGAAACGATAAGAGCATGGGTTGATGAAGGAACCTCTTGGCAGGTTTATGAATGCCTTGGGGTCAGGTCGATTGTACGTATAGTTAAGTTCTATTGGAAGGGAGGGCGTATACTTTTTTTGCCGAACGGATTTGTCGTAAAGCCTCTACAAGAGGATGATGAGGTGGGGCAACGCGTTCTCATCGGTCGATTCAGTGGATCAATATTGCTTAAAAGACCTGAAGGTAGTGACTTTGATTTGAGCAGTCCGGGTAATCTTAAACCGGGAGATCCTTGGCCTGGTCCGAAGACAACGGGACTTGAGTGCATCATTGATGGGACTGGTGCTCTGTCATGTTCATGGTATCACCCCACACGGTTGGGCAGAGAGGATGTCTTTGAAAAACTAAGAGGACCGGATCATATGCTTGCGGCTGGTTTCAGAAGAGCTCGGCCTGTTGATTCCGGTGGTCGTGTCCGAATCACTGCAAATGGTCATATCATCACAAACCGCCAAGAACGTGATGGCAGCTGGGTTGCATACTATGTCGGCCGGATCGATCCCGCTGCATGGAAGGCTGATTGGCAAAAATGGATAAGGAGGGAATCACTATGACTACACCAAGTCTTTACCGCGGCGTCTGGCCGCAGAATGTCAGCAAGCTCGCAAAGTATGCAGTTCGTTTTCTCGATAAGACGTGGAAGATTACTGTGCTCTACGAAGCTAGTGAAGGCCTGCGATACCTGGCCGTGGAGGGGGATGGCGCGATTTTGGCTGAGCGGATTAATGCTGTAAAGACAATCTTCAGGGGCGAGCCGGGCGGTACATTTTACTTGAACGAGTACCGCCATGTCCTCGTGCCAGTGAAAAGCGAAACCTCTTCCGGGGTCGGATCTCAGTATTACTGCGCGGGCAGGTTTGATGGCGATTTCCGCTTTGAATTTGAAGGACAACCGCTCACGACAAAGCCCATTCATCCAGATGGAACGCCGCTGAAAGCAGGGGAACACTGGGTTGGCCCTCGGCCTGGAATCCCTTACGTTCTTGCTGCCGGAGGCGGTGACATTTACTACGAAACGCCAGCGTTGACCGATACCGACCCCCCGACAATCAAACCGATGACGACACAAAGGGTAAAACTTTCAAAGGTACTGAAAGATATGACCTTACTCGCACGTGTAGTAAGACCCGTTGCAAGCGTTCGTGGTCACCAAGGTGGACGCTTTTACGTTAACGAATACGGTGCGATGTTTACCCCGGTAGACGCTGGAGATGGCAATGGTATCAATTATATTTACTGCGGAAAGATTGACCACTCCGCATGGTTTCCGGAACCGAGTATCTAATGATTTCATTGCATAAAGATGTACGGAGATAGCATGACCTACAAGAAAAAACTCATCGAAGTCGCTTTACCACTGGACGCGATCAACAGAGCAGCAAAAGAAGAGAAATCTGTTCCGAGGCACGGTCATCCTCAAACGCTTCATTATTGGTGGGCGCGGCGGCCGCTGGCGGCGGCCCGGGCGGTCATTTTTGCTCAGATGGTGGATGATCCTTCGGCGCACCCCGATCTCTTCCCGACTGAAAAAAAACAGGAGAAGGAGCGCCAGCGGCTGTTCCGTATCATCGAAGACCTGGTACTGTGGGAGAACACCACCAACGAGAAGGTCTTGCAGCAGGCGCGGGATGAGATTTGGCAGAGCTGGCGTTATACTTGTGCGGAGAATGTTGGACATCCGCGCGCTAAGGAACTATTCGACCGCCATAAGTTGCCTGGCTTTCATGACCCCTTCGCCGGTGGTGGCGCGCTGCCGCTGGAGGCGCAGCGGCTCGGGCTGGAGAGCTACGCCAGTGACCTGAATCCGGTGGCGGTGTTGATCAACAAAGCGATGATCGAAATCCCGCCCAAGTTCGTCAACAAGCAACCGGTGAACCCAGAGGCGCGGAATGAGAAGGCGCTCTTTCAGAAGACTTGGCGCGGCGCCCAGGGGCTCGCTGAGGATGTACGCTACTATGGCCGGTGGATGCGCGATGAGGCCGAGAAGCGCATCGGCAACCTCTACCCCAGTGTCGAGGTGACATCGGAGATGGCATCGGTCCGACCGGACTTGAAGAAATACATTGGCCAGAAACTCACCGTAATCGCCTGGCTCTGGGCGCGCACGGTGAAGAGTCCGAACCCTGCCTTCGCGCAGGTGGATGTACCTCTCACCTCTACGTTCATGCTCTCTAATAAGTCTGGCAAGGAGGCTTACATCCAGCCCATTGTCGAGAACGGCGGCTACCGCTTTACGGTGAAGGTAGGCAAACCTAATGATGTTGAAGCAGCGAAGAATGGCACTAAGCTCTCGCGAGGGGCGAACTTCCAGTGCGTGATGTCAGGGACGCCGATCACGGGCGACTACATCAAGACCGAGGGTAAGGCCGGGCATATGGCTTCGCGGCTAATGGCAATTGTCGCCGAGGGCGAACGCGCGCGGGTCTACCTATCGCCAACCGAGGCAATGGAGGACGTCGCACGCCAAGCGAAGCCAGAGTGGAAGCCGGATCTTGAGATCTCTGGCAGCACGCAGTATCTCGGTGCAAAGCCTTATGGCATAGAGCAGTTCTCGCAGCTCTTCAGCGAGCGCCAACTCGTTGCGTTGACGACATTTTGCGATCTCGTGAATGAGGCTCGCGAGAGGGTCAAGCGCGACGCTCTCGTGGCGGGCCTGACCGACGACAGCAAACCCCTTACCGCTGGTGGCATTGGCGCCACAGCGTATTCGCAAAGTGTTTCGATCTATCTCGGATGTGTGTTGAGCAGACTGGCAAGCTATAACAACAGCATATGCATCTGGAATATGAAGGGTGGCAGTGTCGCTCAGATCTTCTCCAGACAAGCCATTCAGATGTCCTGGGATTACATCGAAATTAATCCTCTCGAGAAGATGAGTGGCAATTGGATTGGAGGCGTCGAGTGGGTAGGTGACGTTCTCAGTGAATTCCATTCAGCGGAAATGATGGGCGCTGCTCAACAATCGGATGCCCGTCGGCAAGAGCTGTCCACTGCAAGGATTGTCTCCACCGACCCGCCCTATTTCGACAATGTACCCTATGCCGACCTGTCGGACTTTTTCTACATCTGGCTGCGCCGTTCGTTGAAGGCGGTCTTTCCCGACCTCTTCGCTACGCTCGCCGTACCTAAGGCAGAGGAGTTGGTCGCTTTTGCCTATCGCCATCGGAGCAAGGAAGCTGCTGAAACCTTTTTCATGGAAGGCATGACGCAGGCGATGCACCGCCTCGCCGAACAGACGCACCCAGCCTTTCCAGTCACCATATATTACGCTTTCAAACAAGCGGAAACAGAAAGCGACACGGGTACCGCTAGCACAGGATGGGAGACCTTTCTTGACGCTGCAATCAATGCTGGCTTCGCAATCACCGGCACTTGGCCTGTGCGAACCGAACGCGAAGGAGGTGTAAGGAATAACGACAGAAACTCTCTTGCCTCTAGTATTGTCCTCGTCTGTCGCCCACGCACGGCTAACGCACCTACCGCAACGCGCCGTGAGTTCGTCGCCGCGCTCAAGGCCGAGTTGCCCGTTGCGCTCGCCCACCTGCAGCGCGGCAATATCGCCCCAGTAGACCTGGCGCAGGCGGCTATTGGCCCAGGTATGGCAGTCTATACGCGCTATTCCATAGTGCTCGACGCTGAGGGCAAGCCGCTCACTGTTCGGGAGGCACTGGCCCTCATCAACCAGACCCTCGATGAGGCTCTAACCGAGCAGGAAGGAGACTTCGACGCCGACAGCCGTTGGGCTCTGGCCTGGTTCGAGCAGTCAGGCTTCGCTGAAGGAGAGTTTGGCGTGGCCGAGATCCTCTCCAAGGCCAAGGCTACGAGCATCGAAAGTATGAAACGGGATGGCATCCTCGCCGCCAAGGGTGGCAAGGTGCGCCTGCTCCGCCCAGATGAACTCTTCGCCGATTGGGATCCCGCGAAAGACCTGCGAATTACAGCCTGGGAGATCGTGCATCACCTGATCCACACCCTCGAATCTGGCGGCGAAAGTGCGGCGGCGACACTCATCGCCAAGTTGGGATCGAAAGCCGAGATCGCCCGCGAACTGGCCTACCGCCTCTACACGCTCTGCGAACGGAAGAAACGCGCCGCAGAGGCCCTCTCTTACAATGGCTTGGTACAGAGCTGGCCCGAAATTACCCGTTTGGCGCGCACGGGTGGTAAGCCGCGTCCAGAACAGACAGAACTCCACGAAGAGACGGAGGAATAGTCTATGGCCATCACAAACCATGAACGTGTCGGTAAGGCGCTCGAACTCCTGAAGATCGGCCTTAGCCCTTTTGTCGAGCGTGAGTTCAAGAGCATTTACAAGGATGGCGCTTCCGCTAAGATAGACCGGTTTATCGGCGATGATCGCCTGAATGCCAAGAAGCCGATCGTGGAATGGGAC
>JAHIMW010000243.1 GCA_018896355.1 Pseudomonadota bacterium
AGAACAGAAAAGAGAGAAAATGAGGGATGAAGAAGAAAATAAGATTGTCGGGTTTCAGAAAATAGAGTAGAAGTTAACGCGCTGTCGCTGGGGGATTTTGACCCGGCCACAGATGGGGGATTTTCAAGTGGCCATCCGGGACGGCACAGCGACGTCTATCTTCTCTTCGCCTCCGTTTTAATTGCTGGTTAACCGCATCGAAGCCTTTACATGAACCTTTCACAGCAGCCTCTAGTTCATCCCGTGTGTATTTGGATCGAATAGTCTCATTCTCAAGCATTGCATCAAGCTGGGAGAGTTCGGGGTTGTTTTTCCGCTTTATTGATTCTTTTATTTTGCCGATGAATTTCAATGAAATATCCCGCCCCCCAATTGTCTTAGGCCTAACGCGGAAGTCACCTGCTGGTGTGAAGCGCAGCGGAACACCGGCAGGTGGACTAAATGGTTATGAGGAATTCATTTATTCCTATGCAGAACCAATGAATGATAGTGCTTTAAATACATCGTAATGCCAATTGGTTACATCAAGAACAGGTCGTTTTCCACCTTGGACTGACATAAGCCAACACCCATCTCTGTCGCGTAGATAAAACTTATATTGGAAATATTCTTTTGGCGGTCTATAAGTATTTATTGGTTTGCCCATACCCAGCGTCTTGAAAAATATGTCCCAGGGTATGATAAATATGTCCGTTAGCATATCTCTTCCGCCGCCACAAAAGAGAACAAAAGCTCCATTCTCATTCATCTTTGGTGGATCAACTCCCTGGAAATACTGCTTTCTCGATAGGTTGTAGGTTGCTGATTTTGTAAAGTATTCTTTCCCAGAGAAATTTATTGTTTCAATCCATCCATTAATCAGCTTTTCAATTCTGCATTTTATTCCCCTCGATTCAGCGAGATTATAAAATTCTAGTGCCCAGTGATTTTTCATGGCAACCTCATGTTAATTCATCACTCATAACGCCCAACTCACCGGACACGGGATGAAAGCACACGGTACGTTGGAAAACAAAATTGATTTTGCGAAACCGCTGAACTCTAAAGTCACGCTTGCGCCCCGTGTTCCGGTGCAGTTTGAGGTTAGAAAAAATTAAATCCAATGCTTCCGCATTTTACCTATGAACTCATTGTTAGGCTCTCGTTGTATTTGAAATACATCTTTTTTTATACCATGAGTGTTTACAAACCTAAACTCGCCAGACATAAAAGCTTCCCGGGTCATCCGTTGGAAGCTCATTGGGCGAGTTGTAAAACTTGTCGCAGTATTTCTCGTAGCCGACACCTATTAGTAGGATTTCAAGTTCACGTGATCCATCTTCAATGAATTTGGTTAAGGTGTAAGACATTCTGCCTAATAACATGTTCTGGTTTCTTTCAAGTTGTTCCCGCCTAAGCCGAAGTAATTCTCGCCGGTCTTCCGTGCTCCTACGCAGATAATAAGACTCGAAGAGTGTCTGGGCTGGGTCAAATGAATGCACGCTACGAGAGGCAATACGGTAACACATTTGATACAGAATCTTCATATTAATTGCTGCACATCTTGCTTCAAACGAAAGGCCACTGAAACCATGTCGTTTAAGAGCCTTGAATTCATCATCTTTATATCTACCGCGAATTGCAGCCTCAGAATCTTGCCATTCTTTTTCAGAGAATTGAGATTCCATGGGAGTGCCTTTGTAGAAATTGACCTCTCTCAGATGTTTAAGTTTGTCCAATATAGTCGCATCCGAGAAACGCTGACTCATCATCACTGGATCATTGCGAAAAAAATAGAAGAAATTAACATGTGCCTCAAGCAGAACTCTGAGCAGCACCCAGGCCTCCTCGATCAATCTGCTGGCTTTTAGCGTTTGAATACCTCGTGCACTATTCACAGCCCCCCGGTTGTTGTAAGCATCCGCAGCATCCGGTTCCAGGCGGATGGCCGTATCAAAATCCTGAATGGCCCGCTGGTACTGCCCCAATTTGCCATAAGCAATCCCCCGGTTGTAGTAACCCTTCGCGTAATCCGGATTCAGGCGGATGGCCGTATCGCAATCCTGAATGGCCCGCTGGTACTGCCCCAATTTGCCATAAGCAATCCCCCGGTTGTTGTAAGCCTCCGCAGCATCCGGTTTCAGGCGGATGGCCGTATCGTAATCCTGAATGGCCCGCTGGTACTGCCCCAGGTCGTCATAAGCATTCCCCCGGTTATTGTAAGCCATCGCATAATCCGGATTCAGGCGGATGGCCGTATCGTAATCCTGAATGGCCCGCTGGTACTGCCTCAGTTTGCCATAAGCAATCCCCCTGTTGTAGTAAGCATACGCATCATCCGGATTCAGGCGGATGGCCGTATCGCAATCCTGAATGGCCCGCTGGTACTGCCCCAATTTGCCATAAGCAGTCCCCCGGTTGTTGTAAGCCTCCATAAAATCCGGTTTCAGGCGGATGGCCTCGCTCAGGTATTCAATAGCCTTTCCGGGATCGGTGAATTTTCCATCGCCCCCTAGGGCTACTGACTTGTAAAACCAGTCCACCGCCGTGAGTCCCCGGGAGGCCGCCGGAAATTCATTTTTCAGGTTAGCCGATTTTTGCTCTGACTTCCCACTCTTCCGGTTTTCTGCCTCCAACAGGGCAATCTTTTCCAACAGCTCCGTCACCCAGGCGCGGGCCTGTTTGAGCTGCTCGAAGTGGGTCCTGTCCTCCAGAACCGTTTTCAGGCGCGCTTCTAGTACCGCCGTGTCCACCTCCACCCTCACAGTCACTTCAATCCCGAAGGCGTCACCTGTGGTGTAGTTCTTCTGGGAGACTACCTCCGCTTTCAGAACCCCCGCCGTAAGGGCGTGAATCTCGTCTTTTTCAACCTGCGCATTTTTCACGACGGTTGTGCTTTCGACATAGGTTCCCGCCAGCTCCAGGGCTTCCCGCTTGGCCTTGGCGACGGCGGCGATCCGGGCGTCATCGGGTGACTGGCTTCCCCCGAAGGGTTGTTTGACGGCGTGGGTGATGATTTTGATCTCCCCGAAGGCGGGGATGGGAAGGAGTAACAAAACAGTCAATATAGTGGCGAGGATAGTTTTCACAAAAACCTCCTGCGATTTGTCTGCTCTGAAATTAAGGCGAAGCTCTTTGAATGTCAACAAGATTCTGGTAATATGATACACATTACCGTTGGAAAGCACGCATTTTCGTCAAGACCGACGGTTTGTTGCTTACAGGAAGTACATCTCAGCCCCGATCCTCCCCCGAAAATGCCACCTTTCGACCGATTATCAATAAATTGGTCAGAAAAGTCAATCTCCACATTTGAACGTAAAAAAAGGAAGAGGAGGGGCGTCGGTCAGCGCAGTTCGGCCCGCATCTCCACGGTGACGTGACCCCACCCTCCGCAGGCATGTCCCACGTCGAAGCAGCCGGTGCGGTTGAACATCACCTCGTTGGGATCCCGGCCGTTCATGAGGTTTTCGAAGAAGGCATTGATGAGCACGGTGAGGTTCGGCATCAGGAAGGCGCAGATCCGCTCCGGGTACTCCCAGGTCAAAAGGTTTCCCGCCGAGTCGAAGATCAGTTTTTGGCCCACCCGGCGTCCTGACTGGCAGCCCTTGGATTCCACCACCTCGGCCACCAGTCGGTATCGTGCCCCTTTTGAGGCGTTCTCGAAGGGCGCTGGAATTTGGGGTTCTCCCGAATAGAAGAGAACTCCTGATCCTCCAGTCCCAGTCTCTGCTGGATGATCCTTGCCAACTGTTTTGCATCCATGTTTTTAGCTTGTCTGTATTTAGGGGTGCGTAACGACTAACCCGAATTCATAAACAGGGGTTTCAATCACCTTGACCGGCTTTCTTTGTCCCCAAATGATTTTCTGAATATTTTCAACCGTCTCCGGGGCAAAATACTGTTCCCCCGTCTCCAGACACACCCTGGCAGGCACATGCTCTACGATGTAGAATTTCCCATCCATTTCCAGTGTATACGTCACGTGCTGCTCGCTGTATGTTTCCCTGATTGCGCTTCCCATCGTTACTTCCTCCTGATCTTATAGTCGATCCATAGGTCTTTATCAGGCTCATAAACCGTTATGATTTTAATCAGCGGCCGGTCGGGATAGCTGCACTGGATATGCAGAGGACGACCTGCTTCTGTAACGCCGAATAGTAGGCAGCTCGGGCCGTACTTGTCATCCGGATAATCCTCAATGATCAGACTTTGTGACGCGATAGCCTCAGCCACCTCATGGACGGCAATGCGTCGCTTGATGGTTTGATCAACCGCATGCCTTGAATATTCATACTGTCCGGTAGTGGCCTTCTGTTTGATGTCATCGATCATGGAATCAAATTCCCTAATGATTATATTTGTATCAGGAATCGGTTCATTTGTCAAACTTGCATGAATTATTGCGCCATATCGATATCCAAGAAGGATGGCAGCACAATGTTTCAAACCGAATTCAATGACCTGGCTCGGTCAGCCGCACTGAAGATTATTGAAGTCTTGGATACCTGTGATAAAGGCAGCCCTAACGAGTGCAGGAAGCTACGCATGAACAGGATGAACAATTATTCCGTTACAGACCCTAAAACTGTTCCTCGAACTTGTCCTTCTCGGCGCCGCAGACGGGGCAGACCCAGTCCGCCGGGAGCTCTTCGAAGCGGGTTCCCGGTTTGACGTTTCCCTCCGGATCTCCCTTTTCCGGGTCATAGACGTAGCCGCAGACCGTGCAGACAAAGCGCGCCGTCTTCGCAGCCGGGGCTGCGGGTTCCGGCGCTTCCTCCTTCTGGTATGTTGGGGCGTTCTTCGGGGCCTTGCCGCCTTTGACTTTATGGTAGTACGCATAGGTCATCGGTTCTGCCGCGGCGTCCAGGATGTCGCACTCCACTATTTGGCCGAGGAAGATCGTATGGGTTCCGCAGTCCATCTCGCCCACCACTTCCGCCTCGATGAAGGCGACGGCGTGGTCGATGACAATGGGGACCCCGGTCTTCCCTGTCCGGGTCCGGACGCCGTCGAACTTGTCGATATCCCGGCCGCACTTGAAGCCGAACCGGCCGATCAGCGTCATCGGCGTCGCCTCTTCGAGGATGGAGACGGCGAAGAGCCGGCTGGCGACGATCTGCTCGTGGGTGAAGTTCTGCTTGTTGATGCTGACCGCGATGGTGGGCGGTTCCGAGGTAACCTGGAAGACCGTGTTGGCGATCTGACCGTTGAACCGTCCCTCCTTGCCTGAGGTGATCACGTAGAGGCCGTAGCTGAGTTTGTAAAACGCGGACTTGTTCATCGTCTCTCCTCCTTGTCAAAGTCACTCTTTCCTGATCTCCCAGCCGCCGTCAAGGAATCTTGGGAGGAGCATCCGATGGTCCCGGCACGCGGGGTGGACGTTCACCGAAAATTCCCCGGCCGATCCGGACGATCGTTGCCCCCTCCTCGATGGCGACGGCATAATCCCCGGTCATCCCCATCGAGAGCTCCCGCATCTCCACACGAGGTATCCCCTCGGTTTCGATGCGGTCTCTGAGCTCCCTGAGCGCACGGAAGAAGGGTCGGGCTTCCTCCGGATCGTCGAACCAGGGGGGCATCGTCATGAGACCCCGGACCGAAAGATTCGGAAGCGGGGCGACCGCGCGGACAAGCTTGACGGTGTCCGCGATCGGGACGCCGCTTTTCGTCGTCTCCCCGGCGACATTGACCTCGATCAGGATCTTCATGACGAGACCGGCCGCCCGGGCGTGCCGGTCGATCTCTACGGCGAGCCCCAGCCGGTCCACCGACTGGATCATGTCGAAGAGGCGGACGGCGTATTTCGCCTTGTTCGTCTGGAGTCGGCCGATCATGTGCCATTCTCCGGGCCGGCCGATCGTTTCGACCTTTCGCTTCGCCTCCTGGACGTAGTTTTCGCCGATGATGTCCACGCCGGCCCGCACGGCCTCAACGATCCGGTCGTCGCGGACCGTCTTCGTCACCGCCATCAGCCGGACCGCGGAGGGAGAGCGGCGCGAACGGCCTGCCGCCTCCGCGATGATTTCCCGGATCTGTCGGATGTTATCTGTGACGTCCATGATGGATGCTCTCCTTGAGACCTTGAAAAAAACGCCATTTGTCATTGCGAGGAGGCCAAAGGCCCGACGAAGCAATCCCATAATCATTCTATAAGCCATGAGATTGCTTCGTCGCTCCGCTCCTCGCAATGACAGGAAGGGCAGAAATTCAACGGCCCCTACCTTTCAAAACTGATCGCCGCGACACGCTTCAGCGCGTCGATGACCTCGCACAAGGGGAGACCCACGACGTTCGTGCAGGAACCGCGGATCTCGCGGATAAAACAGCCGCCCATCCCCTGGACGGCGTAGGCGCCCGCCTTGTCGTAGGGTTCCGCTGTGGCTGTGTACCAGGCCATTTCGTCCGGGGCAATCTTGCGGAAGAGGACTGTGGACTCCACAACCTCCCGGATCCGAATCCTCCGATCCTGCCGGATGATGCAGAAACCGGTAAAGACCTCATGCGCCCGGTCGCTCAGTTTTTCAAGCATCTTCGTTGCTTCTTCCGGTGATCGCGGTTTCCCGAGGATCTCTCCCGCGACGACCACGATCGTGTCGGCGCCGAGGATCCAGCCATCCGGGTGACTGAGCGCGACGGAGAGCGCCTTTTCCTCGGAGAGACGCAGGACGTGTTCCCGGGGTGTCTCCGCCGGCCGGAAGGTCTCGTCGATGTTGCCCGGCATGATATCAAAATCGAGGCCCATGACCTTCAGGAGCTCGATGCGGCGGGGTGAGGCGGAGGCCAGGATGAGCCGTCCCGATATGGTGATTCCCATGCAAATTCCCCTCGATTTTCCCCTTTGCCGTCTGAAGATCTTATAGAGGAACGTCCGCACCCTGTCAAGCGTTCAACGGGGGCCGCCGTCCGAAAGCAGAGCAATTTCCACTGGACATTCCCCTTCCTTTCGCTTAAGAAAAAAACGAACAGCGAGAGGGAATCGGGGCGTGACGGGTTTTTGGACTCTTTTTACGGGGGTGACCTGATGAAGCGGAAAACAATCTTCGGCCTCCTGGCCGGTCTCATGCTGGCCTTTGCTTTTGCCTGGCCGCTCGCGGCGGCTGAGCAGGCGTTCGAGTTGACCATTCCCGGCTGCACCGCATGAGGGCCTTTTGCGAGGATAAGGTCTATCCTCAATGGCGTGGACGGGATCATCGGGGTTGCAATCGCGGCGGAACATGCGATCCGGGTCACCTTCGACGACTTGAAGACGGATCAGCAGAAAATCACCAATGCGCTTCTCCAGGGCGGCGTGACTATCCCGGGAAACCGCCGCAGAAACGCCGTTCTCCCATAAATGACCAGACCCAGTGACGAAACAGTGGTTCGACAAGCTCACCATGACAGGTTCGACTTTTTACGAAGCCGGCATTGTTCCGTTACAGATATTTCTTTAAACCCTTACTTTCGAGAGCCTCGACGACCTTCCGGACATCCTGCGACCGGCCCCGGCGGCAGATGAGGAGTGCGTCGTCCGTCTCGACGACAAGGAGGTCCCGGACGCCGACGAGGGCGACGAATTTCCCGGGACTGTGGACCAGGCAATCGCCCGCGTCGATGCCGACGAAGTTTCCCCGGACCGCGTTTCCGTTTTCATCCTTCCCGGAGACCTCCCACAGCGCGTCCCAGCTTCCCAGGTCGGACCAGCCGAAATCCCCCGGGACGACCAGGACGTCTTCCGCCTTCTCCATCACGCCGTAGTCGATGGAGACGGCCTTCTGCGCCGCGTAGACTTCCGCGACGATCTCCTCTTCCCGTGCCGTTCCGAGCGCCTCACGGATCTGCTGGAGCCCCTCGTGGAGTTCGGGAAGAAATCGGTTGATCGCGCTCAGGATCGTCGAAGCCTTCCAGACGAACATGCCGCTGTTCCAGAGGAAGCCGCCCCGCAGCAGAAACTCTCTGGCCTGCTCAAGGTTTGGTTTTTCCCGGATCGCGCGGACCCGGTGGATCTCCCCGCCGTCGATGGTCGAGAAGAGATCGCCCTGTTCGATGTAGCCGTATCCGGTCTCCGGGCCGGTCGGACGGATGCCTATCGTGACGAGGAGGTTTTCTCCGGCCGCCGTCTTACCGGCTGTTTCCAAAACCCGGCGGAATGCCGCCTCGTCGCCTATCCGGTGATCGGAGGGGAGGACCAGCATCACCGCGTCCGGGACGCGCTTTTGGATATGGAGTGCGGCGAGGCCGATGCAGGGGGCGGTGTTCCGCCCGACGGGTTCGATGAGGATGTTTTCCGCGGGGATTTCGGGGAGCTGGCGGATCAGCTCCGCCGCGTGGCTCCGGCCGGTGACGATCAGCGTGCGCTCGGGCGGGACCAGCGGCCGGATCCGATCGACGGTTTCGCGGATGATCGTCCGCTCACCCTGGATGTCCAGGAGGTGCTTGGGCATTTTCTCCCGGCTTCGGGGCCAGAACCGCGACCCCTTCCCACCGGCCATGATTACGGCAAACATAAGCGATCCTCCTCGGGCGGATTTTGTAAATCGGCTTCCAACCTACCAGAAGCGGTCTGGATTATCAACCGGCGGCTGAATGAAGTAAGAAAGATCTTACTCCAACTATTTCCTCGCTTGTAATGACAAACAGAACCTTGTTCTTCCGGGTCAGGTGTACTTTATGATTTGAGAAGGTATTATATTCCAACAGGATGGCCCTCAATAACACAACTACTGCATGGCAAGCTTTTTTAGGATCGATGATTATGGGAAGAAAAAGAGTCTAACGAGCGGATTCGCTCGACTGGCTGGCCTAGCCAAAGCCGCTGGATTAGCTTGTTGTGCAGAGCTAATTTGATTTAAAGCCTTGATAAACCCATCTTATTCCGCGACCCAGTAAATATAACCCTATGCATGGAATCGACCAGAAAAGAAAAGCATACCATATAAAATATATACGTTCTTTGTTTGCCTTATTTTCAATTATTGACCAGTATTCATTAGAGGCACTTTCTATCTCGGCTTTCTTGAATTTATTTGAGAAAACGATTATGTGCCCATTCGGCATTTCAACTTTAACGGTATCAGGTACGGTCGGGATCGGGGTAGCTTTGTCCCATTCAGAACGGGTGGCTCGTTTTGCCACCTTTATCCCCGCCAGCCGATCAAGGTAGTTACCGTCACACACAGGCGGTGCTTGTTGCTGAGCATAGTCATCCCACGGACCACTTTCATGGACCATGGCAAGCGATTGTTTTGACAACTCTTTGTAAAATTCGTTTTTGTGTACAAGTCTCTCAGGTTTTGGAAATTCAATAAAACAATAAACAACGATTATGCACATATAAATCAAAGATAAGAAAACCCATAATCTATGCCAACCTTTTAATATCATGACTTTCTTTCCCTCCAGCATTGCTATACAGGATGGAACTATAAGCAGCATTTCATATCTTCTGATGTCACTACCACGATTTTACTTAAAATCTATTACATCATGGAAATTTTCCAACCAAACGACTTCAGGAAGACAGCCTGAGTCTACATTACCTAGAAATTGGCTGTCAAGAATTTCCACATTTCATCCCGTAAGTTGTACCCAAAACCACATTTCCACCTTTCTTTTGGTTATCAATAGGGCCGATCGTGATCAAATATCAATGAAGCCGTGCATCTGTCACCTACAAGTCCTCAGAATGGAAGTGGGGAAAGCATTGAATATTACTAGTTGAAAGCAGCGGTACATGCAGCAGAAGCCAGAAGATATTCATGTCTGCGGTTTTTACATTTTGCTCGGGCAAAGCCGTTGTGCAGCAGTCCACAAGACAGCTATTGGGAGAAAATTTCTCCTCAATATAACTTCACCACAGGATGCGCCCTCCAAGCCCCGCCACCCTTAAACTTAGACAGCATCACCCTATCGCCAACTACGGGCCGATCTCCATACACGCAAGCAAAATGAAAGAAAACGTCCTCACCCTCGACATTAATGAATCCATAAGCCTTATGAAGAATTTCACGCACAGTACCGACCAATCTTGGTTCTACTGGGTAACAGAGATTGCCACATTGCGAAACCAGTGCATCCGCGTTGAGGCGCGAGGAAGGATTTTTTTGCAGGCATTGCAGCACAAGTTGTTCCAATTTGTTAGCAAGCGGCGCAAACTGTGGATTTGATGTGAGTAACGGATTGAACTCGGGCGGTTTTGCCTCCTGAATCTTCGCAACAGCCTTCAAACCCGAACCATATGGTTTCTCTCCAGTCAGAAGTTCAAACATCATGGCCCCAAACGACCAGATATCGGCAGGTTTCCCAACCTTTCTCGGTGTGTCGATAGCCTCTGGCGCCATATAGGGAAGCGCCCCGACTACTGTCGATGATGCGGAAATCGACTCGCTACCACCTTCAACAGCATCAACAATTTCTTCGTTCGCCATTTTTGCAATGCCGAAATCGGTAATTTTAATAGAGGCGAGCTGAAACCCGTCAGTGACCATGATATTTGTCGGCTTGAGATCGCGGTGAATCACACCTGCATGATGCGAAGCGGCCAGCCCTTTTGCCAGATAATGAAATACACGTGCGGCAAGATAGGGGTCAAGACATTTTGTTTTTTTCAGGAAAGCCTTCTCAAGATCTTCACCCTCAATTAGTTCTTCGATAAGATACTGGCGATGGTTGTCTTCAAGATAATCAAGGGTCTTTGCTACATTGGGGTGATTCACTCGTGCGGCGACAATGGCACTTCGCGCGAAACGCTTCTTTGCGGAATCATTCTTGGGGGTCTTAAGCGCCACTTTTCTTTTGAGAACACGGTCCCTGGCGGCATAAACAAACTGCATACCCCCTTCACCGACATTATCAATAATTTTGTAACGTTCTTGGATGACATCGCCTGCGCCGTGAGGGCCGCTCATAGTACGACCTCCGGATTCGAGATATCAAAGGTGATATACGCACGGTCTCTACCTCTGCCAGATCCTCCAAGGGCCACAACACACGAACCAGG
>JAHIMW010000249.1 GCA_018896355.1 Pseudomonadota bacterium
CCGACCGTGTCGATGCTCTTTTTCGTGAACAACGGCCCGCTGGCCGGCCGGGAAGGGAAGTACCTCACCTCACGCCACCTCAAAGAGAGGTTGGAGAGGGAGATTCTTAGGAACGTGTCGCTCCGGGTGAAGCCGACGGAACGGGCCGACGCCTTCGAGGTGTGCGGTCGCGGGGAGCTGCAGATGGCGATCCTGATCGAGACGATGCGCCGGGAGGGGTACGAGTTCATGGTCTCCAAGCCCCACGTGATCACGAGGCTTGAGGGCGAGAAGGTGCTCGAACCGGTCGAGCGTCTCTTCATCGACGTTCCCGAGGAGTACATCGGGGTGCTTACCGAGAAGCTCGCGGCGCGGAAGGGGCGGCTGGTCAACCTGGTCAACAAGGGGAGCGGCCGGGTGAACCTGGAGTTCGTCATCCCGGCGCGCGGCCTGATCGGTTTCCGGAGCCACTTCCTTACGGACACGAAGGGGTCCGGGGTGATGAATACGCTGTTCGAGGGATACGAGCCCTGGGCGGGCGCGATCCCGCAGCGGATGACGGGGGCGCTCGTGGCCGATCGGCCGGGGCGGGTGACCGGCTACGCCTGCCATGCGATGGCGGACCGCGGAGAGCTGCTGATTTCGCCGGGAACGGAAGTATACGGCGGCATGGTCGTCGGGGAACGGAACCGTTCGATCGATATGAACGTGAACATCGTCAAGGAGAAGAAGCTCACGAACATGCGGAGCTCTACCTCGGACCAGACAGTGATCCTCCGGCCGGCACGCCCGATGTCGCTTGACCAGTGCATCGAGTTCATCGCCGAGGATGAACTCGTCGAGGTCACGCCGGGCAGCATCCGCCTGCGAAAACGGGATCTCGACTCTCAGGTCCGGATGGCCCACTACCGGGAGGAGAAGTATTCGTAAACGATGAAAATCTTCTCCTCTTGACACGAAACCAACATTAGGATCTGGGACTCAATAAACCCTTGACCACTCCCGACAGGTTATGGGATAAGGGCCTTAAAGAAATAATCGCCGTTTTCTTACATTCTACCAACAAGAAGGGAGGGTTTTATCAACATGCAAAACTTGAAGAAGTTTCATCTTTTGGCTGCTTTTGTGCTTTTTGTTTTTATTCTCGGGTGTTCCGGTCCGCCAAAAGTACTGGACCGGGCGATTCCCGGACCCCAGGTGGTGATGAATCCCCAGGTGATACCCTTGGGAGTAGCCAAACTAATGGGTGCAGATTTTATCTTCGACGGTTCAGGCTTCACCTCGGGTGATACGGTCTTCATCTCCCTGATCGGTCAGCCGGACGTCAATGTCGCCGTTGCCCTCGCCAAGGTGGCACAGGACGGGACCTTCCGGGCGGAAATGGGGCAGACCACGCCGGCAAAAATAGCCAAATCCATCGGGATACTCCGGGCAAATGTGATAACCAACGAAAAAATGGAATCCGTGATCGTGCTTACCCAGCCGACAATTCCCGCTGGTACATACACCATCAGGGCCAGCAGCCTCATGACCTCAATGACGGCAGAGACCACTGCGGAGGTGGCCGGTCCGTCGATTCTCAATCGAATCGTGGACAGTATCGGCGAGATGCTTGGAAGTATAGAAGACAAAAGGTGAGGCTGGCCAGATCCCCCCAATCCCTTTTGACGATTACCCTCCTTTTCCCCCGGGGCGAAGGAGGGTAATCGGGCTGTTTCAATACCCAAAGGGGGGTCAGGGGCGATCGAGCGCCCGGAGGATCAGCCAAACGACGAGTGCCGCGGTGAGGAGCCAGATCGCGACGATCACGACGGCCGCGATCTTCCCTACACGGGTTGCCCTTCCGACGATTTCCTCCGATTTCTGACGGCATTCCGCGAGGACATCCGCAGGGATGAGACGGATCACGAGCATGAGCCCGATCGGGATCAGAACCAGGTCGTCCAGGTATCCCAGCACTGGAATGAAGTCCGGGATCAGATCGATCGGACTCAATGCGTAGGCGACGACGATCAGGGCGAGAAGCTTCGCGTACCAGGGTACGCGGGGGTGGCGGCAGGCCAGGTAGAGGGTGAAAGTCTCCCGCTTCAGGGTCTTGACGCGATCTTTCCATGATCCGAATGATATCATTTTTCTTCAGACCAACAACCCATCCGGATTGCAGCCCCGGATCTCCATCCCTGAAATCCGTTTCCGGTAACCCGGCCCCGAAACGGGTCAGACGAGATAGTTTACGCCCCGGCCGTAGAAGCCTCGGAATATTTTCAGGGCATCGGCGATGAAATGACCCGGGCTCCATTTGCATTCGATGGCGTCGACTTCATCGCGTTTTCACACCCCGGCGAGCCGGCAGATCTGCGTTTCCCGCCAGGCGTTTTCGATGCGGTTGAGCCAGAAGGGTCTGGATACTGCAGATGCATATTTGTCATATATTCGGAGTAAATATCAAGTACGAAATCAAAACGGTTTCCCGGATCATGATGGGGATGGCCGAGGAGATCACCGGCGCCGGGAAAGCCGCCGTTCGAAGAGGTGATCGTCACGGTCTTAATATGCTGTGTTTCAACCAGTTATCAATGATGTCATTCCTTTGGTAATTATGATATGGACGAGCCATGAGACAGAAGATTTTGCCGGCATTGATTACGGTGATGTTCCTTGCCGGGTGCGGTTCAAGCAGCGAAGGGCCCGGGTTTACCCAGGAAGACCTGCAAGCGACCCTGACTTCCGAGTGGCAGGCCTTTTCACGGGATAAGACCAGCTTCGGCGGCGGCCTGGCCATGCAGATCATTTCCCCCAAGGGCGAGTATTTCATTTCAACCGGCATGGGGCCGAATATCACCAACTCCTGGCATTTCCGCACGGCAAGCTGCACCAAGACCTTTACGGCGGCGGCGATCATGCTTCTGCATCAGCGGGGGAGACTTAATATAGACGATTTGATAACGGCCAATATCCCCGGCACCAACATTCCGTATGTCCCCATAACAGCCGATTTCAATGTTCCCTATAAAAAGCAGATAACTATTCGCATGCTCCTTATGCACCGTGCGGGGGTATTTGATGTGACCAATAAGGCGCTCCCCGCTACCGTTCCCGCACCATACGGGGGGGAGGTGTACCCCGAATACATTTTGGGACTGGACCCCAATCACCAGTTTACCCTCGACGAGCTGGTCGGCGTCGATGCAGCATACCAGATTTCCGATTTCATACCGGGCAGCTCCTACAATTATTCGAACACGGGTTACTCCATCCTTGGAAAGATCATTGAGCGGGTATCGGGACAGGCTTATGCCGATTTCGTGAAAGACGAAATGATGGTTCCCAATCGTATGTTGAATTCAAGCCTTCCCGTGGATGCGCTTGATCAGGGACTGCCGTCTCCGTATGTTGATGGATACGTATGGGATGGCGCTGCGCTCGTCAATGTCACGATAAGCAACATGTCGGTAAATGTCGCTGAAGGAAATGTCATCACCACCCCGAAGGACCTTGCCATGTGGTGCTACAAGCTGCTGCGCGGCGAGGCAGGGTTGAACTACACGACCGTCGAGATGATGAAGAGCGGCATGCCGTCAACCGGCGACTCTAAGTACGGGCTCGGCATATCGTTCACACCGAAACTCGGCTATGGGCATAGCGGCGCCCATGCCGGATATCTCACGCACATGTTCTATCATCCGGAGACAAATGTTTCGTATGTGTTGTTCAGCAATGTCTGGGATTTCAGCAGTGGAATGACATCCCTGACCAATCAATTGACCATAATGGGCAATGCGGCCGGTAAGGTTCTTGCAAAAATGGGATACTGACATTCGGTAGAAAGTTCTTATGTATGCTCCGCGCCGAAAAAACTCTTAAACAGTTCGGCGAGTAACCATTATCGGGAAAGCGAGATAAAATGACTAAGAAGAAGCTAACATTGATGATGGAGTGGATTCGGCCTGCCGGTATAGGACTTGCCTTCTTTTTCGCCTATTATTTTGGCAATGATGCGATATCACGTTTTCATATTCTGGGGCCGGTCGTAGTCATGCTCATGTCAGGCACCGTGGCCTTTGAATCTCTGATCCTGGGAGAAGCGGCCTCCGAGAAAATTGGCTATGCCCCCAATCGTGCTTATCAAATTCAATCGGGTCTGGCCAATGCGGCTACAGCCGTAACGGCCTTGCTTGTTTGCGTGCTGGATTGGGGGCGATATGCGGATGCCACCATCGTCACTGCGATGTTGATGTTCTTTACTTTCTCGGCTGCCAATCATGTCTCCACAGCCATCATGGAACGGAACATGAAACCTGTCAATTTACTGCGTCCGGCCATGGCGTTGTTGTTGATTGGCTTCCTGCTCCCCCCCATGATCAAAGCGCTGACTCAGTAAAGCTTTGCACAGCATGTATGAGAACAAAAACCGAATCCGGCAGCAAAATGTTAATACGATAAATAAAATCAGAAGGCCTGTGTTGACCACCCTATTAACTATTTTTGCGTCATCCTTTGTTATCGCGCTATCCGGAGCCCTGATGCCGGGGCCGCTTCTGACCGCTACAATCAGTGAAAGCTCGCAACGCGGTTTCATCGCGGGGCCGCTTCTGATTGCCGGTCACGCCATCCTGGAGTTGGCACTCGTTATCGCCTTTCTGCTGGGGCTGGCGCCTTTTTTTCAGCAGCCGGTGGTATTTGTGGCAACCGCCCTTGTCGGGGCCGTAATTCTCTTCTGGATGGCCTTCGGGATGTTCCGTTCCTTGCCTTCCTTGAGTCTTTCATGGGAGGCAGATCAACAGCGGAGGAGCCATCCAATTATCAGCGGCATATTGATGAGTGTGGCCAATCCATATTGGATCATATGGTGGGCAACAATTGGCCTGGGTTATATTCTCTATTCCTGGCGGTTTGGTTTCTGGGGCATAGCTTTTTTCTTTGTCGGACATATTCTGGCTGACCTGGTCTGGTATTCACTTATCGCGGCTGCTGTGGCAGGGGGCAGACATTTTCTAACCAATCGCCTTTATCGCGGTCTTATTGCTGTCTGCGCGGTCTTTCTAATAGTGTTTGCCGGGTATTTTGCCTATGCGGGCTTCGAAAAGCTGAATGCCATTATCTCATAGCGGGCGTTTGCATAGGTATTCGAAAGCAATTCATGAAATTGGGGCGTATATGTGAAGAGAACCCCGGAAAACGAGGTTATGGCGATGATGATCCTTTTCTCGACGATTCTCGAACAGGATGATGAGGTCATCATCTCCGATCCCCACTACGCCTGTTATCCCAATTTCATCCGTTTCTTCGGAGGGAAACCGATCTGCGTCCCAGTCTTTGAAGACGAGGGATTTCAATACACACCGGCAGCCATCCGGGAAATGATCCGTCCGTGCACCAAGGCCATTCTGATCAACTCCCCTTCCAACCCGACGGGCAATCTGCTGAGCCGGGAGAGAATGGAGGAGATCGCTTCGTTCGGAGTGCCCGTCATCTCCGACGAAATCTATCACGGACTGGTCTATGGGGAAGCGGAGCACAGCATCCTGGAATTCACCGACAACGCCTTCGTGCTGAACGGCTTCTCCAATGCCTATGCGATGACGGGCTGGCGCCTGGGCTACCTCCGTTTCTCCTATGCCAATTCCCTTGAAAACATCCGGGAGGGGATGAACCGTCTGGAGAGTTATTTGAAGGAAATCAGGTGAATCATAAATTGGATCCCCCTTTCATCAAGGCCGTCGTTTTCGATTTCGACGGGACGCTGGCCAGGATTTATATTGAAAATTGGGAGAAGCATAAGGGGCATTTGGAGAGGTACTGAGGGGAAAACAACTATTGAATACGAACCCGGTGTGCTTAAAGATCTCAAGGCTGCGATTGAGAATATTATGGTAAGCGATTGCCACATCATGTATATTGTTACAACGGCATTTGTTATAATGATACCGCAAAGTGGTATTAAAATTGCCTATCATCTAAACGACACGGAAGACTGGAGAGAAGGATGGAAACAAATATCTGTATTTATTGTCGTCGCACTCTTGAGTTGAGTGAGTTATTAGAAAAGGCTGGGAAATATCGTTGTAAAGACGAAAATAAATGCCTTGAATACCAAACCAGAGAAGATCCTGCCAATTCTGTTGGCAATACCGATTATATTTCTGATTTAGTAAAATCTTCTTTGATTGAGGCTAGACAACGCATTGCCACTTATAAAAGAACAAAAGATCATCAGACAAACAGTAGCATAGGGGATAATGTCAAGATATCAGAGGAATCAATAGCTGAATTTACGTGGATGAAATCTGTTGTGGATGTTTTAGCGTCAGAATATAAAGAAAATAATAAATTCGTATTTCAATATGACGAAACTAAAAATAATGAATATAAAATTTCATTTAATCATGCAGATAATAATTTTTATTTCACAGTGAAAATAGATAGCATTACCGGATCAAGATACTCATTGATTGTAGCCAAAGAAGATATTGTTGCTAATAAAGACCCTCTTTATGAAGAATTCATTTATAAGTCATTCCCTAGTAGCGAAAGAGAAGATGTCATTAAGGATTTATCTGTAATTCTAATTGCCTTCAAAGAGGAAACAGATCTCATATCCGCCTTATTGACCGAATTCCGTATGGAAATCGAATCCAGATCTTACAATAATGGTACAGAAAATTACTGATTCAACATAAAGGAGAAATCAATGCCTCTCCCGGTATTCACAAAAAGACTGGTTGAAACCAAGCTCACCGAATATTGTGAGCGCAGAATCCCCATAGATATCCGCGATCAGGTTAATCTTACCTTTAAGATTATTCGGGATAAAGTCACCCTCATTGAAACGAGACCATATTTTAAAGACCCTTCCATCTGGACAGAGAATCCTGTGGCCCAATTCCGCTTTGATAATGAAACCAATAAATGGACGCTGTACTGCATGGATAGAAACTCACGATGGCATCTTTATGACCTGATAAAACCAAGCATGGATTTTGATGATATGCTGAAGGCCCTTGACGATGACAGGACAGGCATATTCTGGGGGTAAGGCAACGATATTTTGATTCATCACAACATTAAGGAGGAATTTATGGCGCTGACAAAGAATGAGATGGTCCAACAGGTTCAGGACAAAACCGGCCTTACCAGGAAAGAATCCATGGCCGGCATTGATGGGCTCTTTAAAATCATCAAAGACGAATTGTCCCACGGGAAGCCCGTTAAGATCTCCGGATTCGGCAAGTGGACGGTGCTGAAGAAGAAAGCCAGAAAAGGCAGGAATCCGCAGACCGGAAAGGAGATGACGATTTCTGCGAGAAAGGTGGTTACATTTAAGCCATCAAATGTGTTGAGGAATGCTGTAAACGATTAGCCGGATTTGTAAAGCGTAAATGTGTAAAGTGGTTAGATCACTGGCAGATAATATGAATATCACCCGAATTAAATTTGTCCTTAGTTTAACCATCATTACGAGTTTGTTACTGTCCCCCTTGATTGTGGGAGCTGATGAAACCTTATTCGCTCAAAAAAGAAAGCAGATGGTGGAGAACCAGATAAAGAATAGGGGAATTAAGGATCTACGCGTATTAGATGCAATGCTTAATGTGAAAAGGCATTTATTTGTTCCTTCTGATATCAGACATTTGGCTTATGAAGACCGTCCCCTGCCTATTGGTGGGGGGCAGACTATCTCACAGCCTTATATTGTGGCCTTAATGACAGAGCTGTTGGAACTAAAGGGCACAGAAAGGGTTTTGGAAATAGGTACCGGTTCGGGATACCAAGCTGCGATTTTAGCGGAATTGGTCAAAGAGATTTACACCATAGAGTTATTAGAGCCGCTGGCCCGGCAGTCGGAAAAACTGTTGAAAGAGCTGAATTATAAAAACATTAAGGTAAAATTTGGCGATGGTTTTTTGGGCTGGCCGGAATTTTCTCCCTTTGATGGAATTATAGTCACCTGTGCTCCGGAAAAGATCCCTCCGCCTTTATTGGAGCAATTGGCGGCAGGTGGCAGACTGGTTATCCCCGTGGGAATATATTGGCAGGATTTGAAATTAGTGCGAAAGATAAATGGCAGGATAAAAGAAGCGGATATAGTCCCCGTGAGGTTTGTTCCCATGCTGAGAAAGAAGTAAACTGTCGGAGAAAACGAATAATCCAGCGCCTCGCGCTGGGCGAAGTAGTATTCAAACTCCGCCATGGTCCCGTCGGCCTTCGTCAGCAGGTGCGGCGTGCTGAACCACCAGTTGAGCAGACTCCGGCTGGTGTCCGCCGCGCCCACGTACCCCCCGTCCCGGAACTCCTTCACCTTGCGGCGCAGCGCCTGCACCAGCGGCGGCATGAGCTTGTCCATGCTGCTTTCCCGCAACGCCTCATCGGCGGGAAACCAGCGGATGCCCGGATCGAGAATCGCGTGCGGGGATTGCGGAAAGTCTTTATGCAGGGCCATTATTTGTCCTTCCCTTCAAGCCTCGTTTCTAAACTGGTCGAATCCGACCAGCTTGAAGTCGGTCTTATTCAATTGCTCCCATTCTCCAACGCCCCAACCGCTTTACTTCAGCTTCGGGTCGATCAGTTCCGCTCTGGTTTCCGCTTCGTTCATGGGTCGTAAACTCCAATTTTCCAGACACCTTTTTCACGGAAAGCCGGAATCGTCTGTCGGCGGGCGGCGTTAAGCAGGGTGTTGATCGATTTCCGGCCCTTTTTTGCGCAATCGGTAAGAGTGGTTATCTGCTCGCTGCGTAGATAGGTAATTCTTTTGTGCAGCGATTCCGTCAGAGCGAGGGTGACAATCTTCTCCATTGTTTTGGCATTTTTTGCTTTGCTATATTCATTAAACGAGGCGTAATAAACCCGCTTCTCTTTATCCCGAATGATGATGCCGGGGAAACCCAGGCGCCTGAGCTGGAAATTGATAATTACGCGACCCATTCTGCCGTTGCCGTCGCAAAACGGATGGATCGTTTCGAAATCAAGATGGAATTTGGCGATCTTGTCGGTAAAGTAATTAATGTGGTCGGCGGCATATTCCCTCAGAATTGTCTCCATCATGGGTACGACCCGTTCCGGCGCCGGCGCGATATGGGTTCCCACACGGACGTATTCGCCCGTGGTGCGGAAACGCCCCGCAATCGCATCGTTGATATTGCCGATCAGCATTTTGTGCAGAAGCAGAATCATCTCCGAGGAAAGCTCCGCTGTCTGCGCTTTGCTTCGGGAATATTCCATCACCCGGGCGAGGTTTTTTGCTTCAAAAACTTCCCGCACCGATACCCGACGGGAAACTTCCATCTCCAGCAGAATGCGCTCCGTCTCCTTCAGCGTCAGCGTCGAATTCTCGATGGCGTTGGAATTGAAAACGCTTTCCGAAAGCTCGGCTTCATCAATAATTGCCAGTAAAGATTCTTTGCCCTGGGCAAGCCGGTCGTATTCGGCCTTCAGGTTTTTAAGAGCGGTTTTTATCGGATTTGTTGTTGCCATGGATAAACCATACCTGCTTAACGGGTATTTGTCAAAGCATCGTTAATTTACAACGAAACAGGCATCTATTAACGTTTTCTGTTTCTCTCACAGCCCGTGAGAGAAACAGAATGTAGGGTGTGTTAGGCGAATGCCGTAACGCACCATAAAGGCATATGATATCAAGGTGGATTACGCTCCGCTAATCAACCCTACATTTTCATCCTTCACTGTGTCCGACCCGGGTATGGGGGGTACTCGTTTTTCTTTTTTTGCGGGCGTTTCAGTCTTGCCGAGTTGCTTGCGCTGTTTTGTCTCGATCATTTTGGTGACATGTTTCCTTTGTATTCCTTGAAGGCCTCCAGCAATTGCCGGAATGAAGTCGGCTTGTATTTTTCAAAACTTTCTTCGTCCACGTAAACGAAGTCGTACTCCACGTCTGTCTGCACCCGGTTGATGTCTTCGTACCATTGCCGCAGCCGCGCCATTTCCAGCGG
>JAHIMW010000184.1 GCA_018896355.1 Pseudomonadota bacterium
AATGGCAGTTCGATTCGCATATGATCCCGCCAGAACCCTTTAATCAGCTGTAAATCCGTTCCGCAGACACCTGCCCCACCGATTCTAACGATGACATCGGTTGGCTTTTCGATCACGGGATCGGGAACATCCTCGTAAACCAGCCACTGTGAATTTTCCAACGATTCATCGAATTGGTATAATATTGCCGCCTTCATACACATTCTTTTTCTTTTCAAAAAGGCTTTAAGTTTGATGCAATTTTTACTGCATTTTTATCTGTCGGCTCTAAGGGGCTGAAGCGATATTTCTGACCGACAACTGATAAGTAAGCTTGAGCAACTTCAGTGCCACTGTCTATTAACAAGGGTTATTTACAATAAAAGCAAATAGTTATATTCACAGTCCGGGTAAGCATGTCGCCGTGGATGGTGCCCATTGTTGAAAAGTTGAACAGAAACCAGGGACAAACTGTTTCAACAATGAACAACTCTCTCGAATTGGAGATCGATAAAAAGCGCGATAGCCGAAATCTACCACCTGATTTCTGTTCTTTCATTGTTATCATGATGTTATAGAATCTTTTTCTTCACCAATGGGTGCATGAAATTCGCATATAACCCTTTGCAATAACGATGGAACTCTATCAGGTGGTGGATTTAGGGATCGATAATAGCTTGACAATTTCTTTAAAAAAGAATAGTGGGAAAATGTATCGGTATCAGCGAATTAAAGAATGTATTGTTGTACGAAAGCCATGGATACTTGACCGGAAGAGGAGACCCCAACCGGGATCATTGGTCTCTGCCGCACCTGAACCGCTTAAGGTCGTAAAAACTTTGACGATTTGTTTTACGGTAACAAATCAAGTATGATGCAAAATGCGAGAAGCTTATTGGTCCGTGATGGGGCTGTCCCCTCCAGGTTTTTTACGCCTGAAATCCGTGCGTCCTGGAAGCGCTGTTTCGACATTGGACTCGATCCATTCGGTGAGTCCAAGCCGGCCCACATCAGTACCGCAGAACTGAGCAAACTCAGGGACGAAAACGACCTGGTCCGCCGATTGGCCAAAATTGAGATGGGAAACCTCCATCGGCAGATCGCAGGCTCGAATTTTATTATCATTTTTGCCGACAGCAATGGCATTATTCTTGACAGTATTGAGGTGGATGGGTACCGCGCCATAAATAATGCCAGCAGAACCTCTCCGGGCCATATATGGAAGGAAGAAACCAATGGCACCAACGCCCTTGGCCTGGTGTCGGCCACACAGCAGCCCAGCATCGTTCACGGCGACGAACATTTTTTTAAAGCCTATACAGGTTTGACTTGTGCCGCTGCGCCGATTTTTGGACACTTTGGTAAAATGGTGGGAATTATCGATGCCACGTCGGACTGTCAGTCACGCCAGCGCCACACTCTGGCGCTGGTTGGAATGTCATGTATTACCATTGAAAACGGTTTGTTCAGGGACCGTCACAAAGATACTCTCATCCTTGAAATCCACAACCGCCGCGAATTTTTAGGAACTTTGCAGTCGGGCATGCTGGCTTTTGATGAAAACGGTTTTCTCAAGGAACCGAATCGCCAGGCCCAGTTTTTCCTGCAAGGTATACCCCTCAAGCCCCAGACCCACTTCGATGAAATTTTTCGCACATCTTTTAAGCATTTCATCGACCAAATGCCCGGAGGTAGATCGGTCCATCTTACCGACATGGAGGGCAGTTCTTTTGAGGTATGGGCGTTTAATCATCATGCCCGAAAATTGAACGTAAAACATTCAACCGCTTGCTCCGTTCATAAAGCAACCAGCGAAACACACATGGTGCATAAGGACCCTGCCGTGAAAGAGGCAATGCATATGGTGAAACGTGCCGTTCAGTTGAATGTGCCAATTCTTATCCGGGGTGAAACCGGGACTGGTAAAGAGTTAATGGCCCGCTATGCCCATAGCGTCAGTGGCCGAAAAGGTGATTTTGTTCCTGTCAACTGTGCGGCTCTTCCAGAAACTCTGATCGAGTCTGAGCTTTTTGGCCATCAGGAAGGCGCTTTCACCGGTACCAGCCGGGGTGGTTCAAAGGGGATAGTACAGCAAGCCCAGAAAGGCACCCTTTTTCTGGATGAAATCGGAGCGATGCCGACTCAGCTTCAGGTGAAGTTGCTGCGTTTCCTCGACAGGATGGAGATTCGGCCAGTCGGTAAAACCACAGAAATTCAGTTGGACATACAGCTGATCTCCGCGACAAATGCCAAGTTGACCGGGCCGGACAAGGCGATTGAATTTCGGACTGACCTGCTGTATCGCATCAACACCATGGAGGTCTGCTTGCCTCCTTTGCGAGAGCGCAAGGATCTTCATGCAATCATAGAAGTGATTGCTGAGGCTTTCCAACACACTCTCGAGATAGAGCCGGAGGCTCTAAGCCTTCTGGAAAGGTATAACTGGCCAGGGAATATCAGGGAGTTGAAGAACTTGCTGATCCGCCTTTTTATCTCCTGCCAAGGCGGAACCGTTCGCGCAGAAGACGTCCGAAAGTTACTCTCCACCCCTTTGGCCGAATTCCCTGGCGAGCAACTCCCTAAGAACCTGGCTGAGCATGAGCGGGAAATTATTCTGGCCGCCTTTGACCGGCACCATGGAAATATCTCGGCTGTAGCACGTGACCTCGGCATTTCGAGAAACAAGATCTACAAAAAGCTCAAAGCGGCTCGTACTGCCAGTTGAAAATCGAGGCTGTTCTTCAGTTTATTACTCAATTTTCTGAGCTGTGCTGTAGTAGCAATTAGATTGTTTTAAAAAGGTTCCACCCCCTTGAGAGTCTATTCCATCGCTGAAACCGGCGAGATATTCTCAGACTGTTGCCCAAATAACCCCGGATCATCAACGAGTACATTGCAAGGAGGTAATTATGATCAAATTCAAAGGATTTGACGATTGGATTCCCATCTTCCAGGGCGGCAGCCAAACGGACAGCGCGGGGCGCGTCCATGACGTGACGGCCCTGATCGAGAAGGCCGTTTCAACCTTCAATGCCGCCCGGCACGAGCCCCCCGTGGTCATCGGCCACCCGATGTTTTTGCCTTTAATGGCCATCCCTTTGGCGCTTTCTGTAAAGCCGACTTGTTGAAGCCGACCGTTTTCTATGGCACCCCCTCCTACAGTCTCTATCTCGCGGAAAAGGCCCGGGCGATGGGAATAGACACAAGGAAGGATTTCAATTTCCGCATCCTCTTTTTTTCCGGCGAGCCAGGCGCCGGGGTTCCTTCGACGAAAAAAAGGATCGAGGAGACCTACGGTGGCATCTGCATCGACAGCGGGTCCACCGCCGAAATGGCCCCCTGGATGGCAACAGCGAATGCGCCCATCGCCAGGGGATGCATTTCTGGCAGGATATCGTTTACGCGGAGCTGGTCGATCGCGAGACCCACAAGAGGGCGCCCTACGGTCAGGAAGGGGTCACCGTCTATACCCATCTCGAGAGGAACTCGCAACCGATGATCCGCTTCTGGGCCGGGGACATCGCTCTGTGGGTGAATGATCCCTGTCCCTGCGGCCGTACCTACCCCCGCCTCCCGAAGGGAATCTATGGACGGGCGGATGACATGTTCGTGATCCGCGGCGAGAACGTCTATCCAAGCGCCATAGAAAATGTGATCCGCGGCATCAAGGAGATGGGTGACGAGTTTAGGATTGTCATCACCCGGGAAAAGACCATGGACGAGATGACCGTCCAAGCGGAGCGCTCACCCCAGGCCGATCCGACAATCATGCCCGAACTGAAGTCCAGGCTCGCGGGGGAACTGAAATCGCGCGGGCTCCGGGCCGTCGTACAACTGATGGAACCCGGGACACTGGAGAGGACGGAATTCAAGGCAAAAAGGGTGATGGACCAGCGACGTATCCATGACGAGATCACCGGTCGGAAATAGTCCCCCTTTCCCGACCAAACCCGCCGCCGGGTTCTGTTTTGACAGACGCCGGATGATCTGCTATAAGCCCGATAACACCCATCCAACCCCTTGAAGAGGAGAGCGCATGAAACCGCTGGGCATCATCTCGGGAACCGTCCTGTTGCAGGGAAAGGGGATCTTCGCGGATCTGCGCGAAGAAACGGTCGAAACGGATTTCGGCCGGGCGGTGGTCTTTTGCTCCGCCACCGTCGTTTTCGTCGCCCGTCACGGAACGGACCCCCGGCGTCACATCCTGCCGCATCGGATCAACCACCAGGCCAACCTGGCGGCAATGAAGAAACTGGGGGTGCGGGAGATCCTCGGCGTCTATTCGACCGGCGCCCTGAAGCGCCGTTTGAAACCGGGGATGCTCGTCGTCCCGGATGATTACATCATGCCGGCAGGGGGACCGACCATCTTGAGAGAAAAGTCGGCACACATCGTACCGGTTCTGAGCGCGGAGGTGAGGCGGAAATGGCTGGAAGCGGCCCGAGACTGTGACCTTGATTGCGTTGACGGCGGAATCTACTGGCAGACCGCAGGCCCCCGTTTCGAAACGCGGGCGGAGATCGCGATGATTTCACAGTTCGCCGACCTCGTCGGAATGACCATGGCGAGTGAGGCCGTCATCGCCCAGGAGCTGGAGATTCCTTTCGCCTCGCTCTGCTCGGTGGACAATTACGCCCACGGTCTTGAAGAGAGGGAGCTGACTATGGATAAGATCCTCTGGCACGCCCGGCACAACGCCGAGGCGATCATCCGGATCCTGACGCGGTATATCGAGACGGACAATCGGACAGTCGGTCCCGCCTTAGGATCGGTAACGGAATAACTGTTGCGTTACAGACCCTGAATCAAAAGGCCCCGAGTTGGCAGGGTTTGATTCGGATCTTTTGCGTCTCGCAGGCCGCGGAGACCTCCGTTCTCGTGATCCCGAGCTCCGCGGCGATCTCCCAGGCGGCCTTGCAGGGGAGCCTTCCATCGGCGAGACGCCCGCGGATCGCTTCGTCAAGATCCTTGGCAACCGACGCCGCCGGCTGGACGGCCTTGCGCTCCGGCCCGTAACCGAACAGGCCGAGCTGGCAGCGGCCGATGCGAAGCTCCAGCAGATCCAGCGTCCTGCCGACATCTTCCAGCTTCACACCCAGCGCCGCGCCGATCCGCTCGGCCTCGGCACAGGGCAGAGCCCCTTTCGCGGCCTTTTCCCGGACCGCCCCCGCGATTCTCTCATCCGGACTCGCGCCCGGCTCATGTTTGGCCGAATAGCGGCCCGCATCGGAGTGTGTCATGGTTTTATCCTCAGTATTTCATGAATCGCGATCCCGTTTCTTTCTGAACTTTTCAGATAACCCAATGTGTCATACATCGCTTCATAGCCTCTGCGCCAGATAAATAAAGACCGGAAGCGGGGAGATCATCTTGATCTCCCTGAAATCTCTCAAGATCTCTCTTCTCCGCGAGGCTCCAATCAACGGAGAAAGGTAGACGGCGCCCCTGTCCCTTGCCGTTGTCTCTGCCGCAAGGACGGTTTTGATCGCCTCCAGATGCCGGGAAGGGAGATCCCCACCCAACACAAGATTACAGCTTACCGCAATGTTGAGCCGGCAACGGTTTACGGCCTGCATTTTCCGGAATGCCTCGCGCACCTTTTCCGCCTGTAGCGGCTTGCCCAATCGGTCGAGCGTTTCCTGATCGAAGGATTCCATGCCTATATTGATCGACGTACGGTAAGGCAAACGTTCCAGGCGATCCAGCAGGGAATGATCCGCCTCCAGAAAAGAGTCCACGCTCCCGAACATGAAGAGATTGGGACGTCCCCGATGATAAGAGGCGGAGAGATTCAGGCATTCATAGGCCGTCTCGGCGGCGCCGGCCAGGAGGTCCCCCCCTGCCGCCAGCGCATCGTTCTGCCCCAACATCAAAGAATTGTAATTGATCAGATCGGCGCCATAAAAATCTTTCAGCGAGCGGATCTGTGCGGCAATGTTCCGCGGGCTTCTGACCCGAAAGCCGCCTGTCGTTTTAAAAAGGCAAAACCGGCAGTTGTACGTGCAACCTTCGGTAAGAATCAGCGGAATGACTTCGTAATCTACGTCGATGGTCTCGGGCGGCAGCACCGGCAGGTTCCCGCCCATAATGCGGTGCAGCGTCTCGGCCTCTTCCGCCAATCTCTCCCGGTTGCTGGCGGCAACCCTCTGCAGGAACGCACGCGGCCTGTCGCAGGCAGCCGCTGCCGCCAGCCTGCCGGCCTCGATGGTCAGTTTGTCGAAGCTTTCCAGGGCCTGCCGTACAGGACGGCCCTCCAATGGATTTTCCGCGAAAAGATCGGAGCCATACATGCCGTTGAAAGGCACATAGGAATTCTTGATCAGATCATAGCTGGATTCGTAACCGTGGGTTCCGTAATAGATGAGGTCGTTTCCATCCGTTCTCTTCAGCACGTCCTGGGGATCGGGCCATACGCGCCGCCCGCCGGAGACCTTCTTCAATCCGCCGCGCAGATTAAAATCATATCGGTATTCCCGCCAGTTCATCTTGACGGGGATGCCGTACCACACGGGAAAGCTGAACTTCCCCCAGTCATCCCGACCGGCGCAGTCGAAGATGATCTCCAGATCTTCCAATTGATAACGTTCCATAGCCCAAGCGCCCCTAAACGCGCCGTCATCATTAACCCTTCCCCGGAAAACTTTCAAGGAAATTCAAAGGGGATCCTATTTTCAATCGGAAGACATTCCGATTCGAAAAAACATTGCGAAATCGCTGCGGGCAAGATAATAATCTTCCCCGGTTCAAGCCCAATTGAAAGAGAAAGAAAAGATGCTGCAACCTTACCACGGGACGATCCGGAACATCGCCTGCCTTTTCGCCCACGGCGGTCATGCGGAGGAGGACGGCAACCGGATCTACGAGATCGCCGCGGCGGTGATCGCCCCGGACCGGCAGGAGGAGACCTTCGCATCTCCGGT
>JAHIMW010000185.1 GCA_018896355.1 Pseudomonadota bacterium
ATAAGCGGGAGTAGCTCAGTGGCTAGAGCGTCAGCCTTCCAAGCTGAGGGTCGCGGGTTCGAATCCCGTTTCCCGCTCCATTTTTGTTTGGTATGGGGCTGTTTGCTTCCCCGAGGAATGTGCAGCCGATCATGTCACGGATTTGGATCGGTGGCGGGGGAAAGCGGCGCTTCGATGAAAGAAGCAACCAGCCCACGTAGCTCAGTCGGTAGAGCACATCCTTGGTAAGGATGAGGTCACCAGTTCGATCCTGGTCGTGGGCTCCATTGAGGTAAGGTGGTTTAATCATGAGAAATATCATTACATTGGCTTGCACGGATTGCAAACAACGGAATTATACGACGACCAAGAACAAAAGGACCATGCAGAATCGACTGGAGATGAAAAAATACTGCAAATTCTGCCGGTCCCATAAGCTGCACAGGGAAACGAAATAAGCGGAGAGAGACGCCGCCTTGATCGATCGGATAGGCCAGTAGCTCTAATGGATAGAGCGCCGGACTCCAAATCCGGATGCTGGGGGTTCAAGTCCCTCCTGGCCTGCCATTTTTATAAAGCGGTATCGGGTGTGGGGGAATCAGGGGTTGCCGGATGGACAGAGTAATGGACAGAGTTAAGGTTATCGCGGAGAAGAGTAAGCTGTTTCTGGCCGGATCGAAAGTTGAACTGAAAAAAGTGACGTGGCCGACGCCGAAGCAGACCCTTGCCTCCACATCCGTAGTCATCATCGTGGTGATCATCGTGTCCGCCTTTCTGGGGATCGTCGATTTCGGTTTGACCAAGATTGTCAAACTGGTGCTGGGTTAAGAATATGGCTTTCAGATGGTACGTCGTTCATACCTATTCCGGCTTTGAAAACCGGGTGAAGCTTTCTCTGCAGGAGAGGATCGAAACGGCCGGGAAGCAGGCTTTTTTCTCGGATATCCTGATCCCCGAAGAGGATATCGTCGAACTGGTATCCGGTGAGAAAAAAACCTCGAAACGGAAGTTTTTCCCGGGCTATATCCTCGTCCGGATGGAGTTGAACGACGACACCTGGCATGTCGTGAAGGATACGCCCAAGGTGACCGGTTTTATCGGCAGCAAGGACAAGCCCTCGCCCATTCCCGACAAGGACGTGGAGATTTTGAGGACCCGAATCGACGAGGGGACGCTGAAACCCAAACCGAAGTTCAAATTCGATGTAGGGGATCATGTGCGGATCATCGATGGTCCCTTCACCAATTTTGATGGAAGCGTCGATGAGGTAAAGCCGGAGAAGGGGAAACTACGTGTTATTGTAAGTATTTTCGGGCGGTCGACGCCGGTGGAGCTGGATTTCATCCAGGTTACACAGACGTAAAGCAGCAATAGAACAATGGCAAGGCGCCTGGTTTCGGTTTCTTTGGCCGGCTATTGATCTTGAATTCAGACAGAAACGAAGGTGATCGGAATGGCAAAGAAGGTAATCGCGAATATAAAACTTCAGATCAAGGCAGGCAAGGCCACTCCTTCGCCGCCGATCGGTCCGGCACTCGGTCAACACGGCGTCAACATCATGGAGTTCTGCAAGGCATACAACGCCATGACGCAGAACCAGGAGGGGATGGTTATCCCGGTTGTTATCACGGTTTACGCCGACCGGTCCTTCACCTTTGTGACCAAGACGCCGCCCGCGTCCGTTTTGCTGAAGCAGGCGGCAAAGATCGCCAAAGGGTCGGGCGACCCCAAGCGGGACAAGGTTGGTCAGGTGACGCTGAAACAGGTCCGGGAAATTGCCGAACTGAAATACAATGATCTGAATGCCGTGGATATTGAGGGGGCGATCCGGATTGTTTCGGGAACGGCGCGATCCATGGGGATTGAAATTGCGAGCTGATGTGAGGACACCTTGCGGCAAGGTGTCCCCGGGGCTTCCGGCAGAACATCGGGGGATGTGCCGGCGGGCGTCTTAAGTGGAAAAGTTTCGGTGAACCCAAGTCCCCGGCGGTGGGTTTCGATTTGAGGTTTGATCATGTCCAAGAGAGGCAAGAAGTATATCGAGGCGAGGAAAAATATCGAGGTGGCAAAGCGCTATCCCGTCCAGGAGGCTGTTGCGCTGGTGGTCGGTTCGGCCAGGGCGAAGTTTGATGAGACCGTCGATGCCGCCATCCGGCTTGGGGTGAATCCAGCGCATGCTGACCAAATGGTCCGGGGTTCCGTTGTTCTTCCCAATGGACTGGGAAAATCGGTCCGGGTGCTGGTTTTTGCGAAGGGCGAAAAGGAAAGGGAGGCCCTGGAAGCCGGCGCCGATGTGGTGGGATCGGATGATATTGTTGAAAAAATCAGGGGCGGCTGGCTCGATTTTGACCGGGTGATCGCAACGCCGGATATGATGGGGAGCGTCGGCAAACTGGGGAAGATCCTCGGTCCTCGCGGCCTCATGCCGAATCCGAAGGTGGGAACGGTGACCTTTGATGTGGGAAAGGCCGTTTTGGAGCTGAAGGCCGGCAAGGTCGAATTCCGTGTTGAAAAGGCGGGTATTGTCCATTGTCCCATCGGCAAGACCTCTTTCGGGGTGGAGAAACTGGCGGAGAATTTTCTTGCGCTCTTAGAGATGGTCGTCAAATTGAAACCCGCATCAAGCAAAGGTATTTATATCCGGAGTCTTTCCCTCTCGACCGTAATGGGTCCCGGGGTGAAGGTGGATCCTCTCGGCCTCCGGGACATTTAATGCCATGGCCCTGCCGGGCTATGGGAGATGAAAACGGGTCTGAGACAGCAGGTACAGGAAGTTTAAACGTGGTCGGTCGGCCTGCCGAGACTGGGATAAGTGGCCTTTTGGGCCGGGGAAATCGTCCTGTATGTTGCTCTGTTCTCTGACTTTTTCAACGGGTTTTCTAAACGGGGACACCTTGCCGCAAGATGCCCCCATCCGGAAGGAACGGATCAGATTGGAAAGGAGGCGGAAGATTGGATCGGAGAACGAAAGAGCAGGTTGCTGCTGAACTCCATGAAAAGCTGAAAGATTTCAAGTTGGCTGTTCTCACCAGTTACAGCGGGATGGATGTGGCGAAGATAACGGCGCTGAGGGTTGTTCTGCGAAAATCGAATGCGGAACTCCGGGTTGTCAAGAATTCGCTGCTCTCCATCGCGTCGCGCGAAACAGATTTCTGCGCACTGGAAGAGCACTTCCGAGGGCCTTTGGCCATAGCGATCGCCCGCGGCGACGTGGTCGAGACCACCAAGGCGCTGGTTGATTTTGCCAAGAAGAATGCCAGTCTTGAAATCAAGGCGGCCGTAATGGGCGGCAAACCTCTGAGCAGGGAGCAGCTCACGATTCTGGCTGAACTGCCGAGCCGGGAGGTTTTGATCGGGAAGCTGCTTTCCCTGATGGTCGGGGTGCAGACCTCCCTCGTGAATGTCCTGAGCGGGGTACCGAGGAATTTTGTACAGGTTCTCGATGCCTATCGGGAACAGAAGGCGTCAGCAAACTAACAATCATACAGGAAGGAATTAGGACAATGGCGAACGAGATTACCAAAGAGGATGTTGTAAAATTCATTGAAGGGATGACGGTTCTTGAGCTTTCGGAACTGGTGAAGGAACTGGAGCAGAAGTTTGGTGTGAGCGCCGCCGCGCCGGTTGCCATGGTAGCCGCCGCTGGTCCGGCGCAGGCTGCTCAGGCTGAGGAAAAGACCGAATTCGATGCGATTCTGACGGGGTTCGGCGATCAGAAGATCCAGGTGATCAAGGTGGTCAGGGCGATCACGGGTCTGGGACTCAAGGAAGCCAAGGACCTGGTGGACGGCGTTCCCAAACCGATCAAGGAGGCCGTTTCCAAGGATGAGGTTGCCGATATCAAGAAAAAGATCGAAGAGGTCGGTGGCGCCGTTGAGATTAAGTAGGTAGTCGTCTCGGTCACAAAACGGTAAGGATTAGAATCCCGGATGCAACAGGTTGTCTGCGCGATTTTGCAGAGAGACAGGTTGAAGGGGGTTCTTTTCCTTTATGACTATTGGTGAAAGCTTAAGATCGCTGCCGGCAAAAGCCGAAAGGATGTTATGGGCGAATTTAGAAAGAATTTTGGCCGTATCCGGAAGATACTCGATATTCCAAACCTGATCGATATTCAGACCGATTCCTACCGAAAGTTTCTTCAGCAGGATATCGATCCGAACAAGAGAAGGAACTATGGTCTGCTGGGCGCATTCAACAGCGTTTTCCCTATTTCCGATTTCAGTGGAAAATGTTCCCTCGAGTTTGTCAGCTATAAGATTGGCGATGTCCGGTACGACATGCAGGAGTGTGTTCAGAAGGGGATGACTTATGCGGCGCCGTTGAAGATCGTGGTCCGCCTGGTCGTTTTCGACACGGACCGGAATACGGAGCCCAAGCCGATCCGCGACATCAAGGAACAGGAGATCTATTTCGGTGAAATCCCGCTGATGACGGAAAACGGCACCTTCATCGTGAATGGTACGGAAAGGGTGATCGTCAGCCAGCTTCACCGTTCGCCTGGGATCTTTTTCGACCATGACAAGGGCAAGACCCTGTCCAGTGGAAAGCTGATCTATTCGGCACGGGTCATCCCGATCCGAGGATCCTGGCTTGATCTCGAGTTCGATTCCAAGGACCTTCTCTATGTGAGGATCGATCGCCGGCGGAAGATGCCTGTAACGATTCTGCTGAAGGCGATGGGGAATTCCACCCAGTTTATCCTGAATTATTTTTACGGCATTGAGCAGATCTTCCTGGAGGGCGGCCGCCTATTCATGGCCGTGAACGATTCGCTGCTGGGGGGGAAAGCCCCTGCGGATGTTGAGACGAAGGGGGGAGATGTTGTCATCAAGAAGGGGAGAAAGATTTCAAAACCTCTGCTGAAGAAGATGATCGATTCCGCGGTGACGCGGATACCGGTGAACGACGAGGATATCATCGGCAGGGTCTTCTCTTCCGATGTAATCGATCTCGATACCGGCGAAATCCTGATCCGGTGTAACGAAGAGCTAACAGCGGAAGGGTTGCAGCTTCTTAGGGACAAGGGGATTTCCTCCTTCCAGTTCATCCACATCGACGAAGATCGGGAAAATGCCTCGATCCGGGACACGCTTCTGATGGATCGGATCGAGACGGCGGAAGATGCGATTATTGAAATATATCGGCGACTGCGGCCAAGCAATCCGCCTACGCTGGAGACTGCCCATAAATTTTTCAATAGCCTATTTTTTGAAACGGAGAGTTATGACCTCTCCGATGTAGGACGGGCGAAGATGAATTACAAGCTTCATCTCGATGTTCCCACGACCGTAACCGTCCTGCGCAATGAGGACATCCTGGCGGCTGTCAAGTATTTGATCGACCTGAAGAACAGCACGCCGGATTGCAGCGTGGACGATATCGACCATCTTGGCAACCGGCGTGTGCGTTCAGTGGGGGAATTGATCGAGAACCAGTACCGGATCGGTCTGGTCCGGATGGAGCGTGCCATCAAGGAGAAAATGAGTCTCCAGGACATCGAAACAATGATGCCCCATGATCTCATCAATGCCAAGCCGGTCTCGGCCGTGGTGAATGAATTCTTCGGCAGCAGCCAGCTCTCCCAGTTCATGGATCAGACGAATCCGCTGTCGGAGATCACGCACAAACGGAGATTGTCGGCTCTCGGGCCGGGAGGTCTGACGCGTGAAAGGGCGGGATTTGAGGTCCGTGACGTCCATCCCACCCATTACGGCCGCATCTGCCCGGTGGAAACCCCGGAAGGTCCCAACATCGGTCTGATCGTCTCTCTGAGCACCTTCGCCCGTGTGAACGAATTCGGTTTCATCGAAACCCCTTACCGTGTTGTGAAAGCGGGGCGGGTACTGGACGAGGTACGTTATCTGACCGCGATCGAAGAGGAAAACCGGATTATTGCCCAAGCCGACAGACCCCTCGACAAGGACGGAAAATTCGTTGGACAACTGATTTCTGCGAGAAAGGGAGGCGACTTTCTCTCCGTTGTGCCGATGGATGTCAACATGATGGATGTCTCCCCCAACCAGCTCGTCAGTGTGGCGGCCACCCTGATCCCTTTTCTGGAACATGACGATGCCAACCGGGCCCTGATGGGATCCAATATGCAGCGGCAGGCGGTGCCGTTGATGGAACCCGAGGTTCCTCTGGTAGGAACGGGAATGGAATCCGTTGTGGCGCGGGATTCCGGAGCGGTCATGGCGGCCCGGAGATCGGGCGTGGTCGAGAGTGTGGATGCCACGCGGATCGTCGTCAAATGCGACTCCCCCGCGAAAGAAGGGCTGGACACGGGGGTCGATATCTACAATCTGATCAAGTATCAGCGCTCCAACCAGGACACCTGTTTCAACCAGAAACCCATTGTCGGCAAAGGGCAGAAGGTGAGCAAGGGAGAGATCATCGCGGACGGTCCCGCCACGGACAAGGGGGAGCTGGCCCTGGGAAGGAATGTAATGGTCGCCTTCATGTCTTGGGGGGGGTACAACTACGAGGATTCCATTCTGGTCAGCGAGAGAATCGTCAAGGATGACATCTATACCTCCATCCATATCGAGGAATTCGAGACGATGGCCCGGGACACCAAGCTCGGCAAGGAAGAGATCACCCGGGATATCCCCAATCTTGGGGAAGAGGCCCTGAGAAACCTCGACGACAGCGGCATTGTCCGCATGGGTGTGGCGGTGAAGTCGGGCGACATCCTGATCGGAAAGATTACCCCCAAGGGGGAAACCCAGCTCTCCTCGGAAGAGAAACTTCTGCGGGCCATCTTTGGGGAAAAGGCCAGTGATGTCCGCGACACCTCGCTGCGCGTTCCTCCCGGCGTCGAAGGCACGGTGATCGACGCAAAGATCTTCGCCCGGAAGGGAACGGAGAAGGACAGTCGCTCCCAGTATATCGGGGAAGAGGCCGTATCGCTGCTGAATAAGGACCGCGACGACGAGATCCGGATCATCACAGAAGGGGTGAAGGGGCAGATCGCCGGCATGCTGATCGGAAAAAAGTCGGCGGTGAAGGTTTCCGATCCAAAAAAAAAGCGGATTCTGCTGAAGAAGGGCGAGGTCATTACCGAAGAGATCCTGGAACGAACGCCCTTTGACCTTTGGCGGGAGATCTCCCCGGACGGCGAAGAAGAGACGGAGACCCGTATCGGCGTGCTGTATGAGAACCTCTCCCGGAAAAAGGAGTTCGTCGAGTCGTATTTCGCGGAGAAGATCGAGAAGCTCAAGGCCGGCGATGAACTCCCACCGGGGGTGATCAAGCTGGTCAAGGTATACATTGCGATCAAGCGGAAGCTCTCCGTCGGGGATAAGATGGCGGGCCGTCATGGAAACAAAGGCGTGCTGTCCCGGATACTTCCCGAGGAGGATATGCCCCATTTCAAGGACGGAACACCGGTGGACATCGTCCTGAATCCGCTGGGCGTTCCCTCCCGGATGAATGTGGGGCAGATCCTGGAGACACACCTGGGCTGGGCAGCCAGAGGCATGGGGGAAAAGATCAATGCCCTCGTGGAGCAGCATTGCGGATTGGATGCCCTCAAGAAAGAGATGAAGGCCGTCTATTCCTCTCCCGAATTTGACCGGTTCATCAAAGGCGCCGGAGAAGATGAGATCCGCCGGTTCGCAAGCCGCCTGAAAAAGGGAATTCTGGTATCGACGCCTGTTTTCGACGGCGCCAATGAACAGGAGATCAAGAAAATGCTCAAGGCCGGCGGCCTTCCTGAAACCGGTCAGACCATCCTGTTTGACGGGAGGACCGGAGAGCCCTTCGACCAGGAAATCACCGTGGGCATCATCTACATGCTGAAGTTGCACCATCTGGTTGACAACAAGATCCACGCCCGGTCGATCGGTCCCTATTCCCTGGTGACACAACAGCCTCTGGGCGGCAAGGCCCAGTTCGGGGGACAGAGACTGGGTGAAATGGAAGTATGGGCCATGGAGGCCTACGGCGCCGCTTACACCCTCCAGGAGTTCCTGACGGTCAAGTCCGATGATGTGGCCGGCAGAACGAGGATCTATGAGGCGATCGTCAAGGGTGAGCATACGTCGGAGCCCGGCCTGCCCGAGTCCTTCAACGTCCTGGTAAAAGAGCTGCAGAGCCTCTGCCTTGACGTGGAGCTGATCGAACAGGATTAGGGATGAGGACACCTTGCTGCAAGGTGTCCCCATTTACATTATAGTGGGTACGGGGACACCTTGCTGCAAGGTGTCCCCATTAGGAGGCATCCGTGGAAGACGTTTTTAGTTATTTTGAAAAACCGAAGGATCCCATCCGATTCAATGCGATCAAGATATCCATTGCCTCTCCGGAAAGGATTCTTTCCTGGTCGCATGGCGAGGTCAAGAAACCTGAGACGATCAACTACAGGACCTTCAAACCGGAGCGTGACGGGCTTTTCTGCGCGAAAATCTTCGGTCCCGTCAAGGACTATGAATGCCTTTGCGGTCGCTACAAGCGGATGAAACACCGCGGCGTCGTCTGCGAAAAATGCGGGGTGGAGGTCATCCAATCCAAGGTCCGTCGGGAAAGAATGGGGCATATTACGCTGGCGACGCCGGTCGCCCATATCTGGTTCCTCAAGAGTCTGCCCAGCCGGATCGGGAATGTTCTCGATCTGACCTTGAAGGAGTTGGAGAAGGTACTCTATTTCGAGTCATGGATTGTCCTCGATCCCAAGAACACCCCGCTGAAAAAGAAGGACCTCCTGTCCGACGAGGAGTATATCGACCTGAAGGATCAGTACGGCCCGGATGCCTTCGAAGCCGGCATCGGCGCCGAGGCGGTCCGCGGCCTTCTCGAAGAGGTCGATCTCGTTAAACTGGATGACGAACTCCGTTCGGAGCTGAAGAACTCCGTTTCGGAGACGAAGCGGAAAAAATATGTCAAGAGATTGAAGGTGGTTGAGGCCCTGCGGAAGTCGGGAAACAAACCTGAGTGGATGGTCCTGACCGTTCTTCCCGTGATCCCGCCGGACCTTCGCCCGCTGGTGCCCTTGGACGGCGGACGGTTCGCCACCTCCGACCTGAATGATCTCTACCGGAGGGTCATCAACCGGAACAACCGCCTGAAACGCTTGCAGGAGCTCAATGCGCCGGAAATCATCATCCGCAACGAGAAACGGATGCTTCAAGAGGCAGTGGATGTTCTGTTTGACAACGGCCGAAGGGGGAGGGCCATTACAGGGACGAACAAGCGTCCGCTCCGTTCCCTGTCCGATATGCTCAAGGGGAAGCAGGGCCGATTCCGGCAGAACCTCCTCGGCAAGCGCGTCGATTATTCCGGACGCTCCGTCATTACGGTTGGCCCGGATCTGAGGCTTCACCAGTGCGGTCTTCCGAAGAAGATGGCCCTGGAACTCTTCAAGCCTTTCATTTACCGGCGTCTCCAGGAAAAGGGGTTTGTGACGACGGTCAAAAGCGCAAAGAAGATGGTGGAGAAGGAAACAACCGAGGTGTGGGACGCCCTCGATGAAGTGGTCCGGGAATATCCCGTCATGCTGAACCGGGCGCCGACACTTCACCGCCTCGGCCTGCAGGCGTTTGAACCCATCCTGATTGAGGGGAAGGCCATCCAGCTCCATCCGCTGGTCTGTACGGCCTTCAATGCCGATTTTGACGGAGATCAGATGGCGGTTCACGTGCCGCTGTCCATCGAGTCCCAGACCGAAGCCCGGGTCCTGATGATGTCGACCAACAACATCCTTTCCCCGGCCAACGGGATGCCGATCATCGTCCCCGGCCAGGATATCGTATTGGGGATTTATTATCTGACCCGCGTCAGAAGCGGCGTCAAGGGCGAGGGGATGATTTTCGCCGACCCGGGGGAGGTCCGGTCCGCACTGGATGCCCGGGTCGTCGATCTGCAAGCAAAAATCAAGGTCCGCATCGATGGGAAGGTGAAAGAGACCACCGTCGGCCGGGTCGTGCTTTACGAAGTGATTCCAGAAACCATCCCCTTTGATGCGATCAACAAGGTGATGAACAAGAAGGAACTGGCCAACCTGATCAACCACTGCTACCGCACCCGCGGTGATAAAACCACCGTTCTTCTGGCCGACCGCCTGAAGGACATCGGGTTCAAATACGCCACCCATTCCGGGGTCTCGATTGCAATCCACAACATGGTGATACCGGAAAACAAGAAAGAGATCGTAGCGCAGGCCGACAAGGACGTCTTGGGGATCCAGAAGCAGTACATGGAGGGATTGATCACCTACGGCGAACGATACAACAAGGTCATTGATATCTGGGCTCATGCCACGGAGAAGATTGCCGCGGATATGATGAGCGGAATCGGTACGGAGGAACGGACCGGACCGGACGGGAAAAAGTTCAGGGGTGAAAGCTTCAACCCCATCTACATGATGGCCGACTCCGGTGCGAGAGGCAGTGCCGTTCAGATCCGTCAGTTGGCCGGGATGAGGGGGCTGATGGCGAAGCCGTCCGGCGAGATCATCGAAACCCCGATCCGGGCGAATTTCCGGGAAGGTCTAACGGTTCTCGAGTACTTTATTTCGACGCACGGCGCCCGGAAAGGGCTTGCCGACACGGCATTGAAGACGGCCAATTCGGGGTATCTCACCCGGAGGCTTGTGGATGTGGCCCAGGATTGCATCATTTCGGAGGATGATTGCGCGACGATCGACGGGATTTACGTTTCCGCATTGATGGAAGGCGGGGAAATCATCGAGACTGCCGGTGAGCGCGTCCTGGGAAGGGTTGTGCTGGAAGAGATCCGGGATCCCTTCACCCATGAAGCGCTGGTCAATGCAAATCAGGAAATCGATGAGGCCTTGGCGAAAAAGATCGATGACGCCGGAATCGAGAGGGTCAATATCCGGTCGGTGCTCACCTGCAAGTCGAGGCACGGCGTCTGCGCCATGTGCTATGGCCGTGATCTGTCCCGTGGGCGCCTCGTCAACATCGGCGAGGCGGTTGGCATCATTGCGGCCCAGTCGATTGGGGAACCCGGGACCCAGTTGACCATGCGGACCTTCCATATTGGCGGGACGGCAAAATTCGAGGAACACTCCACGCTGGAGTCGAGGCATGACGGCGTAATCAAGTTCGTGAAACTCAATACGGTGAAAAGCAGATCCGGGGGGCTTGTCGTGATGAACCGCAACGGCGAGGTGCATGTCCTCGATGAGCAGGAGCGGAGCCGCGGCAAGTATCCCATTCCCTACGGGGCGCATATTAAAGTGGAGGACGGAAGCCGTGTAAAGGGGCCCAGGGATCAGAAAAGAGGCGACCTCATTGCTGAGTGGGATCCCTTCTCCATCCCGATCCTGGCCGAGGTGGGCGGGACGGTCAAATTCGGGGACATCACCGAAGGGAAGACCATGCAGGAGCTGGTGGATGAGATGACCGGCCTCTCGCGGAAGGTCATCGTCGAGTCCAAGGGGACGGATATGCGGCCTCGCGTCTCGATCAAGGACAAGAAGGGCAGAACAGCCAAAGTGCCTGGGGCGAGTGCCGTTGCCCGGCATCTCCTTTCGGTTGGAACCAACATCGTCGTCTCGGAAGGCGATACGATCTATGCCGGCGACATCCTCGCCAAGATTCCCCGGGAAACGACTAAAACAAAGGATATCACGGGTGGTCTTCCCCGCGTGGCGGAACTGTTTGAGGCGCGCAAACCGAAGGAATTTGCGGTGATCAGCGAGATTGACGGCGTTGTCTCCTACGGCAAGGATTCCAAGGGGAAGAGAAAGGTCGTGATCACCCCCGACGCCGAGGATGAAAAGGAATATCTGATTCCCAAGGGGAAACATGTCAGCGTCCAGGAAGGGGACCGGGTGATGGCCGGAGAGGCACTCATGGACGGTGTCAACAATCCCCACGATCTCCTGATGATCAAAGGGGAAAAAGAGCTGGCCCGTTACCTGGTGGATGAAGTACAGGAGGTCTACCGGCTTCAGGGGGTCAAGATCAACGACAAGCACATGGAGGTGATCGTCCGCCAGATGCTCCGAAGGGTGATGGTCAAGGATCCCGGGGATGCATCCTTCATGGCCGACGAGCAGGTGGAGCGGCTCCGCTTTCAGGAGGAGAATGAACGGGTCGTGGCAATGGGCGGTAAACCTGCCCAGGGTGAACCCATTCTGATGGGGATCACGAAGGCGTCGCTCTCTACGCAGAGCTTTATCTCTGCTGCATCCTTCCAGGAAACGACGCGGGTTCTGACGGAGGCCTCCCTCGCCGGGAAAACCGATTATCTGCGCGGCCTCAAGGAGAATGTCATCATGGGCAGGCTGATTCCCGCGGGGACGGGACTCGCCATGTACAAAAAACTGGGGATAACAACGGTCGGCGAGGAACGTGCCCTGTTGGATGAAGACCGGCTGGAGCTTCCTACGGATGAAAAAAGTAAAGAGAAAGTCCTTGACATCGAAGCGATGAATTGATAGTTATTATCGCTTGTTGAAATAGGGAAACGAACAGCCAAATAAAGGGCTGGGAGGGGCAATGCCTACAATAAATCAGTTGGTTAGAAAGGGAAGGGCGAAGATCGCCAGGAAAGCGACGACACCCGCTTTGGGAAGATCACCGCAACGACGGGGGGTTTGCGTCCGGGTTTACACCTCCACGCCCAAAAAACCGAATTCCGCCTTGAGAAAAGTGGCCAGGGTGCGGCTGACCAGCGGTTACGAGGTCACTTCCTATATACCTGGCGTTGGACATAACCTGCAGGAACATTCCGTCGTCCTGGTGCGAGGCGGTCGCGTCAAGGATCTTCCGGGTGTTCGCTACCACATCATCCGGGGGACGCTGGATGCCGTCGGCGTCCAGGACAGAAAACAGAGCAGGTCAAAATACGGGGCCAAGAGACCGAGCTAAGCGGGGATAGAGTCATGCCGAGGAGAAGAGAAGTTACCAAGAGAGAGATCCTGCCGGATCCGAAATACAACAACCGGCTTGTGGCGAGGTTCATCAACAGCCTCCTGAAGCGAGGGAAGAAGAGCATTGCGGAGTCTATCCTGTATGGGGCCTTTGATATTATTCAGGACCGGGTCAAGGAGACGCCGGTCGATATTTTTGAAAAGGCCGTGAACAATGTCAAGCCGGTGATCGAGGTCAAATCGAGGCGTGTTGGGGGATCGACGTATCAGGTGCCGACGGAGGTAATTCCCTCCCGCCGGATTGCCCTCGGGATCCGTTGGCTGATTACCCATGCGCGGGAGCGCTCCGAAAAAACGATGCGGGAAAAGTTGGCCGCTGAGCTGATCGATGCGGCGAACAATCGGGGTGGGGCGGTCAAGAAGAGGGAAGCTGTCCACAAGATGGCCGAAGCCAACAAAGCCTTTGCCCATTACCGTTTTTAACAACCCATTCAACGTTTAAGGAGGTTAGAGATGGCTAAGAAAAAATTTGAGAGGACGAAGCCGCATCTGAATATCGGCACCATCGGTCATGTCGATCATGGAAAAACCACATTGACGGCCGCGATCACAAAACACTTGGCCACGAAGGGATTTGCCGAGTTCAGGCCCTTTGATTCCATCGATAATGCTCCGGAAGAAAAGGAGAGAGGGGTCACCATCAACATCTCGCATGTGGAATATCAGACGGAAAAACGACACTATGCGCATGTCGACTGTCCGGGCCATGCCGACTATATCAAGAACATGATTTCCGGCGCAGCCCATATGGATGGCACGATCCTTGTTGTTGCGGCTTCCGATGGTCCCATGCCTCAGACCCGGGAGCACATTCTCCTTGCCCGTCAGGTCCAGGTTCCTTGTGTCGTTGTTTATATGAATAAAGTTGATTTGGTGGATGACCCCGAGCTTCTCGATCTGGTGGAGCTTGAACTGCGGGAACTGCTGACGGCGTATGATTTTCCTGGCGACGATATTCCCATTATCAGAGGCTCGGCGTTGAAGGCCCTGGAGGCCGACGATCCGAAGTCGGCGGATGCGAAATCCATCTGGGAGCTTCTGGAAGCCGTCGATACCTACATTCCGATGCCGGTTCGTGATCTGGACAAGCCGTTTCTGATGCCGGTCGGCGATGTCTTTACCATTTCCGGCCGCGGAACGGTCGTTACGGGCCGTGTTGATCGCGGTATCATCCGGACGGGTGAAGAAGTCGAGATCATCGGGATTCGCCCGACCTTCAAGACCGTCTGCACCGGGGTCGAGATGTTCCGCAAGACGCTCGATGAAGGGCGCGCCGGCGATGACGTCGGGGTTCTCCTCAGGGGCACGAAGCGCGAAGAGGTGGAAAGAGGGCAGGTCGTGGCCAAGCCGGGTTCGATCACGCCGCACACCAAGTTCAAGGCGCAGGTATATGTCTTGACGAAGGAGGAAGGCGGCCGACATACCCCCTTCTTCAACGGCTATCGTCCGCAGTTCTATTTCCGGACCACGGATGTGACCGGTGTGGCCAATCTTCCAGAGGGCGTGGAGATGGTCATGCCCGGCGACAATGTTGAGATGGAAGTGACTCTGATCACACCGATCGCCATGGAGGAGCAGCTCCGGTTTGCAATCCGGGAAGGCGGCAGGACCGTTGGCGCCGGTGTTGTCAGCAAGATTCTGGAATAGAACAGACATCAAATTGGGTTGAATGAAGCCATGAAAGATCAAAAAATACGGATTCGCCTTAAGGCCTATGATTATAAACTGCTCGACCGCTCGGTGGAGGATATCGTAGAGACGGCAAAGAGGACCGGCGCCCGCATCGGGGGGCCCATCCCGCTGCCCACCGAGATCAACAAATATTGCGTGAACCGGTCGCCGCATGTGGACAAGAAATCGCGGGAGCAGTTTGAGATCCGGACGCACAAGAGACTGATTGACATCGTTGAGCCGACACAGGCGACGGTGGACGCCCTGATGAAACTTGATCTGTCAGCGGGTGTGGATGTCGAGATCAAACTTTAGATGAGAGAGATAATGACAAAAGGACTGATCGGCAAGAAATTGGGGATGACTCAGATCTTCTCGGATGAAGGTGTTTCCGTTCCCGTGACGGTTATTGAAGTGGAGCCCTCCGTAGTCATTCAGAAAAAGACAGCCAAGACGGATGGTTACGATGCCCTGCAGCTGGGATATGGCCGCATCAAACAGCGCAATGTGACCAGGGCGCTTCAGGGGCACTTCAAGAAGGCGGACAAGGGGCTGTTCCGGGTGCTCCGGGAATTCAATATGGATCCGGATGGTTGCGAAGCGGGTCAGGAGCTGAATGCGGAAATGTTTGCTCCCGGTGATTATGTGGACGTTGTCGGAACGACCAAAGGCAAGGGATTTGCCGGCGTCATAAAGCGACATGGTTTCCACGGCGGCCGGGCGACCCACGGTTCCATGTTTCACCGGGCCCCCGGATCGATCGGTGCAAGCGCCGATCCGTCCCGTGTTTTCAAGGGAACGAAACTTCCCGGTCACATGGGGTGCGCAAGAAAGACGGTGCAGAACTTGCTGGTATGGGCTGTCCGGCCGGATATGAATGTGATCCTGGTCCGCGGCGCTGTTCCGGGCAGCAAGAACGGATATGTGCTGATCAAGCAGGCGATCAAGAAGGGTCAATAAGCAGGGGCTTTTTAGGTGGGGAAAATGCCAGTAGCAGGTGTGTACGACATTGAAAATAATAGAGTTGCTGAGATTGAGCTAAGCGAGGCCGTGTTTGGCGCGCCGGTGAATGAGGACGTCATTTACGAAGTGGTCCGGATGCAGATGGCCTCCCGGCGGAGCGGAACCGCCTCGACCAAGGGTCGAAGCGATGTCAGCGGAAGCAACAAGAAACCGTGGCGTCAGAAGGGAACCGGACGTGCCAGGGTGGGGAACTCACGCTCTCCGATCTGGAGGGGTGGCGGAATCATCTTTGGACCCACACCGCATGGTTATGCCTTCAGGGTTCCCAAGAAAGTCAGGCGGTTGGCCCTTATTTCCGCTCTCAGCATGAAATTCAAGGAAGAACGGATGACCATTCTCCGGGATTTCCCGATGGAAGAGATCAAGACCAAGCGGTTCCAAGAGGTGATCGACCGTTTCGGATTCAAGAAGACCCTTTTCGTGATCGATCAGAAAAGACCGGTCCTGGAGAAATCCTCGCGGAATATCCGGGATGTCAAAATGGTCCGCTCGGAGGGAGTCAATGTCTACGACCTGCTGAAATACGATCATGTCGTCCTTCTTGAACCCTCTGTTCATAAAATCGAAGGGGCGCTGATAGCATAATGGAACTGTATCAGATCATCAAGAAGACGTTAAGCACGGAAAAAAGCACCCTCGCGCGGGACGCAGCGAATCAGTACAACTTTGAAGTTCATACCAAGGCGAACCGCATCGAGGTTGGGCGTGCCGTTGAGAAGATCTTCAAGGTTAAGGTGCTGGCCGTCCGGGTCATGAACGTACGCGGTAAGAAGAAAAAATCGGGCAAGGTCATGGGTCAGAGAAGCGCCTGGAAGAAGGCCATCGTGACCCTGGCGCCGGGCAGCCGCATCGAGACCGGAGAAGGTGCATAACCTGTCTTTCCGAGCGGATTTAAGACAGGCAGGATAAGGGGATAGAGGGGATGGGAATCAAAAAATACAAACCGACATCGCCGGGAAGAAGGTTTCAGACCTGCTCCGATTTTGAAGAGCTGACGAAGTCGACGCCTGAGAAGGGTCTTTTGCGCCCCCTGAAGAAGTCCGGTGGACGCAACAGCTATGGCAGAATAACCGGCCGCCACATCGGCGGCGGGCATAAGCGGCGTTACCGGCTGATCGATTTCAGGAGGGACAAGGATGATATTCCGGCCCGCGTCGCCTCCATCGAATACGATCCCAACCGGTCATCGCGGATCGCGCTGCTGAATTATGCCGATGGCGAAAAGAGGTATATTATCGCCCCGACCAAGGTTGCCGTGGGGGATGCCATCATCAGCGGCGAAAAGGCGGACATCAAACCCGGGAATACCGTTCCTCTGAAGAACATTCCGCTGGGAACCCTGATCCACAATGTGGAACTCAAGGTTGGCCGGGGGGGCCAGCTGATCCGCTCGGCCGGTGTTTACGGCCAGCTCATGGCCAAGGAAGCGGGCTATGCCCAGGTTCGGCTTCCTTCCGGAGAGGTGAGGAAGATTTTCATGGAATGCCGGGCCACGATCGGCCAGATTGGGAACATCGATTCCGAGAACCTGAGCCTCGGCAAGGCGGGGCGTAAACGCTGGCTCGGCCGACGGCCGAAGGTGAGGGGCGTTGTGATGAACCCGGTCGATCATCCGATGGGCGGCGGGGAGGGGAAGTCGTCCGGTGGCCGTCATCCCTGCACCCCTTGGGGCGTGCCGACAAAGGGCCATAAGACGCGGACCAATAAAAGTACCGATAAATATATCGTAAAACGAAGAGGTTAAAAGGTGGCACGTTCAATCAAGAAGGGCGCATTCATAGAGGAAAGTCTTCTGGAAAAGGTCAGGAGGCAGGAATCCGCGGGGAATAAGACGGTCATCAAAACCTGGTCGCGCCGTTCCACCGTTACCCCGGAATTGATCGGACAGACCTTTGCGGTACACAACGGAAAGAAATTCATTCCGGTCTTTGTGACCGAAAACATGGTTGGCCATAAATTGGGCGAATTTGCGCCGACCCGAACTTTTTACAGCCACGCAGGAGACCGCAAAACGAAGCTGCGCAAGTAGGATTTCTGTTATTGAACTGGGAAGTTTCCCGGTGGCGTTTTGGAGTTAGTTATGGAAGCAAGAGCAGTTGCCAAGTATATTCGGATGTCGCCGCAGAAGATACGGCTCGTGGTCGATCTGGTCAGAGGAAAGAAGGTCGGGGAGGCGAAGCAGATACTCCTTTTTACGCGAAAATACGCGGCCGAACCTGTGAGCAAGGTGATCCTGTCTGCGCTTGCCAATGCGAAGCAGAATCCCGACATCGATGAGAATATCCTTTACGTGAAGGAGATTTTTGTCGATCAAGGCCCCTCGCTGAAGCGCTGGCGGGCGAGAGCGCAGGGAAGGGCGGCTTCGATCAAGAAGCGGATGGGTCACATCACCGTGGTTCTGGATGAACGGTAAGACTTGAGGAGGTGAGAGGTTGGGGCAGAAGGTTAACCCGATCGGGTTGAGGTTGGGTGGTATCAAGACATGGCGTTCTCAGTGGTTTTCGGAGAAAAATTATTCCGAATTGCTCCATGAGGATCTGAAAATTAGAAAGTTCCTGAAGGAGAAGCTCTACCACGCCGGTATCTCCAGGATAGAAATCGAAAGGGCTGCCAACAAGGCCAAAGTCAATATTCACGCGGCCCGCCCCGGGATTATTATTGGGAAGAAGGGATCCGAAATCGAAAAACTGAAAAAGGATCTCGAGACCATCACGAAGAGCGAGGTGATCATCAATATCCTTGAAGTCCGCAAACCGGAGATTGATGCGCAACTGGTGGCTGAAAATGTCGCGCAACAGTTAGAAAGGCGCGTAGCGTTCCGCAGGGCGATGAAGAAATGTGTCACCTCGGCGATGAAGTTCGGTGCTAAGGGGATCCGGGTGAACTGTGGCGGTCGGCTGGGTGGCGCGGAGATGGCCAGATCGGAGTGGTACAGGGAGGGCCGTGTCCCCCTCCATACCCTGAGGGCGGATATCGATTGCGGTTTTACGGAGGCCCATACGGCCTATGGTCTGATCGGTGTCAAAGTCCTGATTTTCCATGGGGAGGTTTTGTCCAGCAAGAAAGAGGCGGTGAAGTAGGCCTTTCAAGAAAGGCCGGCGTTCCGGAGGATGATATAGCGATCAGCAGCGAGAACAGGGGTTTTGAACGATGTTAATGCCGAAAAGGGTTAAGTATAGGAAATTGCAGAGGGGCCGGATGAGTGGAAAGGCCACGCGCGGCAATACCGTCGCCTTCGGTGAGTATGCCCTTCAGGCGACCGAATGCGGCTGGGTTACGGCGCGGCAGATCGAGGCGGCGCGCGTAGCCATGACCCGGCACGTCAAACGGGGCGGCAAGATCTGGATCCGGATTTTTCCGCACAAGTCGGTGACCAGGAAGCCGGCCGAAACCCGTATGGGTAAGGGGAAGGGCGCCCCCGAAGAGTGGGTGGCGGTCATCAAGCCGGGCGTCGTGCTCTATGAGATTGAAGGGGTTCCGAAAGAGATCGCGAAGGAGGCCTTCACGCTGGCCGCCCATAAGCTTCCCATCGGCACTACGTTTCTTTCGAGGGAAATGTCTGATGAAAATTAAAGAGATCAGAGATCTCAGCATGGATGAGTTGCAGCAGAAGAACCGCGAGTTTGTCGAGGATTATTTCAAGCTCCGCATGCGCCATGCCTCCGGGCAACTGGACTCTCCGGCCACGCTTGGCCACGTTCGCAGGGATATCGCCCGTATCAGAACGGTTATGGCTGAAAAGGAGGTAAAGTAGTGGAGCAACGCGGCAACAAGATCACCATCAAGGGCATCGTCGTAAGCAGCAAGATGGATAAAACGGTCGTCGTCCGGGCAGAAAGGCTCGTGAAGCACGCGATCTTTCACAAGTATATCAAGCGTTATGTCAAATACAAGGCCCATGACAAGCAGAACGCCTGCCAGGTGGGCGACAAGGTTCTCATTGTGGAGTCCCGGCCGCTGAGCAGAGACAAACGGTGGCGGATGCTGGAGATCTTGGAGAAGGCAAGGTAGAGTGCTGAAGCGCAATGGAGTGTTGTTATGATTCAGATGCAGACGGTGTTGAACGTAGCTGATAATTCGGGCGCCAAGAAGGTGGCATGTATCAAGGTGCTGGGAGGGTCCAGGAGACGATTTGCCAGCCTGGGCGATGTCATCGTCATTGCCGTCAAGGAGGCCCTGCCGAATTCAAAGGTGAAGAAGGGCGATGTCATGAAGGCGGTGGTCGTCAGAACGGTCAAAGAGGTGAGGCGGGCGGACGGTTCATACCTGAAGTTCGATGATAATTCCGCCGTTCTCATCACGAACCAGATGGAGCCGGTCGGGACGAGAATCTTCGGGCCGGTCGCACGCGAGCTCCGGGCAAAGCAGTTCATGAAGATCATCTCTCTGGCTCCCGAGGTTTTATAGGCGCGCCTTCAAGGGAAAAGAGAGCGACTGAGGAATAAGAGATGCTGGGAAAGCGACTTAAAAAAGGGGATACCGTCAAGGTAATCGCCGGCAAAGAGAAGGGGAAGACGGGGAAGATCCAGAGCCTGATTGCCGACAAGGAGCGGGTTGTTGTCGAGAAGATAAACTTCATCAAACGACACAAGAAACCGGATGCCAAAGGCAAGGGCGGCATCGTTGAGAAGGAGGGGCCGATTCACGTTTCCAACGTGATGTATCTGTGCAGCAAGTGCGGTACCGGTGTCCGGGTCGGATACAAGATCCTGGACGATGGGAAAAAAGTGCGAGTCTGCGCCAAGTGTCGCGAGATTCTGGATACATAGGCTGGGGAAAATGGCAAGACTAAAAGATTATTACACCAAGGAAGTGGTTCCGGCCCTCACCAGGGAGTTTCATTACAAGAATGCAATGGAAGTCCCCAAGCTGGTGAAGATCGTCGTCAACATGGGGCTCGGGGAGGCCATTCAGAACGTCAAAATTCTGGACAGCGCGACGGCGGAAATGACCACGATCGTAGGGCAGAAGCCGATCATTACCAAGGCGAGGAAGTCCATCGCGACCTTCAAGCTTCGTCAGGGGATGTCCATCGGCTGCTGCGTGACCTTGCGCAGGGAGAGAATGTACGAATTTTTTGACAGGCTGGTCAGTGTCGCCCTTCCGCGTGTTCGCGATTTTCGGGGGATTCCGCTGAAATCGTTTGACGGGCGAGGGAATTTTTCCCTGGGTCTCAAAGAACAGATCATCTTTCCCGAGATCGAATATGACAAGATCGATAAGGTCAGGGGCATGAATATTGCGATTGTGACCACGGCCAAGACGGACGATGAGGCAAGACAACTGCTGAAACTGATGGGTATGCCGTTCAGGAACTAAAAAACAGCAGGATATATCTCTGGAGGATAAGAGTGGCAAAGACATCCTTGATTGTGAAGGCCAACAGAAAACCGAAATTTTCGGTCAGAGGCTATAACCGGTGTCCGATTTGCGGGAGGCCGAGGGCGTATTACCGGAAATTTGATATGTGTAGAATATGTCTAAGGAATTTATCCCTGAAAGGGGAAATTCCCGGCATGATCAAATCGAGCTGGTAGAAAGGGAGCAGCAATATGGGGATGACCGATCCGATCGCGGATATGCTCACCAGGATCAGAAATGCCAACCGGGTTCATTTCAAGAGCGTAGATGTGCTGAACTCGCGGATCAATCTGAATATGGCGAAGGTATTGAAGAAATCCGGATACATCAGTGGTTATGACATCAAAAAGGATCCGCAAACGCATGATCTGCTTCGGATCTATCTGAAGTACCCGGATGCAAAGAGAACGGTGCTTACCGATATTCAACGGGTCAGCAAGCCGGGACGACGGGTGTATGTGAAGAGTGAGAAGATCCCTCAGGTGCTGAACGGTTATGGAATTTCCATCCTTTCCACCTCCAAGGGCGTAATGACGGATAAAGAGGCACGGGAGTTGAGCCTGGGTGGTGAGCTTCTCTGCAATGTGTGGTAAGTGAAAAGCGGACAGGCATCGGAAGTGTGGAGAGGAAACCATGTCAAGAATTGGTAAAATACCCGTGGAAATTCCGGCTGGTGTAAAGGTAAGCCGGGATCATTCCGTGATTATGGTTGAGGGCCCCAAAGGAAAGCTCTCCTTGGAAGTGCCGGGCGGCGTCGATGTGATCCTGGGCGACCGGGTGGTGGAGGTCACAAGGCCGTCCGACGGAAGAATCGAAAGATCCCTGCATGGACTGGTCCGGACCCTGGTGGCCAATATGGTCAAGGGGGTCAGCATCGGGTTCGAGAAAAGCCTTGAAATTTCCGGGGTCGGATACCGCGCCGAAGTCGGGGGAAGCACCTTGAAACTGATCATCGGTTTTTCCGCTCCGGTCAAATATCCGATACCGGAAGGGGTTCATATCAGGGTCGATAAGCTGATCAACATTATGGTCTCCGGTATCGACAAGCAGTTGGTCGGTCGCGTGGCGGCGGAGATCCGAAGCCTGAAGAAGCCGGAGCCGTACAAGGGCAAGGGCATCAAGTATTTGGGCGAGAAGATCAGACGCAAAGTCGGCAAGTCCGTAGGCGCCTAAAGTTTCCGGTGCGACCGGTCCGGTTCCGGCGCACCCCGTTATGAGGTAGGACATTGGCTACGAAAAAAATTGAAAAGATCAGAAGCAAACGGAAGATGAGGGTCAGGGGAAAGGTGACTGGAACCGAAAAGCGGCCCCGCCTTTCCGTGTTCAGGTCTGCGGTCCATATCTATGCCCAGGCCATTGCCGATGATTCCGGGAGGACCCTGGCGGAAGCCTCGACGCTGAGCAAGGAGTTGGGGAATTCCCTCGCCGGTTTGAAAAAGATCGAAGCGGCCAAGGCGGTGGGGGTGCTGCTTGCCAAACGCCTTCAGGGAGTTGGTGTCGGAGATGTTGTCTTCGACCGCGGGAGATTTCTCTATCATGGAAGGGTTAAGGCCTTGGCCGACGGCGCGAGGGAAGCGGGACTGAAGTTTTAGCCTGCAATTCGACAATCAACAGCGAAGGGATGATCGTAGGAAACGAAGATTATGGAAGAATTGGAACTTCTCGACAGGGTGATTACGATAAACAGAACGGCCAAGGTGGTGAAGGGCGGGCGACGCTTCCGGTTCAGCGCCGTGGTCGTGGTCGGCGATGGGAAGGGATCCGTCGGCGCCGGTCTTGGCAAAGCTCATGAAGTCCCGGAGGCGATCCGCAAGGGCATGGAGCAGGCCAAGAAGGCGATGATCCGGGTCGCTGTAGAGAATCGGACGATTCCCTACAGTGTCATCGGCCATTACGGCGCCGGAAAGGTGCTGCTGAAGCCCGCGTCGGAAGGGACCGGGCTGATTGCGGGAGGGGCGGTGCGCGCGGTGCTGGAAGTGGCCGGCGTTCGCAATATCCTGACGAAGTGCCTTGGATCGCATAATCCGCACAACCTGGTCAAGGCGACCATTGAAGGACTGTGCCAGCTGAGGGCGCCATCCGAGATCCTTGCCGCCAGGGGCAAAGGTGTTGCCGAAAATTAAGGCTGAGAGGAACAGGCTTTGGTTAAAATGCTCAAGATTACTTTGGTTCATAGTTGCATCGGTAGACCGGAGGCTCAGCGCAGGGTCGTTCGTGGAATGGGACTGGGCAAGGTCAACCGAAGCGTGGTGCTGAATGATACACCGGAAATCCGCGGGATGATCCGGAAGGTCGGTCACCTGGTGGTTGCGGTGGAAGTTGAGGGGAACGGGAAATGAATCTGGGAACATTGAAGCCCCCGGAGGGTTCGCGGAAAAAGAAAAAGAGAGTCGGTCGCGGCGATGGTTCGGGACACGGGGGAACGGCCGGCAAGGGCGCAAAAGGCCAGAACGCCCGTTCCGGACACAGTGTCCGTCCCGGTTTTGAAGGGGGGCAGATGCCCCTTTACCGAAGGCTGCCCAAGCGGGGATTCAAGAATCCGATGAGGCGCGTCATCGCGATCGTAAATATCGAGCAGTTGAAGAGATTTCAGGAAGGATCCGTAGTGGATCGCGATACCCTGACGGCGGTAGGCCTGGTATCGGGGGCCGCGGATGGGATCAAGGTCCTGGGAAACGGGGAGATCAATTTCGCCCTTTCCGTCAACGTCGATCAGGTCAGTCGTGGGGCAAGGGCGAAGATCGAAGCCGCGGGCGGCGCCATTGTAGAGGTCATCTGATTTGTTAGAAGGCTTTAAAAATATCTCCAAGATACCGGAACTCCAGAAGAGGATTCTATTTACGTTTCTATTGCTGGTAGTGTACCGGATCGGCGCCCATGTGCCGACGCCGGGGATCGATACCGCGGCGCTTGCGGCCTTCTTCGAGCAGGCCAAGGGTTCCCTTCTCGGCCTCTTTGACATGTTTGCGGGCGGCGCTCTGAGCAATCTTTCGGTCTTTGCGCTCGGGATCATGCCCTACATCAGCGCATCGATCATCCTGCAGCTTCTGACCGTGGCGATCCCCCACCTGGAGAAGCTTTCCAAGGAAGGCGAGGCGGGCCGGAGAAAGATTACGCAGTACACGCGGTACGGTACGGTTGTTCTCAGCTTGATCCAGGGCTTTGGAATTGCGATCGGTCTGGAAAACATGGCGGGCCCCACAGGGGCTTCGATCGTGATCAACACAGGCTGGGCATTCCGTCTGATGACGGTGATCACCCTGACCGCCGGTACCGCATTTATCATGTGGCTGGGTGAACAGATCACCGAAAAGGGGATCGGGAACGGCATCTCTCTCATCATCTTCGCCGGCATCGTCAGCGGCGGCCCGGCGGCGATCATCAATACCTTCCGCCTCCTTGCCTCCGGGGAGATGGGCATTTTCTTTATCATCA